>NZ_CP083646.1:334672-669344 GCF_020099275.1 Corynebacterium falsenii | reverse complement strand
GCGCACGGGCGTATCGAACGGGTTGCGGAACTTTAGGTCGATCGCGCCTTCGTACACGGTCGCCTCGCGCCCGGCCGGGTAGCGGGAGATGTAGTAGGAGTGCGGCGTGTGCGCCACGTCGTCCATGCCCGCGAAGTAGGAGGCGTTGTACAACGTGGTGGCGAACTGAGAGATGCCACCACCCACGGCTTCGCCGGAGTGACCATCAATGATGATGCCGGATTCCACGAAGCCCTGCGCCCGCCCACGCGGGCCGGTGTAACCGTTGAGGGAGAACGTCTGCCCCGGCAGGACAATCGCACCGTTGACCATCTCGGCGACGCGGCGGATGTTCACGCCCGAGGCATCCGAGAATCCGCCGGTGGTGAATTCGCCGACCACGTCGTCGAAGTGTGCCTTCTGCGCCTGCTCGGTGGTGTACTTGGCGGGCTTGTCTTCGTAGGTGACGTCATACTGGCGGTTCTTGGTATCCAGAGCCTTCTTCGCGAAATCGCCAATCGTCTTGTCCCACGTGATGGACACTCCATCCTGGGAGGGAACCACGGTCACACCGTTGCCCGCGAAGGTGAAGCTAGCGTCCCGGTACTCCGTTTCGGTGGAACCCAGCTGCTCGCTAAGGATCTTTTGGACCGCGTCCGTGTTCCACTCCGGGCGGAACGCGCCGTTATCAGGGACGAAGGTGAGGATCTGCCCCATGTTCTGCGGGGTGATGATCCCGTCCACGCCATCGCGGCCGTGGAACACGAGGTTGCCGGACGTCGCCGGATCGAGCACATCCTTCACCGCCTTATCAGCGGCCTCGCGGCGAACATTGGCCTCCACGATGGTGGCCTGCCCGTTGATCGTGCGGTTGGTGTTCAGCCAGTTATCCACGACATTCTGGCGCAGGACGGACTGATCGATCGTCTGGCCAGGAATGTCATCCCGGATGTCCGCGCGACCGGCGGTATTCACGGTAAGTGCCGCGTTCTGCGGTTCCCGGGTCAGCTCGCGGCTGACGCGGTTCATCTCGCGGTTCAGCGGCTCGTCCGTGATCTTCGAGATAATGCCGACTTCGCGCGTCTCGAAGAACGACCGGATGCGCGTGATCGGGTTCAGCGGCTGCTTGCCCGCCTGCTTAACGGTGGCGCCCCAGTCGACCTGGAGGCCCGCCTGGGTCGGCTCCAGCATCGAGGACATGTTGCCGGCCTTCACGGTGACTGGCTCGCGGACCTGCTCCCCCAGCTTGAGCCGGAGGCGCTGCTCGGCCTGCGATTCCGACATGCCACCGATATCCACGCCGCCCACGGTCACGCCACGGGGAACCTGCCCCTTACTCATGGCGTAGTCCACCCCATAGAGCACGCCCCCGAGGCCGATCAGCGCGATGAGAAACCACGCCCACAAGGGGAAACGGCGCTTCTTGCGGGGCTTCACCGGGCGAGCACCATCGCCTACGGTCGGCGCATCATGACCAGCTGCGAGCTCATCCCCGGTGGGGAGGCTCGCAGTATGGTGATTTTTGCCCGAGTTTTGCACGCATCAATTTTAACGCGGAAAGCAGCTAACCGTGAATTTGTTAGCCCATTTGGATCCAATTTGTAATCTTTTCCCCATCCCCGCCTAACGGCAGGAGCGCTGCGCCGATTCCACCGCGCGCGCCCGGTCAATCCGCCCATCATCAATGGCGGCAGAGATCTCCTTCACCACCGTGGGAATATCCACGGCACCTGCCGCAGCCAGGGAAATGTCCGCACCCGCAGACAGCGCCGCCACCGCGGCCAACCCGCCCGGATACTTATCCGTGACGGCCTTCATGCCCGTCAGATCGTCGGTGTACACCACACCGTTGAATCCCGGCGCGCCCGCGTAGCCGCCCTTGCGCAGCAACTCGTAGGCAGCGGGGTTGATGGACGACGGCGTGCCCGGCGCGCCGAGCCCCGGAACCTCCACGTGTCCCACCATCACATCCACGCCGGGGATGCTCACCAGCTGGGCGAAGGGAATCATGTCCGCCTGCTCCATTTGATCCAACGGCGGGGTCTTGACTTCACCATTGTGGGAATCGCCCTGTGCATGCCCGTGGCCGGGGAAGTGCTTGAGCACCGGAGTAATGCCCGCCTGCAGCAGGCCCTCCGCGTAGGCGCGGCCGTAGTTCGCAACCGTTTGCGGGTCCGCACTGAACGCGCGGGAACCGATCGCGTTGTCGGAGATCTCCTGGCCGCCGGCCAGATCCACGTCCGGAGCGAAGTCCACCGTGATACCCAGCGCCCGCATCTTCTCGCCGTGGACGCGCATCATGTCGCGCACCTGATCGGGAGTCATCGTTTGCGCCATCTGCTGCGCGCTCGGCAGCTCACCGATCAACGAGGTCAGGCGCTGCACCAAGCCGCCTTCCTCGTCCACGCTCACCGTCAGCGGCTCACCCGCGCGCCGCTGCAACTCCGCGAGGCTGCGCTTAGGGTCGCCCTGGCCGTTGAGGATGGACTTGTCCGTCTGCGATCCAATGAACAGGTGCCGCACACCTAGGTCCACTGCCTGCTCGGCGGAGGCGTAATCCGTCACGCCCACTCCCAACAGGCGGGCCGCCAGCTTCTCCGTGGACTGGTCCTTGATCTGGTCACAGGATGCCGTCCCCGGAGCACCGGCATCCCCCGTGGCCTCCCCCGAGGCAGCGGACCCGGTCGATTCCACCGAGGCGGACGGGGAGGTGGTGGAGTCTGGTGGCGTCGACGATGAGGAGCAACCAGCAACAGCCAGACAACAGATCGCGGATAGGGCAACAAGGTAACGGCGCATAAGACTAACGTAGTGACAGAAGACAATAGGAGGAAAGATATGTCCACCAACGAGCAGCCCTTCGACCCGAACGGCGACACGGTCCTCATTGCCTACGACGGCTCCGACCAGGCGAAACGAGCAGTACAGCACTCGGGACGGTTCCTGTCCGCGAAAAACGCTTACATCCTCACGGTGTGGGAGCCGATCCATCGCCAGGCCGCCCGCGCCGCCGGAATGAGCGGGATGATGCAGCACGGGTGGTCCTCCGAATCCGCCAATGGCGACCCGGAGGAGAACGACCCCGCCTACGCCGAGGCCGTAAACATCTGCTCTGAGGGCGTGGATATTGCCCGCGAAAATGGGTTTGTCACCGAACCTTTCCTGGTAGAGTCCGGTACAGCAGTCTGGAGCGCCATCGTGGACGCTGCAGAGGAGCTAGACGTTGACCTCATCGTCACGGGGACGCGAGCACTTTCTGGGTGGAAATCTTTCCTAAACTCCAGTGTGTCGGATAGCATTATCAAGAATGCGGGCCGACCGGTGCTGATCGTTCCCCCGGCCGGCGACGAAGATTAAGGCAGAGACTGGAGAAACTCAGTCCCTGGAAGAACAGGATTATTCATGGCATACGATAACGAATCCCGCGAGCGCGGTTCCGCTGGCGCGCTGATCGTCGCTGCCGTTGCAGGCATCGTCCTCGGTGGCGCATTGGCCTTCGGTGCTGGCGCGATGGCGGATTCCACCACACTGCCTTCGGACGAGCAGATCGCGGTGAACCAGGATAACGCCTTCCTGGGCAGCGTCCAGTACGGCGGCCGCCTCGGCCAGTAGGGCTCACTGCCGCGGTGATCTGCACGTATTCGCACCCTGAGTGGGTGGGATGCGGCGCGGGTCGCCTCTTTAGTGTGCCCTGCCTGATGCCTGTGCCCGCCCGCGCCCGCGCGATTGCCCTGATTTTCCTTAGCGTCCCATGATGTCTCCCTCCGCCGCATCCCCGCGTGGAGGATCCACCATGGTCGACGCCACCACGCCCCCACACGCCCCACTCAGCCGTAGGACCCTTGCGCTGTGTGCTCTGGCATGGGGGCTTTTTGCTTTTCTGCAATCGCCGGGGCTGATCAGCGCGGACACGAAGCTCGACCTCACGGCTGACCCGTGGGGGTTCCTCCGCCAAGCCCTCTACCCGTGGACGGACACGTTCCCGCTGGGGCAGCTGCAGAACCAGGCCTACGGTTACCTGTTCCCGCACGGCTTGTTTTTTGCGCTGCTGAGCTGGCTCCCGGCGTGGATTGTGCAGCGCTTGTGGTGGACGCTGCTGCTGTGGCTTGCGTTTGCCGGAACGGTGCGGCTGCTGGAGGCGGCTGGCGATCGGGGGATCGGCAGCCGCAGCTCGCGCGTGATCGCGGGCATCCTGTTTGCGCTGTCGCCGCGCATCCTCACCACTCTTGGAGCGATTAGTTCCGAGGCGTGGGTGTGCGCGCTCGTGCCGTGGGTGCTGCTGTTCGTGGTGCGCGCGGTGAGTGCGGGAAGTTATTCGGGGCGGCACAGCAGCGCAGGTGGTGCTGGCAGCGCTACCAGCGCTACCGGGGCTGGCAGCGCCACCGGGGCGAGTGCTCGCGAGCCGGGCGGCCGCCTGCCGAAGCGCTATCTCGCAACGCAGGGGTTGCTCGGCGGCGTGGCGATCCTGTGCCTCGGCGCGGTTAACGCGGTGGCCACGGCCGTGGCTGTTATTCCGGCGGCACTGTTTTGGCTGTCGGCCGTGGTGGGCTTCGGCGCGGGAAGCAGCGGTGCCAGCAGTGCCGCCGGTGCCGCCGGCTCGCGGCGCGCTGCAGTCTTGCGAGCAGCCCAGCGGCGGCGCGCTCTGTACTTCGGCATGTGGTGGATCCCCGCCGGAGTGCTCGCCACCTTCTGGTGGATCGGCCCGCTGATTCTGCTGGGCAAGTACTCTCCTCCGTTCACCGACTACATCGAGTCGGCCTCGCTGACCACGCGCTGGCTCAACCCGATGGAGGTGCTGCGCGGAGCCACGAGCTGGACGCCGTTCATCTCCGCAGAACGCCCGGCCGGAAATGCACTGGTCACCGAGCCAGTGTTCATCGTCGCCACGCTCATCGTTGCCCTCATCGGCCTGTGGGGGCTGTCCCGGCCGGGGTTGGCCTTTGCTGGCCGCTGGCTGCTCATCCTGCTGGTGGGCATGTCGGCAATGATCGTGGCCGTGGCCCCCTTCTCCCCCATCGCCGAACCTGTCCGGGAGTTCCTCGACGGTGCCGGCGCCCCGCTGCGTAACCTGCACAAGTTCGATCCGGTGGTGCGCATCGCCCTGGTGGTGGGCATCGCCCACGGGCTCCGTGGCCTGGAATGGCCGGGGCGTTCGCGGAACAAGTGGGTGGCCTGGCGCAACCCGGAGAAAAACCCGCAGGTCGTCAAGGCCATCGCCGTGAGCCTGCTGCTGGCCGTGGCCACCGCCCCCGGGTGGTCCGGGCAGCTTCCCGCCGCCGACGCCTACCGCGGCGTCCCCCGCTACTGGATCGAGGCCGCGCGGTGGCTCAACGAGCATGCTCAGGCCTCGCCGGGGCATGTCACCCCGCGCACGATGATCCTGCCGGAGGCCCGGTTTGCACGCCAGACCTGGGGCAACACCAGGGACGAACCCGCTCAGCCACTGCTCGACGTGCCGTGGGTGGTCCGCGATTCCGTCCCGCTGGTGCAGCCGGAGGCCATCCGTGCGCTCGACGGTGTGCAGCAGCAGCTCAACACCGGCGTGGCCATCCCTTCACTGTCTGGCACCCTGTGGAGCCAGGGCGTGGGTTACGTTCTGGTCCGCAGGGACCTCACGCGGGCAGCTGACACCCCGGGCGCCAAGCAGGTGGACAAAACGCTGCAATACTCCGGCGGTTTCACACCCGTGGCCACCTTTGGCGGCGAGAGCGGTCAGAACCGCGACAAGTCGGGCGCCACAGACGAGCAGATCACGATCTACCGGGTCGACCCCACCCCAGCTCCCGCTGCTGGCACCGCCGGCGATCTGCGCATCATCGACACCCGCAACGTCGAGGTCGTCTCCGCCGGCCCCGAAGCCCTCCCCCGCCTCAACTCCGCTGACGGCGCCCTGGGCCGCACCGGCACCCCGCGCACCCGCATCCTCGCCGGGCAAGCCCCGGACGATGCCGCCCTGGCGCCATCCCAGACCGCCACCGACACCCCTGCCCTCCGGGAGCACAACTACGGCAACGTCACCCACGCGGATTCGGAGATCCGGTCATCCAAGGACCCCTCTTCGCTACTCAACCCCATCACCGACTACCCGGTCCGCAACACCTCCAGCCCGGACAACACTCCCCTCCCCGCCAGCGACTACACCCAGGTCGTGGGCACCGGTGGGGCCGTGGTGGCATCGTCCACGGCGGCGTCGCCTACCTCATTCGGAGGCGCCGAGACCTACTCCTCGGCCACCTCAGCGGTCGATGGTTCCACTTTCACCGCGTGGCGCCCCGCCCCCGGGCAAGCCGCGGGCCAGTACATCGAGTTCCAGCTCCCGAAGGCTTACGCCAACCTGGGCCTCGAGCTGCGCACCCAAGGGTCGCTGGCGCGCGTGCAGGTCACCACGTACCTGCGCCACAACGACCAGCACCCCGATCAGATCGGTGAGCGCATCGACCCCTCGCAGGCACAGGGGTCCGTGGTCGCCAGCACGACTGCCACGGTGCGCTCCGGCGAGGATAACGTGATCACCGTGCCCGCTGGCCTGGCCGATACCGTGCGCGTGACGATCGTGGGCACCTTCGGTGACTTCGGCATTTCTTCGGCCACGGTCATCAGCACGCAGGGCGATTCCACCACGAACGTCACTCCCCACCGGGTGCCCACGCTGCCGGAGTGGCCCACCGACCCGACCCACCCGGCGCCGAACCGCTGGGTCTACGGCCAGGAGATCCCCGAGGGTGTCATGACCCGCGAGTTCACCGTGCCCGCCACGGTCGGCGGCGGCACCCCGGAGCGCCCCGGTGAGCTTCCGGTGGTGGTGCACACGGATCGCTGCGTGCGGGGCCAGGATGCTCGCGTGACCATCGACGGAGTGGCACACCCCTGCGGAGAGGTCTTCACCCTCACCGCGGGCCCGCACAGGTTGGAGGCCAAGGATCGGTGGGTGTCGCTGACCGTGGCCGAGCCGCTGTATGGCGCCGCCGTGCGCGAGACCCCGTCCGCGCAGCCGCTCACCCAGTCTGACACCCCGGCTGGAACCCCGGACGGCCACGGCGAGCAGTCCACGAACCTCGCCGCCTCGGATCAGCAGCGCATCCTGTTCTCCCCGTCGCAGGCGAACCCCGGCCGCGTGGCCACGTTGGACGGCACGCGCCTCACGCCCGTCACGGTCAACGGTTGGCAGCAGGGTTGGATTGTGCCCGCGGGTGCGTCTGGCCTGGTCACGATCACGTTCGCGGGTACGCACCTGTACCGCGCGTGGCTGCTGGCCGGGGCCGCCGCGGCGGTGCTGTTGCTCCTGGCCGCAGCGCTCATGGTCTTTTCTTCTCGACGCCACCCCACGCCATCCCGCCTCCCGGTCGCTGCAGTGACCACCAGTGAGCCCTCGGCACGCAGAGGCATCAGGCGGTACGCGTTCCCCGTGGCGTTCGGCACCTCGAGCTTCGTGCTGGTGCTGCTCGCCGCGCGTGGCCCGTGGGGCGGGCTGAGCTATGCCGGCGATTCGTGGCTGGTGGCCGGGGCGACCGGCGTGGCCGTGGCCTCCGTGGTGCTGCGCTCAGTGCTGCGCTGGGTGCCGCGTTCCCGCCAGCGCGCGTCCACACCCTTCCACCAAGAGTTGATCCAGCGGCGCGAAGGCTCCTCCACCAGCGAGTAACTTAGGGCTGCGACCGGCACCGTGAGCACGAACGTACCCAGCAGCACGGGGATGACGTAGCCCTGGAACAAGCCAATTCCCAGCAGGGGGAACACCAGCGACAACATCGACATGTGCCACAGGAAGATCGAATACGACCACCTGCCGAGCGCCTGCATCCCGGCGGACTCGAGCCACGGCGACCTGGGGGACACCGCGTAGGGAATGATGAGCGCCGCGGCGAAGATCAGCCCGTAGAACGTGCGGCGAGCGAACTCCGCCGGGGTGGAGTGGGTCAACCCCTCCGGCCCATCCGAAGCCGCCACGGCCAGCGCACCCACCGCGATGAGCCAGAACAGCCAGCGGAACCGCGCCAGGAAGCGCACCACGGCCAGCTCCTCCCGCCGGTCGTTATCCACCTTCGCCAGCACCATCGCCTCCAGCTCCGCGGCGATGAACCCCACGGCGAACCACGCCGTGAAGGCCGGTGGCATGATGTGCGGATTGAGGCCTCCCGGCGGGGGCGGATCAGCGAAGGCGGGGATGAAAGCCCAGCCGAAGCTCAGCACGGACAGCGCCACGATCACCGTGATGCGCCACCGCTGCGTGATGCGCCCATAACAGATGGCCAGCAGGGGAAGCACCAGGTAGAACGCCATTTCCACGCACAGGCTCCACAGGTGAGTCAGCCCGCCCACGAGGCCATCGGGCACGTAGATTTGCGTCATCGTCACGTTCGCCAAGATCTGCACCACCGATGGGCGCTCGGCAACCGGAAAGAATGCAATGACAATCAGGACCGTGGCCAAATACGCCGGGAAGATGCGCCCAATGCGTTTCACGTAATAGCCCACGATGGTGCGCCGGCTGGTGGCGTCGAACGAAAAAGAAAAATCAGTTCGATGCCGCCGCCACAGAAGAAAACCCGACAAAGCGAAGAACACGGGGACGAAAAAATCCGTGCGCGCCATCATGCGGTTAATGAGCGAACCCGTATCCGACCCGGTTTGGAACGCAACGTGGGTGATGATGATGCCGCTACACGCCACCGCGCGCAGGCCCTCCAGAGAAGGCAGGAACGGCGCCGGCGGGCGGGACATCGGGGATCTCACGGCTAGTCAGTCTACCGAACGCCCCCGCTGAAGTTGCATACAACGAAATATTCAAATTTGTCACTAAAACAAGTTTCCATTCGCTACAGTATGACAAGCTATTCCATCGAACAGAGTCAGGAAAATAAGTCCTATGAGGAAGTTTTTCGCCTACGCGGCGGTTGTGCTCGGCGCCATGCTTCTGGTTTTCGCCATTGCACTGCCCACTTACGTAGTCCCCAAGGGCAAGGTTCTACCCCTCGACGTGGTCTCGACGACCGCCACCGACCCCACGCCCGGTAACCTCCTGGATGCCTCCGCACTCGCCTCCGGCAAGCCCGTTCAAGACAACGGCTCCAAGCCCGAGTGCCAAGGCAAGAACCCCCAGATCAGCTGCTTTATGTGGAAGGGCCTGGACATGCAGTCCCAGCGCTTCACCACTGCCCAGGAGCCCTCGAACGACAAGGTCATCACCCTCGAGGTCGGCCAGACTCTGTTCCGCAACGACCGGGAGGAGCCGAAAAACCTGCTCAGCGCCTCCATCGACCGCGTGACCCTGGATCGCAAGACCCAGATGCCCGTACCGGACCCCGTATCCACCGTGCAGATCAACGCCCCGGCGCAGAGCGGCCCGGGTGAGGTGAAGGCATCCGTGGCACCGTTTACCCGCACGGGTATCACTTACCAGTTCCCCATGGGCACTGACCGGAAGTCCTACGACTACTTCGACATGCAGATCCTCAAGGCCCGCCCGATCGACTTCGTGGGCGAGGAAGAGCAAGACGGCCAGAAGGTTTACCGCTTCGAGCAGACCGTGCCGCCGACCGAGCTGTACTCCGCGATCCGCGAGCGCCTGGAGCAAGATGGCGACATCTCCGTGGCCGACGAAGGCACCCTGGCCGCGCTGCGCCTGAAGTTCCCCGCCAAGGTGTGGGGACTTACCGAGGATCAGATCCGCAAGAACAACGTCACGGACAACGAGCCGCCGGTGGAAGAGACTGACGCCGAAGAAGCCGTGGACGCACGCGACAAGAAGGAAGACGACCTCGGCCCCGAGGTGGAGATGAGCCGCTACTACACCGTGCACCGCACCATCTGGGTGCAGCCGGACACAGGCGTGATCGTCAACGGTAACGAGGACGTGTTCCAGTACTACGCGCAGGACCAGGCCGAGGCGGACGAGATCGCGAAGAACCGCGACCAGGAGATCGCCAACCCCACCCGCACCGCGACCTTCTACCCCGGTAAGTGGAACCAGGCTTCCAAGGATGCACAGATGGACAAGGCCATGGAGGGCAAGAACAAGCTGCGCCTCATGGGCACCATCCTGCCGTGGACCTTGGGCATCATCGGCGTGCTGCTGCTCGTCGTGGGATTCGTGCTGGCCCGCGGTTCCAAGCGCAGCGCCGCTGCCGGTGAGGAGTACGACCACTACGAGCACGGCAACAACCACGGCAACAGCTTCGACAACCGTTAGTGTCCTGCCCGTTGGCTACACTAGGCACGTGAGCTCCCCGCAACCGACCGCCGCCCTCCCCGAGCGCTCACGTGCCGACTTTCCCCCGACCACCCTGTCCCCCGCCCGCTGGTGGGTGTTGGCAGGGTGGTCGTGCGTTATCTCCATCGTGACGCTGTGGCCGTTCTGGCTCGGCCTGCGCCCCAGCGAATCACGGGCGTTCATGTTGCGGGACATGTTCGTGCCTTACCGCATGATCGCCAACGCCAACACCCTCGGCTCGGCGGAGGGGCCACCGCGCGCACTGCCGCAAGATGCCATCATGGCCATCTTCAGCCCCGTCATCCCGGCATCCATGCTGGCCTCTTTGCTGATGATCGCGGCCGCCACCCTGGGCAGTTGGTTCGCCGCTGCCATGGCCCGCGAGATGGCCGGCGCCCGATTCTCCGCGCAGCTGGCCGTGGCCCTGTTCGTCCCGTGGAACCCGTTCGTCATCGAGCGCCTCCTCCAAGGCCAGTGGACCCTGGCGGCGGCGGGCATGATGCTGCCGGCCATCGCCTACCTCGCCGCGGCGGGTCCGGGGCACCGTGGTCTGTTGCTTCTGCTCATTTCCGCGTGCGCCATGGTGCCCTCCGGGTTGATCCTCGCCGCCGTGGTCGCGCTGCTGTTTTCCAGCACGTCCCGCGATCGGCTCTGCAATATGGTGGCCTGCGGTTTGGCGTCTATGCCCTGGGTGCTACCCATGATCCTGGCGCCCTCCCCCGGCGCCGCCACCGCCGACCCGGCCTCCGCCGCCGCGTTCGCCGCCCGTGCGGAAACTGGGGTCGGTACCCTCGGCGCGCTGGCGGGCCTCGGTGGCATCTGGAACGCAGACGCCATCCCCCCGTCCCGCACCGTGGCTTCCTCCATCGCGGGCGTGGTCTTCGCCATCATCCTGCTGCTCGGGGTACGGGAGCTATGGCGGGTCTACCGCGCCGTGGCCGTCGTCACCGTCGCCGCGGTCGTGCTGCCCGCCCTGCTGGCCACCGGCCCCGGCATCGCCTTCATGGGTGGGCTGTTGCACTACGTTCCCGGCGCGGGCCTGTTCCGCGATACGTCCAAATTCGTGGCCCTCGCGATCCCGGGATATGTGCTGCTCATCGCCACTGTTGTGGAACGCTGCGATGTCCGCAGGGGTTCTTTCTTTTTCGACGCCACCCCACGCCGCCGACCCCGGCACCTCCCCACGATCGCCGCGGCGGCGCTGTGCGGGCTGTGTGTCCTGTCGGTTCCTGCTTACCCCAGGGATATCGCCCCGCTCGAGGAGGTCACGGTCCCGGAATCCTGGGCTCAGCTGCGCACGGCCATTGTGGCATCACCGAGCGGCTCCACCCTGCTGTTGCCGCCGGGCAACTACCGCATGATTGGCGACCGGCCGGTCATCGCCCCCTCGCTGAAGTTGCTCCCCGGCCACCCGCTGGATCCGGGGTTCCTCGTGGTCGATGGCAAGGTCATCGACGGCAACCCCTCCACCATGCGGATCCTCAGCGACGTGATGAACGGGCGGAACACGCTCCGGGAAAACGGGGTGGGCTGGGTGCTCATCGACTGGGAATCCGTCCAGGACAAGAAGCAGATGGACAAGGCCATGTCTGTGCTGTCCCAGCCGGGCATCCGGGAAACCGCCGCGGCCGACAACTTCGCCCTGTACCGAGTGAGTGATCCGCAGGTGGCCAACTCGCCGTCCGACTTCCGGCGCAAGGCCGCCACCCTGCTGGGGTTGGTGCTGTACTGGTCCGTGTCCGGAACGGGTGCCTCACTGTGGCTATGGTCGCTGCTGCGGCGGCTCAAGAGCCAAGCTGGCGCAACAACTGCTCCCACGCCTGACCCGTAGCCTCCCAAGAGAACTCCTGGGCGCGGGCCTTCGCATTGGCGCCCATCCGCTCGGCCTCCTCGGGGTGATCCAGCAGATACTCCACAGCATTGATGAGCCCGCCGGGCGAGCCACACAGCAGGCCCGTGGTGCCATCCACAATGGAATCCCGCAGACCAGCCGATGAGGCATAGCCCACCGTGGGCACCCCGTGCTGCGCGGCTTCGATAACCGCCAAGCCCCAGCCCTCCTTGCGGGACGGCATGACGTGGATCGCGGCCCGGTCCAGGAGCAAATGCTTCAGCTCCTCAGACACGTGACCGTGGAACACCACGTGCCCTTCCACGCCTAGGTCGCGGGCGTGCTCGCGCAGCTTCTCCGACCACCAGCCATCGCCGATCACGTCCAGCCGCACGTTCGGATGCGTGCGGATGACAACTGCGAGGGCGTCGAGGGCGTGCTCGATCTGCTTGTGAGGCACCAACCTGGAAAGTGCAACGAGGTGCACCGTTGAGGTCCCATCGCTGGCGGAGGAAGTTTGGCGCGGTGGGGCGTCGGGTATGAGAGACGCCGGAACGGGATCGATGCCATTGCGGATAATACGCACGTGATCGCGGGGGATCCCGAGTTCAGCGAGCTCGTCGGCGGAGGGAGCGGAGACGGTCACCCAGGGCGAACGGCGGTGGATCAGGGGCGACAGGCGCGACTCGATGAACCAGCCCAGGCGGGACAGGAACGGGCCGGCGACCGACCACTGCTCGCGGTGGCAATGGTGGGTGAGCACGACGGTCGGCGCGCCGGAGACGAGGGAGGCGAAGAACGGCACGCCGTTCTGCGTATCCACGACCACATCCGGGCGGCCCATGTCCGCCAGCGGCAAGCGGTGAGAGAAGCGGCCGAACCCGATGCGCTTGATGCCGAGGCGTGCGGCAAGGAGAACCGCGAGGGCGCGCGGGTAGACCGAGAGATTGCTGCCGCCGCGGGAAAAGACGACGGGCGCGTGGGGCGTCGTGCCATCCTCGTCGACGGTGACGACCTCGCGGCGGGCGGAGCCGGGGTACTTAGCGGTGCGGAAGATGACCTGGTGCCCCTGGTCGGCGAGGTAGGCGGCGACCCTTTGGAGGTAGCGTTCGCTGCCACCGCCTTCGGGGTGGTTGGTGTCTCGCCAGCACAGAAGCACTATTTTCATGGTGGGTACTATCTTAATGCGCTGGTGGGGGCATGGGCGGTATTCGAAGAAATAGTAGATATAAGTGGATACGTAAGCAGTGGTGTGGGTGGGGTTGGTGAAACTCAGGCGTGTCGCCGGAGGTGCTGCGGTAGGGTTTCCACTGTGAAACTGCCTCGACTTGTCTCCCGCGTTGTTTCCCGTGTTATTCCGGGTGCTATCGCTCGCGCAGTTCCGGGCACCGCTCCTAGTGCCCTGCGGTACTTCGCGGAGCACGCGACGCTGCGCCGCTCCTTCGGGCTGCTGAACGACTTCAAGTACGAGCAGACGCAGCCCGACATCTTCTACGGCCACTTGGCCGAGGACACGGTGGGGCTCATCCGGGATGTGTACCGCGGCGTTGTGGGCGGGGATGGTGGTGAGGACCTCAGCGGGGCTGGAGGTTCTGGCCTAGGCGGGGCCGATGGTACTGAGGGTTCCAATGCAGAGCCGAGCCTGCTGGCGGGGAAGAAGATTCTCGACGTCGGAGGCGGCCCCGGGTATTTCGGCGTGGCCTTCGACCGCGAACAGGCGGACTACTACACCTGCGAACCGGACGTGGGCGAGATGGCAGCGGCGGGGATCACGCTGCAGTCCTCTGTGCGGGGATCTGGCCTGGACCTGCCGTTTCTGGATGACTCCTTCGACATCACCTACTCCTCCAACGTGGCCGAGCACGTACCCGATCCGTGGCGGATGGCCGACGAAATGCTGCGCGTCACCCGCCCCGGGGGCGTGGTGATCTACAGCTATACGGTGTGGCTGGGCCCGTTCGGCGGTCACGAAACCGGCCTGTGGCAGCACTACGTTGGCGGTGAATTCGCAGCTCAGAGGTATGAGAAGGTCCATGGGAAGCGCCCGAAGAACCGCTGGGGCGAGAGTTTGTTTGACGTCTCCGCAGCTGACGGCCTGGCCTACGCCCGCCGCGCCGACGCCGACCTTCTCGCATCCTTCCCCCGCTACCACCCGTGGTGGGCGTGGTGGATGGTGAATATTCCCATCGTGCGGGAATTCGCTGTCTCGAACTTGGTCTTGGTTCTGCGCAAGCGCTAGCCCTCCCCTAGGGCCGAATTCCTCTCCCCTTTGGTTCCCAGTTCCGGGTTCCTCAGGCCCCAGGTTCCGGGTGCCCCAGCCCCCAGTTCCGGGTGCCCCAGGCCCCAGATTCCCCGCCCTTCATCTCCCAGCTCCGGCCTCGGGCTCCGTTTCTCCTCTTCAGCGCTGGTTCGAAATCTTGTCAAGGCTAATACCAGGATTTTGTCAAGGCTTATCCCATACTTTTTGGCGAAAACTGTCTATTTAGCCTTGACAAAATTCTGATCAGCCACTCCCCCTACCCAACGACCCCCTACCCGCGCAGCCGGTCCACCTGCTTCTGCGCCAGCTCCTTCACCACGTCCTTGCTCGCCGTCTTCCCCAGGCTCACCACCTGGAAGTACACCCCGTTGACCGTTCCCGCGATCAGGTAGTTGGTCTCCCCGATGCCGGGCATGTCGCTATCCTGCCCGCCGACCGTCACGTTATCCAGCTTCTCCTCCGCCGCGACGAGCTCATCCGCCCCGTCGATGCCCGCATCCCACGGCGTGGTGGAGAAGTTCATCACCCGCGCGCCGCTCATCTGCGTGTATTCGCGGGTGAACGTCTTGCACGCCCCGATGTCCTGGGGCACCTTCGGGCTCGAATCGGATCCGCTGAGCACCACGGAGTAGGTCGCCCCGTCGGCGCCCGTGTCGGTGCCGGGCTGTTCGACTGCCGCGTCGCCTTCGGCCTGCGCGGCGGGGTCTTCGGGGTTCGCGGGCTCGGCCGCATTGTCGCCAGCACCGCCGACACTGTATTGCACCGCCGCGACCTTCTGCGGGTCCCGCGCCACCATCGCGATGAGGTCCGCGCCGGAGAGGTACAGCCCCGTGCACTCGGGCGGGTTGAACGTGGTGTCAGACGCCATTTGGCTGAACATTTGCGCGTCCTCGGGGTGCGCTCCCTGCCGCTCGTTGAAGGTCGCACCCACGTTGAAGTATTCCGCGCCCTGCGGCCCGTCCTGCGGCGTGAGAATCGCTTCGTTGAGGTTGGAGTCTTTGTTCACCGCCGCGCTGCTCGTGGCCTTTTCGTCGCTCGACGCCACCCCACTGTCCTTATCCTTACTTCCGTCATCGGAGCAGGCGGTGGCCCCGCCGACCAAGAGACCGAGGGCCGCGATTCCCGCGAGGCTCTTCGCCTGCCAGCGGTGGGTTCGGGTGTTGGTGCCTGAGGACGGGTCAGAGGTCAGGTCAGAGGTCAGCTTTGCAGAGGGCTGCTTGGTCATCGTGTTCGGTCTCCCCATGTCAGTGTGAAAGATGTTTCGTCAGGTGACCTATGTTCCCACAGTGGCGGATGTTTCGCCGAGCCTTCCCCGAACATTCGCCGAGCATTCGCTGTGAATTCCCCAAAGCGCCAACACCCCAAGAAAAGGGATAGGAAACGGAGAGACTGCAGCTCAAGACGGAGAGCGCCGATAGAAGAGCTGCAGCGCAAAACAATGACAACACTGAACAATGACAGCGCAGCGACGGCTGCAGATGGGGTAGTCAGTGGGGCTAGAAACCCTAGATTTGCAGATAAGGTTACAACTATTCGCCTCTAAAGCGGGTAATGTGGCGTGGGACACAAGGTGTGCATTTCGCACCACCGGATCACGGACTTTTAGTCACGACCGAAGTTAGGAACCAAGGACTGTCATGACCAGTAACACTGGCGCCCCAGAGGCCTTCATCTACGACGCCGTCCGCACCCCCCGAGGCAAGGGAAAGCCAGGCGGATCCCTCCACACCGTCAAGCCCGTTGACCTGCTCAGCGGCCTCATCGAGGCCCTCGTCGAGCGCAACCCGGGCATCGACCCCAACGCCATCAGTGACGTCATCGCAGGCTGCGTGACCCCCGTCGGCGACCAGGGCATGGACATCGCCCGCACCGCCGCCCTCAACGCCGGCCTGCCGTACACCGCCACCGGCCTGCAGATCAACCGCTACTGCGCCTCCGGCCTCACCGCCGTGAACCTCGGCGCACAGAAGATCCGCTCCGGCTGGGACGACCTCGTCTTCGTCGGCGGCGTGGAGTCCATGTCCCGCGTCCCCATGGGCTCCGACGGCGGCGCCCTGGCACTCGACCCGAACTCCAACTTCTACAACGACTTCGTCCCGCAGGGCATCTCCGCGGACGTCATCGCCTCCCTTGACGGCGTAACCCGCGAGCAGCTCGACACCTACGCCGCCCGCTCCCACGAGCGCGCCGCCAAGGCCTGGGAAGAGGGTCGCTTCGACCGCACCGTAGTCCCCGTGAAGGACCAGAACGGTGTGACCCTCCTGGACCGCGACGAGACCATCCGCCCCGGCACCACCGTGGAAGGCCTCTCCGGCCTCAAGCCGGCCTTCGCCGCCATCGGCCGCGACGGCGGCTTCGACGCCGTGGCGCAGACCAAGTACCCGCAGCTCGAGCGCATCAACCACGTGCACCACGCCGGTAACTCCTCCGGCATCGTCGACGGCGCCGCCCTGCTGGCCATCGGCTCCGAAAAGGCCGGCAAGGACTTCGGCCTCACCCCGCGCGCCCGCGTTGTCTCCGTGGCAACCTCCGGCGTGGAGCCCACCATCATGCTCACCGCCCCAGCACCCGCCTCCCGCGCGGCCCTCGCCAAGGCCGGCCTCAAGCCCGAAGACATCGACATCTGGGAAATCAACGAAGCCTTCTCCTCCGTTGTCCTGCGCGCCCAGCGCGAGCTCAACATCCCCGACGAGAAGCTCAACGTCTCCGGTGGCGCCATCGCCATGGGCCACCCGCTCGGCGCCACCGGCGCCATCATCACCGGCACCGCCGTGGACGAACTGCACCGCACCGGCGGCCGCTACGCCCTGATCACCCTCTGTGTTGCAGCAGGCATGGGTGTCGCAACCATCATCGAGCGCATCTAACCCCCGCGCCCACAAACCCAACACAGCCTGGGCACCCCAAACCCCAGCGAGGACGCACCCTCACTGACCCCCTTCAACCCCAGGCACTTCGCACAACAACCCATGACTCAGCGTCGACGCACTAAGCCCGCAGGGTGGCGTCGAGAAAAAGGAGCAACACAATGAGCGAGAACATGTTCGGATGGGACGTGGATGCTGACGGCATCCTCACCCTCACCATGGACGACCCCAACGCGCCGGTCAACACCATGAACCAGACCTTCCAGGACGCGCTGACCCCCACCGTGGAAAAGATCAAGTCCGGCGTGGAATCCGGCGAGATCAAGGGCGTGGTCATCACCAGCGCGAAGAAGACCTTCTTCGCCGGCGGCGACATCAAGTCCATGATCAAGGCCACCCCGGCAGACGCCGAAGCCCTCACCAAACAGATCGACGGCATGAAGGCTGACCTGCGCGCACTCGAAACCCTCGGCGTGCCCGTGGTCGCGGCGATGAACGGCGCGGCGCTCGGCGGCGGCCTCGAGATCGCCCTGGCGACCCACCACCGCATCGCCACCGACGCGAAGGGCGCCAAGTTCGGCCTGCCCGAAGTCACCCTCGGCCTGCTGCCCGGCGGTGGCGGCGTGACCCGCGTGGTGCGCATGCTCGGCATCCAGGACGCCCTCATGAAGGTCCTGACCACTGGCAAGCAGTTCACCGCCGAGGCCGCCGTGAAGGCCGGGCTCATCGACGAGGTCGTGCCCGCCGACCAACTCATCGACACCGCCAAGACCTGGATCAAGAACAACCCCGAAGCAACCCAGCCCTGGGACCAGAAGGGCTACAAGATCCCCGGCGGCACCCCCTCCACCCCGGCGCTGGCGCAGTTCCTGCCCAGCTTCCCGGCGAACGTCACCAAGCAGATCAAGGGCGCCCCGATGCCCGCGCCGAAGGCCATCCTCAAGGCCGCTGTGGAAGGCGCGCAGCTGCGCAACATCGAAGAAGCCACCCGCGTGGAAACCCGCTACTTCGTGGAACTGGTCACCGGCCCGACCGCGAAGAACATGATGCAGGCATTCTTCTTCGACCTGCAGTACATCAACGGCGGCGGCTCCCGCCCGAAGAACGCCTCCGGCGAGAAGTTCGAAAAGACCCAGTTCAAGAAGCTGGGCATGGTCGGCGCCGGCATGATGGGCGCAGGCATCGCCTACGTGGCGGCCAAGGCCGGCATGGAAGTTGTGCTCAAGGACATCAAGATCGAGGCCGCGGAAAAGGGCAAGTCCTACTCCGAGGGCCTGGAGAAGAAGGCCCTGGAGCGCGGCCGCACCACCGAGGAGAAGTCCAAGGCGCTGCTGGACCGCATCAAGCCCACCACCGACTACGCAGACCTGTCCGACTGTGACATCGTCATCGAGGCCGTGTTCGAGAACACCGAGCTCAAGCACAAGGTCTGGGCCGAAATCGAGGCCGCTGTGCCCTCCGATTGCGTGCTCGGCACCAACACCTCCACCCTGCCCATCACCGGCCTGGCCGAGGGCGTGGAGCGCAAGGGTGACTTCATCGGCATCCACTTCTTCTCCCCCGTGGACAAGATGCCGCTCATCGAGCTGATCTCCGGCGAGCAGACCGAGGACGCCACCCTGGCCAAGGCCCTCGACTTCGCCGCCCAGATCCGCAAGACCCCCATCGTGGTCAACGACTCCCGCGGCTTCTACACCTCGCGCGTCATCGGCTTCTTCCTCAACGAAGCTATGCGCATGCTCGTCGAAGGCGTGGACCCGGCAGTCATCGAGGCAGCAGGCCGCCAGGCAGGCTACCCCGCCCCGCCGCTGCAGCTGCAGGACGAGCTGAACCTCAAGCTGGCCCGCAAGATCAACTCCGAGACCAAGGCAGCCCAGGAGGCCGCTGGCATCTCCGTGGACGATGGCGGTGTGACCGGCATCATCGACAAGATGCTCGACGAGTACGACCGCCCCGGCAAGCTCGAGGGCAAGGGCTTCTACGAGTACAACGAGGAAGGCCGCCGCACCGGCCTGTGGCGCGGCCTGTGGGACGAGCTGGGCGCTGGCACCGTCAAGGTCGCCGATGCCGAGTCCGCCCTCTCCGGCCACGGCCTGGACACCGCTGCCGCAGGTGCCGTGAAGAAGGCTGCAGGCCACGCCTCCGCCGGCGACGGCAACGAAGAGGGCATCTCCACCGGCACCCCCGCCGGCGCGGACGTGCCCGCCGAGGCTCCGGCCTTCATCGACCTGATCGAGCGCATGCTGTTCAGCGAGGCTCTGGAGACCCAGAAGTGCCTCGATGAAGGCGTGCTGACCAGCGATGCAGATGCCAACATCGGCTCCATCATGGGCATCGGCTTCCCCGCATGGACCGGCGGCACGCGCCAGTACATCAAGAACTACGCGCGCCCGGCCGCCGCTACTTTGCCGGAGGGCAAGACCGCTGACGTTGACGGCGGGGACTACCCGACCACCGGCGTTGCAGGTTTCGTTGCCCGCGCCGAGGAGCTGGCCGCCAAGTACGGCGAGCGCTTCACCCCGCTGGATTCCCTGAAGGGCTAGCGTTCCGGCTGGCGGAGTGGCTGGGTTGGCTCGGGTGGGCTGGGTATTTTTGAGCCGACGCCACCAGCCGCCCACCACCCCAGTCTCCTCCTGGGGTGACTAGGAGGCACTTGCCTAGGGGCTGGCGCGGCGCGGCACTGCGCGGCGCGCCCTGCCTCCCCACCACCTCTCTACAGAAGTTTTTCCACCCTGGCCGGCACTCGGCCGCCGATTTTCAACATTGCCATCGTCACCCGCAGCACTGGAATACCTGCACCCAAAAGAACCGCCGAGATTTCCGAATCGCGGTTCTTCTGCTCATTGCTGAGGTGATGGCTGCCATCAAACATGAGCGCCACAATCCCTTGGCCTCCTCCACCAACCTTGCCCTTGTCCGGAACTTTGAGAATTCGGCAAGGGTATGCCTCACTCCAAGACTTGGGGTTGGGGATCTCTTCCACGAGGCGCAACCTGGTGGTGTGCACGAGTAAGGCGTCGACCACGGTAATAACCCGATCACCGCTCACTATGGCAACCTGAGTCAGGTATTCATACCCGTTTTTCTTCAGTATTCCTCGCAGTTGGATCCTCATGAGCGATTCCGGTGGAGACTCCGACCCCGCATCCGCTCTTTCCCATACCCACCGGAACAGCTTTTCATCGCAACTCCCCGCAATCTGTTCCACGACTTTGTCTACCCGTCGCCTCCTGATTGGTTGCGTCCGTAGGGTGGCGTCCAATATTTGAATCTGCCGTATTTCCTTGCCCCAGGGTTCCAAGAAAGCCGGAATATCCCAGGGCACTACGGCCCTCTCGTCGCCAGATTCGAGAGCCGCGATCACCTGAGCGCACGCGACCATGGGACGAACCGCATGGAGTTCCGGGTTAGTGCAATCCGGTCTCCACAACTTTCCGGAAGGAGTCCCCCATCGGGCTTGCCGAGTATGCAAGCGATTCCCCGGGGTATCAAGGTTCAGGCCGGGGAAAAATAGCTTGTCGTCTCTAGGGCTCTTTGTCAGCGCCAGTGTTGGCTGTTCGTCTACGAAATACTTCATCTTGGCGAGGGCTAGGGCTCCGAATCCAGCTATCACGGCCCTGGGGTTCGCCAGGTGATATGCCCTCGCGCGTTCCACAGCATCCAGGACGAACAGTTCCTTACCCCTATGGTCTTTGACGGGGCTTACAGACCGCCCGGGAACGTAAACTCCCTTGAGAACTCGGGAATACCTGGTACGAAGTTGATACCCGGAGACACCAAATTGTCTGAGCTCCTCGATCCCCAATGTCGTCTGCACCCCTAACTCCCTCAAGACGACAGCATTGCTCGATGTCAGCCCCTTCATACCCCTAAATACCCCTAATGCCCCTCATGGCCCTCATGGCCCTCATGGCCCTCATAGCCCTCATAGCCCTCATGGCCATAGTGAAGCACTCACCGCATCCGATAGTCACCTACCTGATATGCGCACCTGTGGAACGTGGAGTGAGTTATCCACAGCCTTGAAAACTAGGGGCACTTTGCCAACCAGGGACCGTCCGGCCTCCGCGGTCGAGGACTTGCCCTTCAACCCGTCAAGGATCTTGACCCGAGGCTCTCAAAACTCCGTCAAGATCCCCGCCAAATAGCCGATCGAGAGCCCGTTGAGAGCCTGTCAAGGCTCAGCAGCAAAATTAGTCAAGGCTCCCGTCCACTTCTGGACCCTTTCCTCGCAGCCCGCCTTGACAAAACTTGCAGGCCAGCATTGACACCTCCCGAACTGCGAAAACACCCCTACCTCAGCCCGGAGCCAGGTCCCCCGCCCCACCCCGGCCGAACACCACCCCGGCCAGGTCCAATCCCAAACATCACCCCGGCCAACTCCAAACCCCCAAACCCCAAACCCCCTAGTCCTTCACCTCGGTCTTGTGCAGCTGCTCGTCCAAGTCCTCCGGGTCCAAGTTCGCCTTAGAAAAGCCCGAATCCAGCGGCAACCGCAGCTCGAGGTCCGTGCCGGGGCACAGCTCGATCTCCCCCTCCGTCAGGGTGAAATCCAGGACGTGCCCGCCAACACGGCGCTCATCATCAATGAAATGCACATGGCACCCAGGCACACTAATGCCCTTCTCATAGATGGGAGTACGGAAACCAACGATCACCCCGGAGATGTCGTTGAAGTTCTGTTCTTCGTCCTCGTCGGTGGCCTCCGTCATGGGGCGGTAGGGCTTCTCCTGCTTCACCACGGTGCGGGTCTTCACGTTCGAGAAGTGCCCCGTGATCCGCAGCGCGTACATGTAGTTTTCGCTGGGTGTCATGCCGTCGATGAATTCGGATAGCTCCGAGCGGCGGATATTTTCCGGTGCCTTCCTGCGGATACGCGGCACGAAGTTCGTCGCTACCGCGTAGGGGCTGCAGGCCTCCAGGTCGGCCCGGGTGGCCGAGCCGTCGTGGCGTACCTGGTAACACACGCCGTCAACGATCACCATTTCGCCGTCGAGCCCATCGAAGGTCCCGATGCCAAAGTTGCCCTTGCCGAGGAGTTCACCAACGGTCATGTCTCCTTCGTAGATGCCGTCGAGGAGTGCGGTCATCAGCGAGGTTTGGAAGATTGTGTGCCTTGTGAGCGGACGATCAGTCATGGATATAACTTTGCCACAATCCGCCGAAGGGGCTGGCCATAGCAATTCGGAGTGTTAATGTGGATTTTCTAAGCGAAGCACGTCCCACCGAAACGGCGTGCAGACGGAGAGAACCATGTTCAAGAGGATCGTCACCGTAGCGCTCGCGTTCGTGGGATTGTCGGTGGGGGCCGGCTTCGCGTCGGGTCAGGAAGTGCTGCAGTTTTTCGTTCACTTCGGGGTGGGTGGCCTCATCGGGGCGGTTGTTGTGGCGCTGCTCATGGGCTGGGCCGGCGGAATCCTGTTGCAGTTGGGGTCGTTTCACCAGCCCAGCGATCACAATGTGGTGTTCCAGCGGTCGTTTAGCCCCATTCCCGCCCGCTTGCTGGATATCGCGGTCATCGCCACGGTGTTCAGCCTGTCCACGGTGATGTTCGCGGGCGGCGGCTCCAACCTCAATCAGATGTGGGGTTTGCCCACGTGGGTCGGGTCGGTGCTGCTCTTGGTCCTGGTCCTCATCGCGGGCAACGCCCCCAGCGAGCGCATCAGCTCGGTCATCGCGTGGACGACTCCGCTGATGGTGATCCTCATCATCGTCGCCTTCGTCTATTCTGTCTGGACCTTTTCCTCCGACGCCACCACGAGCCTCGATTCCCTCAACGCCGCTGCGGCCAGCACGAGCAGTACTCTGCCCAATGTGGTCATCGCGGTGATCAGCTACCTGGGGTTTTCCATGATCGTTATCGTCTCCATGGGCTTGGTCATCGGCGGCGAGTTCATTAACACCCGCGTGGCTGGCATCGGTGGTGTGGCGGGTGGCTTGTTGTTCGGCATCCTTTTGGTCATGGTGGCCTTCACCATTTATGTCAATGTGGGCGACGTCGGAATGGACCAATTCCCCATGTTGTCCTCGGTGACTATCGTCAGCGGCGCGGCTGGCACGCTGATGTCTATCGCGATTTACGCGATGATCTTCAACAGTGCGCTGGGCATGACGTACGCGTTCACGTGCCGTTTCGTGGAGGATCGCAGGAGCATGCGTTTTCATGTGGTCTACAGTGTCACGGCAGTGGTGGCTTTTGGGCTGTCGTTCTGGGGGTTCAGCAATATCGTGGGTTATGTGTTCCCCGTGCTGGGTTACATCGGGGCGGTGTTGTTCCTGCTGCTCAGCGTTGAGTATCTGCGGCGCCGGACCCAGATCAAGTGGGTGAGTAACTTCCGCGTACGCCGGTCGTGGCCGCTGCGCAAGGGGCAGAAGGGTGGCTCGGGCAACACGTCCGGCGCGGCCGACAAGAACAGCGCGACAGGTACGAGCAGCGCGGCTGATAAGGCTGAGTAGCCCCCTCCCCCGCGCATCTACCCACCGGCTGCGGTATGAGAGATACTAATGTACATGATCAACAGCTCTCCGCAGTCTGCTTCTCCTTCCCCGGATGACTCCGGCGACATCTCCCCTGTCGCCGACCAACTCGACGGCACCTACACTGAGCCCGCCCAGCCCAGCTCCGTAACCACGGCTCCCCCTACGTCCCACCGCGAGCTCGTCACTGCCCTGCGCAAGCTCGGCCTCCCGTCGGTTCTTTCCGCCCGCGACCGCGCCCAGGACCTGCTCCGCCGCGTGGCCGTTCCCCTGTGGCTCGTCGCAGGCTTCATGATCACCATCGCCTTGCTCAATCGAGCCATGGTGATCCTCGCCGACTCCCCGATCACGGACGGCGAGTCGGACCTGGACCTCCCCGAGGAGGTTTATGCCCCGCTGGGCGGCGCGGTCATCTTCTTCGTCGCAACCCCCATTCTCGGCATCATTGCCGCGGTGCTGACCAGCCGCAAGCGGTCGCACGCCTTCGCCTCCGCAGTGGGCGTGGCCGGCGCGCTGGTCACGATCTTGCTGCCGGTGTTTCCCTCGCCGGATAAGCTATCCGCTTTGTTCTGGGGCGTCGCCATCACGGCGGTCATCTTCGGCGCCACGTATATCGGTATCGGCTCGGTGCTGTCCTGGTCGATCCATCGCGTGGGCCAAGAGCTTTTCAGCCTCGGCCCAATGATCGCGCGCACCTTGCCCCTGTTCACCCTGGCCAGCCTTTTCCTGTTTTACAACGCCGAGATCTGGCAAGTCATGTTGCCACTCACGTGGCCGCGCATTCTTCAGGTCGCGGCCGCCCTGGGAGTGCTCACACTGTTGCTCGTGTCCGTCACCACCCGCGACGAAGTCCAGGAGCTCCTCAGCAACCACGCGGACGATCTGCGCCGTTCCGAGCGGCTCAACATTGTTCTCATCCCCAGCCTGGTGACGATTATTCAGTCCCTCTTTTTCGCACTGTTGGTGTTCCTGTTCTTCCTTGCTTTTGGCCAGCTTTCTGTATCCGACGCCACCATTTTCCAATGGACCCAGGCCCAGGTGGACAAGACGTTGTGGGAGCACTACCGGATTCCCTTCGCGCCGACCCTGATCAAGGTGTCGTTCATCCTTTCCGCGTTGGCTGCCTTAAACTTCGCCGCCAGTGCTGCGTCTGACTCGAACCATCGGCAGCGGTTCGTGGCTCCGCTGATCTCGGAGGTCGCCATGGGGTTGGATACGCGCGCAGCCTATTTAACGTCCCAACGTGTTACCCCCGTTCACTAAGCCTGCCCACATCCCCTGATAGTCGCAGATCAGAAGCCCAAAGCGGGGGAAACGTGGCGTGGCGTCAGGCTAAAACTACACCCACATTAATTAGGTTTAACCTATAGGCGTGCAGAGACGTGAAGGTAATGGCTATAGTTGGTGGTGTCAGCGGAACCGACAAGCAAACAAGGAGAACGCTATGTCTCTGATCAACACCGAGATTCTCGACTTCAAGACCCAGGCTTTCCACAACGGCGAGTTCGTTGAGGTCAGCAAGGACGATGTGCTGGGCAACTGGTCCATCTTCTTCTTCTACCCCGGCGACTTCACCTTCGTCTGCCCCACCGAGCTGGGCGACCTGGCTGATTACTACGACCAGCTGAAGGACCTCGGCGTGGAGGTCTACTCCGTATCCACCGACTCCCACTTCGTGCACAAGGCATGGCACGAGAGCTCCGAGGAGGTCGGCAAGGCCAACTACTACATGCTCGGCGACTCCACCGGCCAGCTGACCAACAACTTCCAGAACATGCGCGAGGGCGCCGGCCAGGCCGACCGCGCAACCTTCCTGGTTGACCCCGAAGGCGTGATCCAGTACATCGAGCAGACCGCCGAGGGCATCGGCCGCTCCGCTGCCGAGCTGATCCGCAAGGTCAAGGCTGCTCAGTACATCGCTTCCCACCCGGGCGAGGTCTGCCCCGCTAAGTGGGAAGAGGGCGAGGACACCCTGACCCCGGGCATCGATCTCGTGGGCAAGATCTAAGACAGATCTCACCGAGCAGGTCTGTGATCAGGGCCTGAGACAACCCTTCCTCGGTCGGCGTCGCGGGCAACCGCTCGTCGGCTGAGCTGGCGGGCGGGCCTGGTGCCCGTCCGCTTTTGTCTTGCCAGCGCGGGGCCGGTGTGGGTCCGACGTGGCTCCCGCACGGGCTCCACCTGGCGCTGTAGCTAGCACTAGCTTTTTCCGCTCCTTTTCAATCGCTCACCGTCTTGCGCCGTGGTCCGCGGTGGTCCGCGGTCGCACACACGCCGCAACTCGCTCTCAACAACACACCAAAGAAACTCACCGAAAAACTCAGCTAACCGAACACTTAGGAGACCCCATGGCTAAGCAACTTCTCGATGACAACCTCAAGAAGCAGCTCGGCTCCCTGGTGCCCCGCATTACCGAGGACATCGAGCTGGTCTACAGCCTCGACGACCGCGATGCGTCCGCCAACCTGGAGAAGCTGCTGCAGGACATCGCCGAGCTGTCCGACAAGATCACCGCCCGCCAGAATGACGACGCGCACGACCGCAAGCCCGCCTTCACCATCGTGCGCAGCAACGACGAGAACATCGCCGTGACCTTCGCCGGCATCCCGATGGGGCACGAGTTCAGCTCCCTGGTGCTGGCCCTGCTGCAGGTCGGCGGCAACCCCATCAAGGAAGACCAGGACGTCATCGACCAGGTCAAGGGCCTGGCCGCGGATGGCAAGGACCTGGAGTTCACCACCTACATGTCCCTGTCCTGCCAGAACTGCCCCACCGTGGTGCAGGCACTGAACACGATGTCCGTGCTCAACCCGCACATCAAGCACACCGCCGTGGAGGGGTCCCTGTTCCAGGACGAGGTCAACGACAACGGCATCCAGGCCGTGCCGACCGTGTACCTCAACGGCGAGGAGTTCACCTCCGGCCGTACCTCCATCGAGGACTTCGTGCGCATGCTTGATTCCGGCGCCGCCGCTCGTGAAGCCGCGAAGCTCAATGAGAAGGGCGAGTTCGATGTGCTCGTCGTGGGTCAGGGCCCCGCTGGTGCCACCGCTGCTATTTACGACGCCCGTAAGGGCCTCAACGTGGGTCTGGTGGGTGAGCGCTTCGGCGGCCAGGTGCTGGACACGATGGCCATCGAGAACTTCATCTCCCAGAAGTACACCGAAGGCCCCAAGCTGGCCGCTGCCCTTGAGGAGCACGTCAACGACTACGAGGTCGACGTGATGAAGGCTCAGTCCGCCACCGGCTTCACGCCCGCCGCCAACCCCGGCGAGGCGCACACGGTTCACTTCGGCGACGAGGCTTCCCTGAAGGCGCGTCAGGTCGTCATCGCGACGGGTGCGAACTGGCGCCTGATGAACGTGCCGGGCGAGTCGGAGTACCGCAACAAGGGCGTGACCTTCTGCCCCCACTGCGATGGTCCGCTGTTCAAGGGCAAGGACATCGCCGTGATCGGCGGCGGCAACTCTGGCGTTGAGGCTGCTATCGACCTCGCAGGCATCGTCAAGCACGTGACCGTGCTGGAGTTCGGCGAGCAGTGCCGCGCGGATGACGTGCTCATGGACAAGCTGAACTCGCTGGACAACGTGGACGTGATCACCAGTGCCGCCACCACGGAAATCGTGGGTGATGACAAGGGTGTGACCGGCCTGAAGTACACCGACCGCACCAACGACGAGTCCAAGTCGCTGGAGCTCTCCGGTGTGTTCGTGCAGATCGGCCTGGTGCCGAACACCCAGTGGCTGAAGGACTCCGGCATTGAGCTGAACAAGATGGGCGAGATCGTCATCGACAGCCACAACGCCACCAACATCCCCGGTGTGTTCGCCGCCGGTGACTGCACCGCCATCCCGTTCAAGCAGATCGTGGTCGCCGAGGGTGCGGGCGCAACCGCTGGACTGTCGGCCTGGGAGTACTCCGTGACCGGACCGGCTCCGGTGGAGGCTCCGGCCCAGTAGGCTCCCAAAGCCCCCGGTTCCATAGGACCTGGAGTACTTTTCCCGGCACGTTCGCTCGGATTTGTTTAGGCACAATTAAAGCCCGGCTCCTGTATCAGGGGCCGGGCTTGTTGTCGTTCAGGTGTCAGGTCTGTGCCGGTGCCACATCTGTGCGGGTGTCAGGTCTATACCGGCGCCAGCTTTCGCGAACCGGACCTACTTTCCCGACTCGGCGACCTTCTTGATGGCAGCCAACGTCTCGGGGATGCCTTTGATAGCGGAGTTGCGCCGCTCTTCTGCCTCGGATGCGCCTCGGTCGCCCCACTTCTTGAAGAAGGCGTCGCGGCCCGGCTGGTGGAAGTCCCAATCCTCGTGGAGTCGTGTACCAGCATCGATCTCTTCGACGCGGTACCCCCAACGGACAAAACCGCCCTCAACGGCGTCGGGGCCAACAACCCAAGCGAACTCGTGCGGGCGATCTGCAGCAACCACCTCGGATTCGGTTTCCCAAGTGCGCTCCGGGGTCTCGTTGTGCCCCTTGAATCGGCTGCCGACCTTGCCAGCTTCGCCGAGCCATTCGCACCACTTGCACGTCGGCGACCATTCCCCGGTGCGGGTGACATCGGAGATGAGGTCGTAGACGTGCTCGGCTGCGGCGTTGATATCGACCGAGTTGCTGACCTTCCAATGGTCAGCACCATCGGCGGTATCAGCGAAGTTGGTGGTGTTCGTGCTGGTGTTCTCTGTGGTACTCATAACCCCAGACTAGCGAGCTGGGGCGGTCTCGTCATTGTTCCAGACCTGCATAGCGCCTTCGTGACCAGTCATGATGACCGTGACGATCACAGCGATGGCGGCAACGATGGTCAGCACTCGAACTAAGGTGAGCAGCCAGCCGGGCATAGCCACGAAACGGCTGATCACGAAGAACCCCAGCACCACGGCGCCGAGGGCGATCACGCTGCCCGTGAGGTAGTTAGCGTATTCGGCGTGCTTGGCCAGCGGGCCCGGGTCTTCTTCGGTGAAGCCCTGCATCTTCAGCAGCGTCTCACCCGAGGAGCGGGCGAGCCAGGTGAAGCCGAGGGATAGAAGGTTGACGGCTGCGGCGGTGTAGCCGAGCGTCTTGGCTTGCGGGCGAATAGCCCACGCGATACTGATGAGCGCAGCGAGTGGGGCAAACACCACGGCTGCGTGGACAAACAGGGGGTGCGCAGGCACACCGGCAATCGTTGATAGCATGCCACAAGTTATAGAGATGGCATTTCACGGTGGCAACCAATCTCATGCTGCCCTAAGCGAATGGCCCCTAAGAAAAGCAAAGACGTCCTAAGCTGCGCTGCTACTTCGCAGCCTCCACGCGAGCCTTGAGGTCGTTGAACTCGTCCCAGACCTCGGAGGGAACGCGGTCGCCCAGGAACTTCAGCCATTCCTCGTTGTCGGCAATGTCGGCATCCCAGTCGGCCGGGTTCACGGACAGTGCCTCGCGGATGTCCTCCTCGGTCTCCTTGAGGCCGTCGGTGTCCAGGTCCTCGTAGCGGGCGGTGTAGCCCACCACGGTCTCGTCGGCTTCCACGCGGCCTTCGATGCGGTCCACGATCCACTTCAGCACGCGGGAGTTCTCGCCGAATCCGGGCCACAGGAAGCGGCCGTCTTCGCCGCGGCGGAACCAGTTGACCAGGAAGACCTCGGGCATCTTGTCGCCGCCCTTTTCGCCCATGTCAATCCAGTGCTGCAAGTAGTCACCGGCGTTGTAGCCGATGAAGGGCAGCATGGCCATGGGGTCGTGGCGCAGGGATCCCACTGCGGCCTCGGCAGCGGCGGCAGTCTGGCCGGAGGCCAGGGTGGCGCCGATGTAGGTGGCGTGGTTCCAGGAGTGGGCTTGGGTCACCAGCGGCACGGTGTCGGGGCGGCGGCCGCCGAACAGGATTGCGGAGACCGGCACACCCTTCGGGTCGTTGAACTCCGGTGCGGCCGCGGGGCACTGCTCGATCGGCACGCAGTAGCGGGAGTTGGGGTGGGCGGCCACGCTGCCGTCTTCGGGGGTCCACTCGTTGCCGAGCCAGTCGATGAGCTTCTGCGGCTCGCCTTCCTTGGACTCCCACCACACGTCGCCGTCCTCGGTGAGGGCAACGTTGGTGTACAGCGCGTTGCCGGGCTCCATGGTCTTCATGGCCACGGGGTTGGAGGCGTAGTTGGTGCCCGGTGCCACGCCGAAGAAGCCGTTCTCCGGGTTCACGGCGTACAGGCGGCCGTCCTCGCCGAAGCGCAGCCATGCGATGTCGTCGCCCACAACCTCGGCCTTCCAGCCTTCGATGGTCGGCTGGATCATGGCGAGGTTGGTCTTGCCGCAGGCAGAGGGGAATGCGGCGCAGATGTAGTAGTCCTTACCCTCCGGGCTGATGAGCTTGAGGATGAGCATGTGCTCAGCCATCCAGCCCTCGTCCTTCGCCATGGCGGAGGCGATGCGCAGTGCGTAGCACTTCTTGGCCAGGATGGCGTTGCCGCCGTAGCCGGAGCCGTAGGACCAGATCTCGCGGTCCTCGGGGAAGTGGGTGATGTACTTGGTGTCGTTGCAGGGCCATGCAACGTCTTCCTCGCCGGCCTCCAGCGGAGCGCCCACGGAGTGCCAGCCCTTGACGAACTCGCCGTCGTCGCCGATCTTGTCCAGGGCTTCCTTACCCATGCGGGTCATCACGCGCATGGACATGACCACGTAGGGAGAATCGGTGATTTCCACACCCAGCTTCGGCTCGGGGTCGCTGATGGGGCCCATGCAGAAGGGCACGATGTACATGGTGCGGCCGCGCATCGCGCCGGAGAAGTGTTCGCGCATCTCAGCGCGCATTTTCTCCGGGTCGACCCAGTTGTTCGTCGGGCCCGCATCGCCCTCGTCCTTGGAGCAGATGAAGGTGCGGGACTCCACGCGGGCCACGTCCGCGGGGTTGGACCGGGCGAGGAAGGAGTTGGGGTTCTTTTCCTCGTCCAGCTTGATGAGGGTGCCATGCTCCACGAGCTGGGCTGCAAGTCGATCCCACTCTTCATCCGAACCGTCACAAAAAACTACGGAATCGGGCTGGAAGAGCTCAACGCTCTCCTCAATCCACTTCAGCAGCTCCTTGTTGTTCGTGGGTGCCTCGCCGACAAGCCCTTTAATGGTCATCGCTGTTTCTCCCTCAAGGTTTTGAGCGTTGATAGGTATGTGGAACGTTTCCTACCCTCTACTTTAATTGCGAATGGGACTGTTATTAGAAGGTTTCGCGTTCGCCACATATGGTTCTCAACACACCCTAGCCCCAGTCCCCCCGTTCCACACATTTCCACGTTTCCGTTTTCCACTCTTGCTGACCACCATCGGGGGTAGCGGGGGGTTGCTCGCTATCGCTCGTCTTTTCTTCGACGCCACCAGCCTCCTCGTCCTCCACAGCACTCCAGGCTGACCATCCTCCCTGGAAGCAGACGGAAGACAGGTAGTCGACCCGCCCGTCTCCGTTCGTGTCGGAGAGGATGTTCATGGTGGTGTCGTCCGCCAATGTGATGGATTCCACAGTGCCAGTTGTGGTAGGGGCTCCCACGGCGTACCGCTGGCCGTTGTAATCAAAAAACAGATACGCCATCTCACTGTTGGCCTCTCCACCCGCTTCGGGGTGAGGCGCGAGCTGGACGTGGGGGCTGTTGATGAGGTGCTCCAGGGGGTTCGCTGGCGGTGGCCCCTCGGGGATGATGGGGGGTCGGATGCTGGTGGCGTCGGAGGGGTCATCGATGCCGCCGAGCGGGTCCACCAGGAAGCCGTGGTTGCCGTAGCTGGTGGTGAGGCCTTCGGGGCCGATGGGTTCGAGGGGGGCGAGCGGGTCGTTGAATCCGTCGCCGGAGAAGTCAAAGTAGTGCTCAACGGGCATGGGTGTTCAGTCCTCTCGGGAGGGTCGGGATGGTGTCGGCGATGCGGGGGATGTGGAGGCGGGAGATGACGTCCGCGACGAGCGCGATCCACACCTCGCGGAGGCGTTGGGCGTTGGCACGCCGCTGGGCTGCGCGGTGTCGCGACCGGACCAGCCACAGCCGCACCCCGACCAGCGCGCACCACACGAGCAGCGCCGCCACGATGGCCGCGAAGGCGCTGCCGGTGATGCGGTACGTCAGTGCTCCCACCCCCGCCGCGCCGGCCAGGCCACCGGCGGCGGCGAGGGCCCAGCCAGAGATGCGTTCGCGCGTGGGTCGCGGGGATGAATGCGGGGCGGTAGGTGAGTGAGGTGCGGCGGACAAAGCTGCGCTCCCCGTGTCCACGCGCGGAAAACACACGCCCTGCTCCGCCACCGCGACGCGCAGCCGTTGCACGAAGCGGTGGTGGAGCTGCTCGGCCTCGGACTCGCTCACGCCAGCGCCCGAGCCCGCACCGCCCTTCCGGTCGCGCGCCTTCGCCTGCTCGCCCGGTGACTCCCCTAACACCTCCCCCAGCAGCTCCGCGGAAATCCGGTGCGAGGCCAGTCGGATCGCCATGCGCACCCGTTCGAGCCGCTCGGCGTCCGCCCGTTGGGCATCGCCGGCCCAGGCAGTCAGATCCACACACGCGCGGTTCACCAGCGTGGCCGCATCCTCAACGGATTCCACCGAGTGCCACCCGGGATAGTGGGGCCAGGGCCGGGGTGTGGCGTCGACAATAAGAACAACAAACCCCACGGACTCAGAGACCGCCTGCGCGATATCCACATCCTCGGCCGTGGGATCGCCCACGACCGCCACGACAACATCCGGCCGCGCCTCCGGACCCGCGCCCACGATGACCGTAGTGCCGGGGCGCACGAGCTCCCGCAGCTTCTCCGCGCACGCAGTCACCCGTGCGCTATCCGGGCCGATAATTGAGACCGTCTTGGTCACAGCTTCCCCCACTTTCCCCCGTACATCTGCCACAATGAACGGGATGAATAATTCTGATAAGAGTCCCGATAAGACAGATAATGATGCTCGTTCAACCGGTTCCCTACCCCAGGGCCGGCCACTGCAAACCGATTTTAACGATGGACGCGACTATCCGCGACTGGGCAACTTCAGCTTCCGCCGCGGCACCCTGACCGACAACCAGGAAGCACTGTGGGAGCAGCACTGGCCGCGGCTGGGCACTGTGCTCTCTGACAACGTCATTGACCTGCAGGATTGGTTTGGTCGCGACGCCGAAACGATCGTCGAGATCGGGTCCGGCACAGGTACCTCCACGGCGGCGATGGCGCCGCTGGAAGCGGAGACGAACATCGTGGCGGTGGAACTGTACCGCCCGGGTCTGGCGAAGCTGCTGGGGTCCGTGGTGCGCGGCGATATCGACAACGTGCGCATGGTCCGCGGTGACGGCGTGGAGGTGCTGCAGCGCATGTTCGCGCCGGAGTCGCTGGCTGGGGTGCGGATTTTCTTCCCGGATCCGTGGCCGAAGGCGCGTCACCACAAGCGCCGCATTATTCAATCGGGCACGTTGCACCTTATTGCCTCGCGGTTGAAGCCCGGCGGGATTCTGCACGTGGCGACGGACCATGCGGATTACGCCGAGTGGATCGACGAGCGCGTGGAGGTAGAGGAGCAGCTGGAGTACCTGGGCTGGCCCGATGCCGAGGGGATGAAGGACATTCCGGTGCTTACGGACCGGCAGGTGATCACGAAGTTCGAGGGCAAGGGTCTGGATAAAGACCACGTGATTAAGGAGTACCTGTGGCGGAAGAAAGCGGGCGCCGCAGAAGCAGAGGGAGAAGAACATGCTTGATTACGACGAGCCCACCACGCCCCGGCTGCTGCTGGTATGGGACGCGCCGAACATCGACATGGGGCTGGGGTCCATCCTCGGCGGACGCCCCAACGCAGCGCATCGCCCTCGCTTCGATGCGGTGGGCCGCTGGCTGCTGGATCACTCCAAGGAATTAGAGAACACCTTTGGCGAGGCAGTGGAGCCGGAAGCCACGGTGTTCACCAACATCGCCCCTGGTAGCGCCGATGTTGTGCGCCCGTGGGTGGAGGCACTGCGCAACGTTGGTTTCGCCGTGTTCGCCAAGCCAAAAGTCGACGAGGATTCGGATGTGGACCCGAATATGCTGGCGCATATTCGGCTGCGTCGCGAACAAGGAATGCTCGATGGACTTGTGGTGGCCAGCGCTGACGGGCAGAATTTCAAGGATCTGTTGGAAGAGCTGGCGGATGAGATCCCCGTGTTTGTGCTGGGTTTCCAGGAACACGCCACGTGGGCTGTCGGATCACCGCTGCTGGAGTTCATAGACTTAGAGGACATCCCTGGGGTGTTCCGCGAACCCTTGCCGCGCGTCAACCTGGACTCCCTCCCGGACGAGGGCGCGTGGCTGCAGCCCTTCCGGCCGCTTTCCGCTTTGTTGGATTAATCGTGGATTAGTCCGCACTAGTCCGCATTAGTCCGCACCCCACCAGCGTGGTGGCACCACACCGCGCACCCGGGTGGTCGCCACATCACACGACCGCCCAGCCCAGTCTGACCCGAAGGAGGACCCCACAGTGTTCATGAGTTGGGGCGATACCGCATACCGGTTCCGCCGATTGATCCCCCTGGTGATCATCTCTGCCGTGGTGGCTCTCTATGCCATTTTTGGGCTGCAACTGGGCGACCGCATGAGCCAGGAGGGTTGGGACGATCCCAACTCGCAGTCCACCCGCGCTGCGCAGCTGGAGCAGGAGGAGTTCGGCCGCGATGCCAACGGAGACGTCATCGTGCTGGTCAACGGCGACCAGCCGGGATCGGCCACGTCCCCTGCGGTGAAGCAGGATATCGGCGCCCAGCTCGATGCGCTCAAGGCGAACCATCCCGATGCGGTCGCGAGCATTACCAGCTACTTCAACGGTGGCCCGGCCGTGCTGGCCAATGAGGACGGCACAGCGGCCTTCGCCATTGTGTCCCTCCAAGGCGTGGAAGACGATGTGCTCATCAACTTCCGCAAGATCAAGAGCGAACTGGAGTCCATCCAGGCCCCCGGTGTGACCGTGGAGATCGCCGGTGCCACCGCGATCTCCGATGCCCTCGATGATGGCATGGCCGGGGATATTCACCGCGCGGAGATCTTCGCCCTGCCCGCGGTGGGTATTTTGCTGTTGTTCGTCTTCGGCGGCGTGGTCGCTGCGCTGATCCCGCTGCTGGTGGGCGCGCTGTCCATCCTGGGATCCATGGGTGTGCTGTCCATCCTGGCGCAGTTCACGCAGATCAACGTGTTCGCCCAGTCCGTGGTCACGCTGCTGGGCCTGGGCCTGGCCATCGACTACGGCCTGTTCATGGTGTCTCGCTTCCGCGAGGAGCTGGAGGAAGGCAACGACGTGCGCACGGCCGTGCGCAACACCACGGCCACGGCAGGTAAGACCGTGCTGTTTTCCGCAGCGATGGTGGCCGTGGCACTGTCCGGCCTGTTGATCTTCCCGCAGGCGTTCCTGAAGTCCGTGGCGTTCGGCGCAATGTCCGCCGTGGGCTTGGCCGCGCTGCTGTCCGTTGCGGTGCTGCCGAGCATCTTCGCCCTGCTAGGCAAGAACATCGATAAGTTCGCCATCCGCCGCCGCCCGCGCAAGCGCGCGGAGGTGGTGAGCGGCATGTGGGGCAAGATCCCCGCCTTCGCGATGCGTCACTCGAAGAAGCTCACGTTCCTCGTGGTCGCTGGCTTGCTGGCCCTGACCGTGCCGATTGCCGGGATCAAGCTGGGTGGCATCAACGAGACGTACCTGCCGCCGACTAACCAGACCCGCATTGCGCAGGAGCACTTCAACGAGGAGTTCCCGAAGTTCCGTACCGACCCCATCAAGCTGGTCATCGAGGGCGATAACCAGGCCATCGCTGCCGTCTACCAGAAGACCTACCAGATCGAGGGCCTCACCGGACCGTTCCAGGTCACCCGTCCCACCAAGGACAATGTCACGGTACTGTCCACCGGCATCGTCAATCGTGAGGATAACGGCCGGATCGTCCGCGAGCTCGAGAATCTGGACGTACCCGGCGCGACTGTCCTCGTGGCGGGCACCCCGGCGCTGGAGGTCGAGTCCATCGAGGCGCTGTTCCACAAGCTGCCGTGGATGTTGCTCTACATCGCGGTGGTCAGCTTTGTGCTCATGGCGATGATCTTCGGCTCGCTGATCATCCCGGCCAAGGCGGTGATCATGAACATCTTGGGCATCGGCGCCACGTTGGGCATGCTCACGCTCATTTTCGTGGACGGCATGGGCGCGGATCTGTTCAACTTCACCCCGGGTCCGCTGATGAGCCCCGTGCTGGTGCTCATCATCGCGATCCTCTTCGGCCTGTCGACGGACTACGAGGTCTTCCTCGTCTCCCGCATGGTGGAGGCGCGGGCGCGCGGCGCGTCGACGGATCAGGCGATCCGCTTCGGCACCGCCACGACGGGCAGCATCATCACCGCTGCGGCGTTGATCATGATTGTGGTCTGTGGGGCGTTCGGGTTCTCGTCGATTGTGATGATGAAGTACATCGCGTTCGGCATGGTCATTGCCCTTATTCTCGACGCCACAGTCATCCGCATGTTCCTCGTTCCTGCGGTAATGCACTTGTTGCGTGACGACAACTGGTGGGCTCCGCGCTGGGTACAGAAGTTGTCTGAGAAGGTGGGCCACAACGAGCAACTCGACGGGCACTCCGCTGCAGTGCCAGCTGCAGTCGGCGCTGGAGTGGGCGCCGGTGCTGGTGCTCGCCCCGAATCCGCAGCGGAAACCACGGGCTCCCGCCTGCGGGTGGCCGACCTCGCGGAAGCCATGGAGCACCGGGAACACCGGGACCGCAAGGATCGCAGAGAGCATCACGATCAGTACAACCACCACGCAATGGGTAGCGGTGCTGGCCGCGCTGGCGAGACCGATGCGTCCGGCGAACTCATCGATCCTTCCCGCCACGAACGCACGCTGCCGTTTAGCGAGCTCATGAAGCGCGTCAACGATCGCCGCGATGATTCTGGTGATCGCCACTCATGATGTCCTTTCTCAAGAAACCCTCCGTGAGAGCTGCCCTGGCTCTGATCCTGATCGTTGCGATTGGGGTCATTGCCCGGGAGCACTTGCACTTCATCGGCGATGGCTGGCGGGAGCTGGAACACGCCAACAACAAGTGGATCAGCCTAGCTGTCCTCGCGTTGGCCCTGTCGATGGTGGCGCAGGCCGAGGTCATGGTGATCCTCATGCGCAGCGCTGGGGTGCAGGTCAAGCGCCTCAGCGCGAACATGCTGGGGCTGGCCGCCAATGCCTGGTCCGCGACCTTCCCCGGTGGCCCTGCCCTGTCCGCCGCCATGATCTTCCGCGAGCAGATGAAGTGGGGCGCCACCCCAGTCATCGCCAGCTGGTACATGGTGCTGTCTGGCGTGCTGGCCAGCGGTGGCATGGCCATCTTGGCGATCGGTTCGATCTTCTTCCTTGGCCTTACCGTGAAGCCGCTGACGCTGGCGCTGTCCGTGGTGGGCGTCATCGCCTTGGCTATCGCCACGAACTGGGTGGCCACCCACCCGCGGCAGGTCGAGAACTGGCTGCTTCGCCAGGTTCGGCGCTTCAACCGCTGGCAGCGCAAGCCGGAGGATCGCTTCACCGAAGCGATCCTCGGTTTGGGTCAGCAATTGTCCGCCGTGAAGCTGCCGCTGCCGCGCCTGAGCGCCGCGATTACCGCGTCCTTGCTGAACTGGATCTTCGAGATCCTGTGCCTCATGGCCTGCATCTTCGCCATCGGCGCGCAACCGCCGGTCGCCGGTGTCATCTTGAGCTTCCTCACCGCCAAGCTGGCTGGCCAGGCGCAGGTCACGCCCGGTGGCTTGGGTCCGGTCGATCTCGCGCTGACGAGTACCCTGGTAGGCTTTGGCGCCATGACCTCCGTGCAGGCCTTCGCCTCGGTGATCGTGTTCCGCATGCTTAGCTTCATCGGGCTGGCGTTGGTGGGCTGGATCGTCTTCTTCGTCACCAAGCTGGCTAACCCCCGCGCTGCCGAGGAGACCGAACCGGCCGGAATCGCGCAAGACTCCGCCTCTGCGTAGCACTGCCCCAACCTAGAGCCCCGAACCGGGGCTGGCGTGCCATACCTCGGGGAGGGTGTGGAGAGGAAAGGTTGTGGCGTCGGATATGGATAACCGGCGAAAGTTGAGAGGGCTTAGACTGACAGGTATGAACGCAACGAGGACGCACCGAAGCTCGACTCATCGAAGCCCCGTGTCGGCGCTTGTCGCCGATGTGATCGCCATTGCGGTGTTCGCGCTGCTGGCGAGGATCGCGCACAATACGCCGGAGATGCCGCTGAGCTTCGTCGGGTGGCTGGATACCACCTGGCCGTTCCTGCTCGGCGTGGCGCTGGCGTGGGCGCTGCTGTGGTTCGGGGTGCTGCCGCAGCTGCGCAATGGGGGTAGTGGGCACGATATGGCGTCTGGTGTAGTGGTGTGGATCTTCGCCGTCGTGGTGGGGCTGCTGGTGTGGGGGCTGCGCCACGGTCAGGTGCCGCACTGGTCGTTCATGCTGGTCGCCACGATCATGTCTGCGATCCTGCTGCTGGGGTGGCGAGGGATTCTGCGGCTGCGGTCGCGAAAGGCCTAAAACGCTGCCTAAGGATTTCTAACAATTTCGGCGGAGTTAACCGTTCGTACACCTTCAGTCCATCACGATGTCAATTGAGGCCCATAACCTCTCTCCCGTTCACAACTAACGTTTCAACGATGGGAACCACTGACTATGGGCCTTCTGGGTAAAAACCTGCTTGACAAGATGGACTTCACCTCCAGCCGTTCGCACCGCACCTGCGTATACAAGTGTGGCGACGCCTGCTCGAAGCCCGTCCCCAACACCTCCGACAACAGCTACTTCGGCGACATCGTGAAGGCAACCTTCTCCCGCCGTACCGCGCTGCGCGCCGGTGGCGCCGCAGTTGTCACCGTCGGTGGCGCTTCCTTCCTGGCGGCCTGCAGCGATTCCAACAACGGCGGCAGCGGCTCCAGCTCCTCCTCCGCATCCGGTTCCGCTTCCTCCTCGGCTGCTGCAGACGTACAGCCGCCGAAGGGCCTGCAGTTCGACATGGTTGCACCCAACACCGAGGACAAGGTTATTGTACCCAAGGGCTACAAGTCCGAGGTCGTCATCCGCTGGGGCGATCCCGTCATCGAGGGCGCGCCTGAGTTCGACATCAACAAGCAGACCCCCGAGTCCGCAGCGAAGCAGTACGGCTTCAACAACGACTTCGCCGGCCTGCTGCCCATCGAGGGTGAAAACAACCGCTACCTGCTGGTGTGCAACCACGAGTACACCACCCCGCAGCAGATGTTCCCGGGCTACGATGCCAACAACCCCACCAAGGAGCAGGTGGACATCGAGATGGCCAGCCACGGCATGACCGTGGTTGAGGTCGAGGGCAACGACAAGGACGGCAAGCTCAAGCCCGTCATGGGCAAGTACAACCGCCGCATCGACAGCAGCACCAAGTTCGAGCTCCGCGGCCCCGCCGCCGGCACCGACCTGGTCAAGACGCAGGACGACCCCGAAGGCAAGACCGTTCTGGGCACCCTGAACAACTGCTCCGGCGGCGTGACCCCGTGGGGCACCGTGCTCTCCGGCGAGGAGAACGTGGACCAGTACTTCGCCGGCGGCGAGAAGGTCAAGAACGAAGAGGTTCGCAAGCACCTCAAGCGCTACGGCATCGAGGATGCCGAGACTCCTCGCCACTGGGAGCGCTTCTACGATCGCTTCGACGTGACCAAGGTGGAAAACGAGCCCAACCGCTTCAACTACGTGGTGGAGATCGACCCGTGGGATCCGGAATCCCGCCCGGTCAAGCACACCGCCATGGGCCGCTTCAAGCACGAGGGTGCCAACATCTTCGTGACCAACGACGGCACCGCAGTGGCCTACTCCGGCGACGACTCCCGCTTCGAGTACCTCTACAAGTTCGTCTCCTCCCGCAAGGTCCGCAGCGGCAACTCCCCGGAGGACCGCCGCGAGAACATGAAGATCCTCGACGAGGGCACCCTGTACGTGGCCAACTTCGAGGGCAACTCCCCCGACTTTTCCGAGTCCGGCAAGCTGCCGAAGGACGGCAAGTACGACGGCACCGGCAAGTGGATCAAGCTGCTGACCGTCAAGGAGGACGGCTCCGCTGAGTCCCACGTGGACGGCATGAGCGCCGAAGAGGTCGCCGTGTACACCCGCGAGGCTGGCGACAAGGTCAAGGCCACCAAGATGGACCGCCCCGAGGACGTTGAGCCGCACCCCGTGACCGGCAACGTCTACGCTGCGCTGACCAACAACAAGTACCGTGGCGCCAACCGCGACGGCAAGAATGATGCCCCCATCGCCGAGTACGCTCCGATCAAGGAGAACAAGAACGGCATGATCATCGAGATCGAGGACAACCACACCGGCGAGGACATGAAGTGGAACCTGCTGCTCGTGTGTGGTGACCCGAACGAGGCCGAGACCTACTTCGGCGGCTTCGACAAGTCCAAGGTTTCCCCGATCAGCTGCCCGGACAACGTGACCTTCGACTCCTTCGGCAACCTGTGGGTCGCCACGGACGGCAACGCACTGAAGTCCAACGACGGCCTGTTCGCCGTGTCCCTCGAGGGCGACACCCGCGGCATGACCAAGCAGTTCCTCACCGTGCCCGCTGGCGCCGAGACCTGTGGCCCGCTGGTGTTCGAAAAGCGCGTGATCGTCAACGTTCAGCACCCAGGCGAGGACGAGGAAGCCACCGTGGAAAACACCAAGTCTCACTGGCCGGATGGCGGCAACTCCCTGGCTCGCCCCGCCACTGTCGTGGCGTGGAAGGACGACTTCGGCACCATCGGCACGAACTAGTCGGCGCTAGTCCCCGTTAGTCGGCGCTAGTCGGCGTGCCACTGCGGCTGGCCCGCATGCACGCGGCTGGCAACGAACTCCCGGAAAGCGTCGGCGGCCGGCGCCCGCGAGGCGTGCGACCGCCACACCATCCCCAGCTCCCGTTCACGGGTTTCCGTGAGCGGGAGCATTACCATTCCCGGCACCACAATGTTCGGATCCCCCAGCGGCAGCAGGGCCACTCCCAGTCCCGCCGAGACCAACCCCGCCAGCGTGGTGAGCTCCATCGACTCGAACACGAGCCGGGGGCGATACCCGGCGCGGGCCGTAAGCTCGTCGAGCAGCATCCGCGTTCCATACCCGGGCAGCATGGCCACGAACGGCTCATCCACAGCCTCCGCGATGCTGATCGACTCCCCCCCTGCCCACCGATGCGTCGCGGGCACGGCCAGGGCCAGCCGCTGCGTGGCCAACTGCAGCCACTTCAGCTCCCCGGATTCCACGAAGCTCGTCGGCTTCGGCCCCACCAGGGCAACGTCCGCATCCCCGGCGAGCACATGATCGATGAGTACCTGCGCTGCGCCCTGCACCAGTTGGAACGTCACCTGCGGGTGTTCCTTGCGGTAGTTCCCCAGCAGATCGGGCACCAGCCACGTGCCGAGCGAGTGCATGAAATCGAGCCGCACCGTGCCCGTTTCCGGATCCATGAGCCGGTGCACTTCCTCGATGCCGCGCTGCCACACGCTCGTGGCCTCGCCCGCACGTTGCGCCAACGCTCGGCCGCATTCGTTGATCGAGAGGTGCCGGCCGTGCCGGTCGAACAGCGCGCAGCCGACCTCCTTCTCCAAAGACGACAGCCGTCTCGACAGCGCCGATTGGCTAATCCCCAGGTGCAGCGAGGAATCCACCATGTTTTGGGTGCGCGCGAGATCCAAGAACCACTCAAGTTCCTTCATATCCAAAATTGTTGCACATTTTGGGACACGAAGGCCTGATTATTGCATTTACAGAATTGAGTTCTCATCCACCACAATTGAGGTGACAGGAATCACCCCTCACGATCCCAGTATGACACGGCAAAAAGGAGGCCCCTGATGGCGTCGCCAGAAAAACCCATCCCCCTCACACCCACCGACGCGGGCTACAAAAAGGCCCTCGCCGCCTCACTCTGTTCCGGGCTGGCCTCCTACAATGCCCTGTACGCTACGCAGGCAATTCTCCCCGCCTTGGCGGATGATTTTCATGTGACGCCAACAGTTACAGCGCTCACAGTATCCGCCACGACTGGCGGTTTGGCTCTGATGGTGGTTCCCGCCAGCGTGATCTCGGAACGGGTGGGCCGCCGACTGATCATTCAGATCTCGGTGATGGCCTCCACGCTGCTGTCGCTGGCCCTGGTGCTGTTGCCCTCGATCCAGTCGATCATTGCCGTGCGGCTGGTGCAGGGCTTCGCGGTGGCGGGCGTACCCGCAGTGATGATGGCATTCCTTTCGGAGGAGGTCGACCGCAAGTACCTGCCCCGGATTATGGGCTTTTATATCGCCGGCAATTCGCTGGGCGGGCTCATCGGGCGCCTCATCCCCGGCATCACGTTGGACTTCGCGAGCTGGCGGATCGCGATCCTGCTTAGCGCGATCTTTGCGGTGGTCATGGCGATCATTACTGTGCTCCTGCTGCCACAGCAGCGCTTCTTTACGCCGAAGAAGATCACCCTGTCGCACGAGGTGGAGGCGTTTGCGCAACACCTGCGCAACCCCACGTTGCTGAAGCTGTTCGTACTGCCGTTTTTGATGATGGGCGCGTTCGTGTCGCTGTATAACTACCTGGGGTTCCGGCTGATCTCGCACTTTGGACTGCCGGAGTCGCTGGCGGCGATGGTGTTCATCATGTACCTGTCCGGTACGTGGTCATCGGCGCGGGCGGGCACGTACGTGGCGCGCTTCGGCAGCGGTTCCGTGGTGGCCGGGTGCACTGCCCTGGCGCTGGGGAGCCTGTTGCTGCTGCTGGTTCCATCCTTCGTGACGACGCTCATTGCGGTTCTGCTGTTTACCGCGGCGTTCTTCGCGGCCCACTCGGTGGCCAGTGCGTGGGTGGGGGAAGTTGCGACGCATGACCGCGCTGAGGCCTCGAGCTGTTATATCCTGTCCTACTACCTAGGTAGCTCGTTGCTGGGATGGATCTCTGGATATTTCTTCGACTTCGGGTGGTCCGTGTTGGTGCTGTGGCTGGCGGCGCTGTTCCTAGTCGCTTTTGTGACGGCCGTCAGGGTAAAGGCCGAACGCGGGAAAAATTAGTGCTTTTTGCACCAAAACCACATCAGTTTACCTGGCGTTTTGTTGCTTTAGGGTTCAAAACAGAAACTTTTTTTTGAATTTTGCTTCGAAACAAACATCTATGTGAGTAGCATCACATGCATGGGTCACACACGTAAACTACGCTTCGTCGGCGTCCTGGGAGTCGGACTCCTGGCTACCGCCGGTATGGGAGTTGCCGTCGCTCAGGGCGGCGTCTCCGCAAACCTTGCTCTGTCCAACACGCTCTTCAACATGAAAGTCGGTCAGCTCCGTGGAGAGGGATTCAGCCTGTTCACTGACGCCGACAAGATGCACTACGGCGATGAGGCAATCTCGCGCATGCGTATCAAGGACGCGCACGTTACCGACGTGTGCATGACCGCCCCGGTAAAGATCCCGGGTGTGGGCGATAAGAAGTTCCAGATGCTCGTGCCGGGCGAGAACTTCTCCGCACAGAACCTCATCATCGGCGCCAAGAACATCGGCGGCGCGCTGACGCTGAACAAGCCGCAGATCGGCATTGACGCTAACTTGGTGGATAGCGACGCCCCGAAGGGCGCGTGGGGCCTGACCGCTTCCGAGATCATCGCGAAGGATCAGGGCATCGAGACCTCATCCATCTCCGCCGATCAGCTCACTGCGGCGGGCAGCAAGATCACTTTGGAGGATCCTGACAATGCCAAGTGCTAGTAGCAAACGCGCTACTGGTTTCGGCGGTTGGCGTAGGCGCCGACCGTTCGCAGCCGGACTGTTCATGTTACTTTCCGGCATCGTCATGGTCACTCCGGCGTACCTTTCGTTCGAGGTCTCGAACATCATCATCCAGGTCTCGACGATCTCCGGCGTGTCCACGCTGCTGATCGGTGCTCTCCTGGCGACCTGCGCGATCATGGCGTGGTACAAGCCGGAGATGCGCCTACTCGCTGGCGTGGCGGCCATGATCCTGGGCATTGTGGCGCTGCCAATGTCCAACTTGGGCGGCTTCATCATCGGCACGCTACTGGCGCTGATTGGTGGCGCGCTGGCGTTGTCATGGACTCCGGAGGACAAGGATCGTGACGGCGACGTTGTCTACGATTCCGAGAACCCGGACGACGTAGCTGAACAAGCCGAGTCTGAGCAGCCTGAGCAGTCTGAGCAAGCCGAGCACTCTGAACACACTGAAGAAGCCTCCGTTGATGCCTCTGCCGCCACGGTACCCGCCTCGAGCGTGGCAGCGGAGCCGGTGGAGCCAGCTGAAACGGCATCTCAGTCTGATCGGTTGCAACACACTGACCAGCACGACACCGCCGCCCTCGATCCCCAGCCGGCCGCCGACGAGTCCGAGACTCAGGTCATCCCCACAGTCGAGGAAACCGCCGAGCCGAAGCGCCGTAAGCCATGGAGCAAGCTGCGCCGGGGCTCCAAGACCACCGTTCTGGCGCTCCTCGTCACCATGGGTACCGCCGCTGGTGTGGTGACCTACGACGCGCCGAATGCCCAGGCTCAGATCCCGCTTCCCCAGCTTCCTCAGCTGCCGGGAATGCCGGGTCAGCAGCCTGCCCAGCCGGGTCAGGGTGGTCAGCCATCGCAGCAGGATACAAATCAGCCCCAGGCGCCTCAGGTTCCGGGGCTCCCCACGCTACCGCAGCTGCCCCCTCCCCCGTCGCTGCAGGATCTGGCGAACTCTCCGCAGATTCCCGAGGATTTGCGTTTCGACTTCTCCCCACCATCCCCGATTCCGGACGAGCTTCCGGTGCAGGACTCGATGTTCGAGATCAAGTCCGATTCCACGAAGCTGGTGGGCCACGTAAAGTTCTCGCTGATCCAGCAACCCACCACGCGTGGCCCCGAGCCCGCCCTGCGTATCGACGCCGACAAGGCCATCCTCGATAACCTCTCCGTGCAGTTCCCCGGAACCCCGGCGAATAACTACGTCTCGCGTAATCAGCGCAGCGGCCCCGGTCAGATTTCGACGCTCACCGGAAATTTCCACATCATCGTTCGGAAACTCACGGTGACGCCGCAAGTCTCCGGAGTCACCACCTTCCCCATCACCCTTGATGCCAGCATGGCCCCGATTGAGCTCCAAAAGGAGCTGTCCAAGGTCGGACTCGGTCAACCAGAAGCCCTGGCCTCGCAACTGGTGATGCTCAACGGTGTGATGGACACCTACTTCGTGAAGGCTGACCAGCTGGATCTCGGCCCGGGCACTCAGATCGGCGACTAGCTCCAGCTCGCCCCACTTGGGCATAGGAAAACCCGCCTCCCAACCAGAAATGTGGTTGGGAGGCGGGGTCATTTGTGCTCCCCTTCCCCTCAGAGGATTCCGCTCCTCAGGAGATCTTTCTCCTAGGGAGGGAGCAGCTCAGCCTACGAGCCTGGCCTACCGGCTCGGCGGTAGCATGCGCGGCATCACCTTGCCGGTGGGGTTGCGCGGCAGGCGATCCATAAAGACCACGTCACGCGGCACGGAGTGCTCAGCCAGCTCGGAACGCACCCACTCCTGGATGCTCTCCTTCGTCAGCGCACGGCCGGCCTCGGAGTCCTCGCGCACCAGCCACACGGCCAGGCGCTTGAAGGTCTCCTCGTCGTCCACACCGTGCGCGTAGAGGTCCTTCACGCCGGGCATCGGCGCCAGGACTTCCTCCATGGACCGCGGGTAGACGTTCTCGCCGCCCACGATGATCATGTCGTCGGCGCGACCCAGCACGTATAGGCGGCCGTCCTCATCCATGTAGCCGCGGTCGCCGATTTCCAGCAGGCCGCGCTTGATCTTCATCTTGTCGCGGGCGTGAACGTAGCGGCGCATCGTCATGCTGCAGCGCGTGTAGATCCTGCCTGGGACATTGGGCGGCAGGACGTTGCCGTCGTCGTCCAGGATCTTCAGGCGCACGCCGGAGACAGCGCGGCCGGCCAGAGCCGGGTCCTTCGCCAGCTCCTCCTTCGTCGCCACGGCGCACACGGAAGCCTCCGTGGAGCCGTAGAAGTTCACGGTCACCTCGCCGAACTGCTCGTTGAGTCCGCGGATGAGGTCCTCGTGCATCGCGTTGCCGGAGCTCACGATGAACTCCACGCTGGAGTGATCGTAGTGGCCTTGCTGGGCGACCTTCAGCTGCTCCTTGACGAAGATGGGCGAGGTCACGATGCCGTTGACCTTGTAGTTCTCCACATCCTCCATGGCCTGCTTCGGGTCGAACTTGCGCCGCACCAGGGCGGTGCACCGGTGCGCGAACAGGATGTTGATGTTCGCCCATCCCCAGGAGTGGAACATCGACGCCGTCAGCTGGATCATCTGGAACGGCCGCCACGGGATCATGTAGGCCAGATCAATGACAGGGGTTGGGAAGAGCGGCTCGCGGTGCATCACGGCCTTCGGGGTTCCGGAGGTACCGGAGCTCATGATGACGATGTGTCCAGCGGATGGGAACGTGGGCAGCTTCTCTTCCTCGGCGGAGGGGGCATCGTCGATGAGCTGCTGGAAGGTCGGCCACTCCGGGTTGGGGGCCTTCGGGTTATGCAGATCCTCGGCGTGGCCGATCACCACCGTGGCCTTGTCGTAATCAGCGGGTAGGTGGCCAGCGAACTCCTCGTCGAGGATGACTATCTCGATGCCGAGCTCGTCGATGCTCTTCTGCAGCTGCGTGGGCGAGGACGCCGGGTTGAGCAAGTAGATGTCCGCGCCGATGAAGCCCTTGGCCGTCAGCGGGTAGATAATGACGCGGGAGTTCCGGGCCATCACGCCAATGCGGGAGCCCTTGCCGAGACCGCGGTGCTGGAAAGCCCGAGCGAGGGCCTGAATGTCGCTGCGCATCTCCTTAAAGGTGCGCTCGCCCATGTCGTCGATGAGGCCGAGGCGGTTGGGCTCGATCTCTGCGGCGTACCACACGTGCCGAGCACTGGTGAAGTGGTAGCGGAGGATGCCCTCCACCAGCTTGGCCTTGGTCTTCAAGCCGCCGCCGCGGTGCACGGCACCGGAGCGCAGCAAGGGGCCGAGGCCCTTCGCAATCGTCTTCACTTCAAAAGCCAGCGCCTCTGCGCCGTACCTGGCGTTTTCCAGGCGCTGCTTTACTGTTGCTTTCTCTCCCACAGGATCCTCTCCAATTGAGGCTAAAGACGGCAGATTCCCGGCGGGCACTCCATGCACCTCGCCAGCACTGTGCGCATGGTTGTGCCCTGCCGGGGCTACGTCGCTAACCTCGTGATCGATCAGTTATCTCTCATCACGATTGTCACGTAATAATTGAAACGCTTTCGCAGACCGAAATGTTACTATTCCGTCGCCACTTTCTCAGCGATTTCACATACTTAACCGGTCGGGATCCCGTCTGGATCCGATCTACATCGGCATGATCGTGTGCTTCTTCGGCGGATCCAGCTGGAACTTGTGCTGCAACTGGCGCAGCGCCTGACGCAGGCGCACGCGCGTCTCTTCGGGAGTAATAACGCTATCCAGGTAGCCACGCTCCGCAGCCACGTACGGGCTGGTCATGTTCGCGTTATAGAAGTCCATGAACATCTGCTTCGCCGCCGGGCGCTGCTCCTCCGGCATCGCTGCCAGAGCCTTGCCCTGCATCATCACCACGGCCGCCTCCGCGCCCATCACGGCGATCTGCGCGGTGGGCCACGACAGGTTGATGTCCGCGCCCAGGTTCTTTGAACCCATCACGGCATAGCCACCGCCGAAGGCCTTGCGCACGACCACGGTGATCTTCGGAACGCTGGCTTCCACCGTGGCGAAGGCCAGTTTTGCGCCGCGGTGGATCAAGCCCACCTTTTCCTGCTCCACGCCGGGCATGTATCCAGGCGTGTCCACGACCCAGACCAAGGGGATGTTGTAGGCGTCGCAAATACGAATGAAACGGGCGGCCTTATCGGCAGCGTCCGCATCCAGGCACCCGGCCAAGACCATGGGCTGGTTGGCGACCACGCCGACGGAATGACCATCGATGCGGGCGAATGCCGTGATGACGTTGGAGCCGTAATCCTCCTGGACCTCGAGCACGTTCTCGTCATCGAAGATGCGCGTGAGCACGTCCATGATGTCGTAGGCGGCGTTCGGGTCGTCCGGGATGATGTCGTTGAGCTCGTAATCGCGGGCGGTCAGCTCGTCGGAAGCACTCCAGAACTCCGGCGTGGGGTCGAACGCGCTGCTGGGTAGGAAGTCCAGCAGATCCTTGACGTAGTTGAAGGCCTCTTCCTCGGAGGGAGCCACGTAGGAGACGTTGCCGTTGCGGGCCTGCTGGCGCGCGCCGCCGAGCTCCTCCATGGAGACCTTCTCGCCGGTGACGGACTCGATCACGGCGGGGCCGGTGACGAACATCTGCGTGCGACCCTCCACGGCCACAACGAAGTCCGTGGTCACGGGCGCATACACGGCACCGCCAGCGGAGGGGCCGAGCAGAATGGAGATCTGCGGGCTCTGTCCGCTCAACGGCAACTGGCGGCGGCCGATTTCGGAGTACATAGCTAGGGACATCACGGCGTCCTGAATGCGGGCGCCACCGGAGTCGTTGATACCAACGATGGGGCAGCCGATGCGGGTGGCCATGTCCATGACCTCCACGACCTTCTTGCCGAACGTCTCGCCCACGGAGCCGCCGTAGACGGTCTTATCGTGCGCGTACACGGCAATGGTGCGGCCGTTGACCTGGCCGTAACCGGTGACCACGCCGTCGCCGTAGGGCGCGTCTTCATCGCCCGGCGCGCGGCCGAGGGCACCGATCTCGACGAAGGTACCTTCGTCCAGCAGCGCGGCGATGCGCTGGCGCGGGGTGGTGAAGCCTGCTTCGTCGCGCTTTGCCTTGGCCTTCTCGGAGCCGGGGTCTTGGGCCTTTTCGAGGCGGGCGTGCAGGTCCGCGAGCTTCTGCGCCGTCGCGCCGTTCACAGCACCGCCCGCAGCATCCTCGGGGTTGGTGCCCTCTGGTTGCGTCGTGTCAGTCACAAGTAATCCCTCTAGCTCTCTCGGTTACCGTCGCCGGCCTTATCGGCCTCGCCAGCCTCGGCCTCGCCGGCCTGCATCTGCCGAATCCGCTCCGTCACAATCCGGCCCACCGTGGAAATATCCGGCTCATCCACGATCGCCAGGTGGTCGCCGCGCAGGTGCACGATCTCCAGATCGTCCACGATCTGCGACCACCCGCCGTCTTCAGCAATCTCAGCATAGGCGGGTTCCAGTTCAATGGCGCCATCGTGCATCCTGGACGCCCTAAACAGCGTCACCGGCGCATCCACATCCGACCACGCAGCGAAGTCCAGCGAGTCCAGGATCCGGTTGTCCACGAAGCTGGCCCGCTGGTGCTCCAGCACGCCCGCCGGCAGTCCCATGCCCTTGGCCTCGGGGGATTCGAGGAACTGCTGGAACAGCGTCAGCATCACGGATTCGCCGTGCTCGTCCAGCAGCTCGTGCGGGATCTCCAGCGGCAGCCCGTAGGTGCGCTGCACAAAGTCGGCGTAGCGGTCCCACCGGGCGTGCATCTCCTCGGCGGTGTCGGGCGCGGGGTTCTTCGGCTGCACGGTATCCAGCAGCACGATCCGTGCGACCTCCGCGCTCGGCTCGCCTGCCTTGGCCCGTTGCGCGAGCTGGTGCGCGGCCTCGTAGGCCAATGCGCCGCCGAAGCTCCATCCGCTGAGGATGACGGGCTGACCCGCGGCGAGTTCCACGATCTCGTCGAGGTACTGCGCCACGCGTTCGCTGAGCTCGCCTTCGAGTCGTTCCACGCCGTAGACGGGCACGTCCTCGGGAAGGCGCCGCATGAGCGGGTTGAACACCACGGACGACCCACCGGCCGGATGGAACACGAACACTGCTGGCGCCGCCTTGGCGGCATCGCTGTCGCCGCGGGCACGCAGCACGCGGATGTTGCCTTCCACTTCGCTTTCGAGGCTGTCGCGCACGAGGTCGCTGAGCGGTTCCATCGTCTCGGCGCTGTGCACGTCCGAGGCGCTGATCGTCGCGCCGGACCGCTCGGACAGTCGCTCGGCGATGGCCTCGGCGTGCTCGTCGGTGATCTGCGGAAGTTTGCTGGTCACGCCCTTGGCGGCCTTGCCGGTCACCTTCGCCCACGTGGCGAACACGAGGCGCTCGGAGGCATCGCGCGGGGCCACTCCGCCGCCAGTGGCGGTGTAATCCGTGGTCGCGTCTGCTTCCTCCTTATTGTCCTTCTCGTCTTTATTATCGACGCCACCAGCTTCCCCGCCCTCGGCGGCAGCACTGGACTCGCCAGTTTCAGCGGCGTCAGTGGCGTCAGCGGCACCAGCGGCGTCGGCGGATTCGTGGCGCTCCGCGATCATGCGCTCGACCATCGCGATGACATCATCCACCGAGGCATCACGCAGCGTCTGCACCTGCAGCGGGGGAAGATCAAAGTCGTACTCCACCCGGTTCTTGATGCGCATGCCCATGAGCGAATCCAGGCCCAGGTCGATGAGCGGCAGTTCGCCGGGCAGATCTTCAATGTCGTAGCCCATGGACTCAGAGACGATTGATCGCAGCCGGTCGGCGGGCTTTTCCCCAGACTCCGGGGACCAGCGGGCCGCACCTTCGTCCACTTCGGGCAGCTTGTTGCCGGCGGTTGTCTTCTCCTCGCCAGCGGCACCAGCGACAGCGGCTCCACCAACACCAGCGCCACCGGCGACACCCTGGGCGGGATCGTCACCGGGGAGGCTGGTGGCGTCGGCGGACGAAGAGCTTGCGGCAGCGGACCCGAGCAGGGAGGATGCGAACGCCTCGGCGAGGAGGGGCAGGGAGGCGGATTCGGCGTCGTGGACGGCGATGGACCAGCCGCCAAGCGTGCGCGAGGCGATGGTCGTGAGCTGGCCCGCGGTCGGCAGCGGAGAGTGCTCCTCGACGGCCACGATGTTTGCGTCACCAGCCACCTCGGCGGCGACGGACTCCACAAGCGCCGGAACGCTCGGCACCGTATCAGCGGCCACGGAGAACGCGACCGTGCCACCGGGCAGGTTCACGCGCGTGCCCGGCAGATCCACCACGCCGCCGGACGACGGCCGCGCGTTCGTCCAATGCCGCTGCAGGTTCCAGTGCACACCGGGAACATCAGCAATCGGGCCGGGGCCCACGAGGCGTTTCAAGTCAATATCGGCGCCCTGAACGTACAGCTCAGCCAGGGCGCTAAGGATGGTCTCGGCCTCCGGCTCCTTGCGCTTGAGCAGGAACATCAGCTTGGAATCGCTGGCATCATGCGCGAAGGAGTTGTTCATCATCGGCATGAGGGCCACCGGGTTCGGGGAGATCTCCAGGAAGGTACGGAAACCGTCATCGAACTGCTTGCCGGTGGCATCGGAGAACCAGACGGGCTGGCGGGTGCAGCGCAGGAAGTACTCGGCATCGTGGACCGTCTCGCCCACGCCGTAGACGCGGCCGCGATCCACCGAGGAGTACAGCGGGATCTGCAGCGGCTGCGGATCGATATCGCAGATTTCGTAGTGCAGCTCGCCGAGGATCGGGTCCAGGGTGGAGGTGTGGCCCGCGCCCTTGACCGGGAGCATGCGGGCGAACTTGCCCTGCTCCTCGAGGTAGTCCACGAGCTTCTGCACGAGCGTGGCGGGTCCGCCCACCGTGGTCATGCCGGGGGCCGCGTAGACGGCGGCCTCTACCTTCGCGAACTCGGGGTGCTCGGCGGTGAAGGTTGCTAGATCGTCGACGCCGAACTCCACCACGGCCATCGCGCCTTGCTTATCTCCCACGAGCATCTTCTCGCCTTCGCCCATGAGGCGGGAGCGGTGGCAGGCGATGCGCACGGCATCATCGCGGTTCAGGCCACCGGTGGCGTAGGCGGCGGCGATTTCACCCATGGACATGCCCGCCACGGCTGCGGGGCGTGCGCCCAGGTGGAACAGCAGGTCCGTGAGCGCGATCTGCAAGCAGGTGATGCCGACTTGTGCGGTTTCGGTGTCGTAGTTCTGCTCGTCATCGAGCACCATGTCCACGAAGGACCAGCCGGATTCGCGCTGGACGATCTCGTCGATCTCGTCCAGGCGGGCGGCGAAGAACGGGGACTGCTCGTAGAGGGCCTTGCCCATCTTGCGGTGCTGGGAGCCGAAGCCAGAGAACACCCACACCGCGCCGTTGGCGGACGGGGAATCGGCGACCTTGATCATGGAACCGCTGCGACCCTCGGCGAGGCGGTTCAAGCCCTCGAAGGCGCTATCGCGGTCGGCGGCGAGCACCACGCCGCGGGAACGGCCGTGGTTGTGGCCGGCCAGCGCGCGGGCGATGGCGGTGAGGTCGGCGGAGTCTGAGTCTGCGGCGTCGGCGCCGTTCTCCTCCATCCAGTCCTTGAGGTCCGCCGCGGCCTGGCGGCGGCGGGAGGGCAGCAGGCCACTGACGGGCAGCAGCGCGGGGCAGTCCAAGCCGACGGGCTCGGTTCCGGGCTCGGCAGGCTGGCCATCAGCAGCACCAGCCGCGCGCGCCAAGTCCTGCGGCTCCGGGGAGACCACCACAACGTGCGCGTTCGTGCCGCCGAAGCCGAAGCCGGAGACACCTGCGATGGCGCGCCCGGAATACTCCGGCCACTCGCGCGGATCCTCCACGACCTCCAGGTGTTCCTTGTCGAAGTCGATGTACGGGTTCGGCCCGGAGTAGTTCAGCGAGGGCGGCAGCAAGTCTTGCTGCATCGCCATCGTCACCTTCATCACGCCCGCCACACCCGCGGCCGCCTCGGTGTGGCCGAAGTTCGTCTTCGCGGAGCCGAGCAGCAGCGGACGGTCGGCTGGGCGGTTGTGCCCCAGCACGGCACCCAGGGCGGTGGCCTCAATGGGATCACCCAGGATGGTGCCGGTGCCGTGGGCTTCCACGTAATCCACGGTGGTAGGGTCGATGCCCGCGTCGTTGTATGCGGCGCGCAGCACGTCCACCTGCGCGTCCGGGTTCGGGGCGGTCAGGCCGTTGGAGCGGCCGTCGGAGTTCACCGCGCTGCCCTTGATCACGGCCATGACGGTATCGCCGTCCCGGCGCGCGTCAGCCAAGCGCTTCAGCACGATCACGCCAGCACCATCGGAGCGGACGATGCCGTCGGCGTCGTCGCTAAAAGCGTGGATAGCGCCGGTCGGGCTGAGCACGCCGAGTTCCGAGAACGCCACGGAGGCAAACGGGCTGGCCAGCAGGTTCACGCCGCCGGCGATGGCCACGGTGGAGTCACCGTCGCGCAGGGAGCGCACGGCCTGGTGGATCGCCACCAGCGAGGACGAGCACGCCGTGTCCACGGCCACCGACGGGCCGCGGAAGTCGTAGGCGTAGGAGATACGGTTGGCGATCACGGCCGTGGAGTTGCCGGTGAGCGCGTACGGATGCGCCTCGGCCGGGTCGGCGGAGATGAGCATCGCGTAGTCGTTGTTGGTGCTGCCCATGAACACGCCCACGGGCAGTCCACGCAGCTGGTTGGCGGGGATGTGCGCATGCTCCAGAGCCTCCCACGTGAGCTGCAGCAGGATGCGCTGCTGGGGATCCATGTTGGCGGCTTCGAGCGGAGAAAGGCCGAAGAATTCCGCGTCGAAGCTGGCGATGTCCTCGATGTAGCCGCCGGTGAGCTGTGCGTCCTTCATCCGCTCGGAGAGGTTGTCCTCCCCCGCGTATTCGGCCCAGCGGCCCGCGGGTGGTTCGCCCACGCCGCTGCGGTAGTTGGCGAACATGTCCCACATGGCCTTGGCGTTTGGTGCGCCGGGGTAGCTTCCGGCCATGCCGACGATGGCGATGTCGCGTTCCTCGGGCGTGAGTGCTCGGCCGGATCCGCTGGTCACGGCTGCTTGGAGGCTGCCGAGGTTCGCGCCATCCCCGCGCCCGTTGATGAGGTAGTCCGCGAGCGCGCTAATGGTGTTGAATTCGTAGGCGATGGTGGCGTCGAGTACCTGGCCGGTGAGGCGTTCCAGGTCTCCGGATAGCACCACGACGTCGCGCGAGGACAGCCCGAAGGCTTCCAGCGAGCGGTCGTCGGCGATATCCGCGGTAGACAGTCCGGTCGTGTCCGCCACCCAGTTGCGCAGCCAGTCGCGCATTTCCGTGATCGTGGTGGGGCGTGACGTGCTGTCCATGTGCGTGTCTCCCATACGTTTGTGCCGCATTCCTTCCTGCGTGTTGCGTGCAACAATCAATAAAACGGCCACTACTGCTGCGATCCAAGTGGCCGTGTTGTCGTTATTATTCTATCGGTTGATGTGCGGCGCTTGTTTCTCACTCTCCCCTTTTTATACTCGACGCCACCGCCCAGTTGAACAAGGCTGGCCGGGGTGTTCGTGCGTGTGGCCAGCCTGTTCTGGGTAGCAGAGCAGAAGAGCGCGGCCGAGTACGGCCGAGTGAGGCGGGGCTAGAGCTCGCCGTCGAGGTAGGCCTTCGCTGCCACGCGGCGGGCGATCTTGTTGGCCGTGGAGCGGGGCAGCTGGCCAGGGGCCACGATGCGCACGTCCTGGGGCTGCACGCCGTGCTTCTGGCTAACGGCCGCGCGGATGTCCTCGATAGCTTGATCGTCGCCGCTGGGGTCGGAGTCGGGGTCGCGCTCGGCGACGATGACGAGCCCTTCCACGTCTTCACCCTGCACCGCGAAGGCGGCGATGACGGCACCGGCGGTGTGCTCGGTGGATTCGTCGGCGGTGGCCTCGATGTCCTGCGGGTAGTGGTTGCGACCCGCCACGATGATGAGGTCCTTGAGGCGGCCGGTGATGTACACGTGGTCGTCGAGGATCACGGCGAGATCGCCGGTGCGCATCCAGTTGTCCTCGTCCGCACCCTCGGCGCGGGAGTTATCCAGGCGGTTGGCTGCGGGCAGGTGGTTGCGGAAGGTCGCTTCCGTCTCGTCCTCGCGGTTGAGGTAACCGGCGGCCATGTTGTCGCCGTGGGACCAGATCTCGCCGACGGTGCCGTCTTCGACTTCCTTGCCGGTCTCCGGGTCCACGATGACGAGGTGCTGCGCGGGGCAGACCTCACCGAGGGACATCAGCGGCAGGGCCTCCGGGTCGTGCGGCTCGAGCACGGTGGCGGTGCCCTCGTTAAGGTCGGTGCGCTTGAACCAGGTGGTCAGCGGGCGATCCGGGGTCTGCGGCGTGGACACGATGAGGGTCGCCTCGGCCAGGCCGTAGGACGGGCGGATGCACTCGCGCTTGAGGCCATAGGGGCCAAACATTTCCTCGAACTTGCTCACGGAGTTGAAGTGCACGGGCTCCGAGCCGCAGATCAGGCCGTCCACGGTGGACAGGTCCAGATCCTCCAGGCCCTTGGTAGTGGCCGGATCGGCGTAGCGCACGGACAGCTCGAGGGCGAAGTTCGGCACGACGGTGTAGACGTTCTCGTCGTCGTCCTTCTTGCTGAGCTGCTTGAGCCAGCGGGCGGGGTCCTGGATGAAGTCGCGGGGGCTCATGAGGTCGAATGGCAGGCCCAGGATGATCACGAAAGTACACAGGATCACGCCCATGTCGTGGTGCAGCGGCAGCCACGTGGACAGGCGCATGGGGGTCTGCAGGTTGATGGCCTTGAAGATCTGCAGCACGTTGGTGACGATCGAGCGGTGGGTCAGCACCACGCCTGCGGGCGTGCGGGTGGAGCCGGAGGTGTACTGCAGGAACGCCTCCGCCGAGGAGCTGGGCGCCAAGGAGGGGTCGGCCATGATGGCCGCCATGGGGTTGACCCACTCATCGGCCAGGGCGTCCGGTAGGGCGTCGACGGTAAGAATGCGTGGACGCTCAGCGGTCGGCGTGCCAGAGAAGTGCTGACGCACGGCGGTGGCCGAGCGCTTATTCGTGAGAACCACGGTGGGCTCGGAGGAACCGAGGACGGCGTTGAGGTGGCCGGTGTGGCCGGGCTCGTTCGGGTCGTAGAGGGGAACCGGGACCATGCCGGCGTACATCGCGCCGATGAAGGAGTACATGTACTCCGGCGAGTTGTTGGCCAGGATGGCCACGCGGTCGCCACGCTCGGCGATCTGCTGCAGGCGGACGCACACGGCCTTGATGCGGGTATTGACCTGGGCGCGGGTGATCTCGTGGACGGTGCCCTCGCGGGATTCGGAGAAGTCCCAGTAGCGGATGAGGGTGCTATCGGTGGTTCCCTCCATCTGGGCCATGGTGAACAGCATCTCGCACATGCCGGGCAGCGTGAGCTGGTCGGGGATGGCGATCTGGCCCTTCTCGTTGAAGAACTGGCCCATTGCCGTGGTGATGTCCATGTAATCTCCTTGTCGTCACACCCTGCGCGGCGGTCGGCTCGCTGTGGTCCTGCAGCGCTTCAGCGGCGCATCAGTAATGTTTCATACCCAATTATTTTAACTAGTGAACCATATCAGAGGGACAGCGACACCCGATTGCCCGAATCGCCCCGGCCGCGGGGTCGGCGGGGTCGCTGCCTAGCTGCCCCGCCTAGTTGCCGTTCTGCTGGATGAGATCGCGGGCCCAGTTCACGATCCACTGCGGCACGGTCTGTCCGGGCACCACGGTGCCGTTGGTGGCGTACTGGGCGTGCACGGCGTTGGCCGCCACGAGGTCCTGGGCGCGCTGGATGGCGTTGCCGAGGTTCGGTGGGGCGTCGCAGACGAGATCCTGCACGGCGCAGAAGTTGTTCACTCGATCATTGAGCACGCCGAAGCCATCCGGGCGAGGGCCGCGCATCGTGGCGCCGGGCACGATCGGTTGCACCAGACCGCTCACCGGGTTGAGCGCGATCTCCGCACCCACGCCCTTAACGTTCTTGTCGCCGATGAGGTTGCCCTTGTCGAGCTGCTGGCGGCCGTCCGCGATGAGCGCCACGCCCGCAACGTTCTCGGCCGGAATGGGGCCGCGGCCGTTGCCGATGTCAGAGGCGATGTCGCCGGTGATGACCGCACCCTGGCTGAAGCCGATGAGGGCGAACTTCGTGGCCGGGCACGCGTTGTGCGTAGCCGTGAGCTTCTGCTGCATCTTGGTGAAGCCCTCTTGGCGGGAGTCGTCGTAGGACATCTCCTGCGGCGCGTTGAAGTTTCGGAACTGCGCAGTGTACGGCAGCGTCCACACCTTCACCTGCTCGGGGGAAAACTCCTGCTGCAGCGGCTGGGTGATGGCCAGCATCAGGGAGTTCGGGTTCGCGTGCGGGTTCACCGGGTCGTCATTGGCCGCGGACTCCCACGTGCCCGGTGCAGCGATGACCTCAAACGGTGCGCAGCCGGGAGGGTTCTTCGCCTCGGACGGCTGGGCGGACTGACCTTGCGGCGGGTTCGCCGGGCCCGGACCCTTGTTGTTCTGGTTCATCCAGTTGCCCACGCCCACGGCAATGACGACGAACAGGATGACCACACCGAGAATGGTGAGAACTTTCTTCATGGACCTATCTTTCACAAGAACCTAACTTCCATCAGGGTGTATGCCCCCGAAGTATCGGTATAAATAGAAGAATTCTCCAACACTTTAGCCCTCCCGCGTGGGAGGAAGCTGTGAAGTGCTGGAGAATCGAATGGTGGGACTTACTGGCAGTACGCCTCCGTGGCGGCGTCCTGCATGATCTTCTCAGCCTCCTGCGGCTCGCCCTGGTACACACCCATGGTGGTCAGCTGGCCCGCCGCGACGGGGAGGAAGATGTCCGGCTTGTTGTCCTTTTTCGCCTCGCAGTGGGCACGGCCAGCGGCGATGACCTGGTCCTCGAGACCACCGGTCTTGTCTGAGCCTTCGGCCTTTGTGACGTCGACGCCCTTATCCTTTAGCAGCGACAGGTACTTCTCGTCCTCTGGGGTTCGGCTGGCCTGGGTGGGCACTTGGTCGACCTGGTTGACGTTGCCGTCCTGCGCGGAGCCACCGTTGGCCTGGTTATCCCCGGCGTTGCCCTGAGCGTCATTGGGGTTTGCGGACGTAGGGGCGTCGGATGGCTTGGCCGTGGAGGTGGTGACCGAGGGAACAGTGGAGCTGTTATCGGAGTTATCGACGGTCGCGTCCGAGCCGCAGGCGGCGAGCAGGAGCGCGCAGGCGCCTGCGGTGACACCGAGTGCGGAGCGGCGGATGGTGCGGGAAAGTGACTGGTGAGATGACTTGAGAGGGGTCATAAATTACTAGCGGCTTTCCTGAATCTGGCCGTTGACCAGCTTGATGTTGCCGTGCTGGAAGTCGATCTCCTCGCCGCCGGCAGGGATGGCACGCTGGTCGGAGGTCGGCCAGCCCAGACCGGACTCGGGGCCGCCGTCAGCGAAGTACTTCTGAGCGATGGGCCCCTGCACAGCGACCACGCCACCATCGGGGCGGCGCAGGATGGCACCGTTCTGGAACTTCATCACGGAGCCGCCAGCGACCTCCTTCTCGGGCTCGGTCGGGTAGCCCAGTGCACCCTTCTCGTAGCCGAGATCCCTGTACTTGGCGAACATGTCCGACTTGATCTCCACAGCGCCGGTCTCATGCGACCAGTAGATCGCGCCGTTCTGGAAGTGCACGATGCGTCCGGCGTTGTTCGGGCCGATCGCGGATTCCTGATCGGTGGGGTAGCCCAGGAAGGAGGACGGCCCGCCGATTCCGGCGTAGCGGGCGCCAATGCGGCCCCACATGAACTGCGCACCCGTGGCGGGCGTCCAGTATGCGCGACCGCTGCGGAAGTCCTGCACGCGGCCACCGTTGGGGGCATCGTACTCGGGGGAGACACACGGTCCGACCTCGTTCTGGATGGACGGCCACTTGTCGCCGATGGCGCCGCTGGGCACGCAGGTTGCGGTGGTGTCTTCAGCGCCGAGGTTCAGGCTCTTGGCGATGTGCGGCCATGCCTGGGTCATCTCGAACTGCCAGTAGGGCCAGGAGTGCGTACCGGCGGGGCGGAACGCGGTGATCACGTTCACGCCAGCGCGGTTGGCGTAGTTGACGAAGGTCTGCGTGGTCAGTCGAGACATGACCTCCAGACCGAAGCCAGCCATGTTGTCCGGGATGCCGGGGATGGGGCCGTTGTGGTCGTACTGGCCGGTGTTGCCGTTACCTGCGGAAACGTACACACCCATGTTCTTGAGCTTATCGACGCCCAACTTCGGATCGTGGTCGATCCAGTCCTGGGAGTAGTAGGGGCCCCACATCTTCTTTGCGTCGTAGCCGCCGCCGTCGTGGGTGGCGTAATCGATGCCCATGGGCATGCCGTAGGAGGTGGTGTCCAGGTAGCCGGAGAAGGAACCGACGAACTTAAACATCTGCGGGAAGCGCTCAGCCAGGTTCATCGCGGCGGTGCCGCCCATGGACAGGCCAACGATGGCGCGGTCGTTGTTGGTGCGCCAGCCCTCGGAGAGCACCGGGGGCAGCTCCTTGGTCAGGAAGGTCTCCCACATGTAGTGCTTGCCGTTGTCGGGCTGCTGCCAGTCGGTGAAGAAGGAGGACTCGCCGCCGACCGGGAGGATGACGTTGACGTTCTTGTCTGCGTAGAAGTCAGCGATGTTGGTGGCCAAGGTCCAGCCGGACTCGTCATCGCGGGCGCGCAGACCGTCAAGAGCCCAGACGCTCGGGAAGGTGCGGTTGGGGTCCTTGTACCAGTCGCGGGCCAGCAAGATCTGCACCTTGATCGGCTTGCCGGGCATGGCCTTGGAGTTGATGTAGACGTTGGCCCAGCGGTTGGTGATCCACTCGACCTTCTCCACGCTCACGCCGGCGGGCAGGCCGGGGAGGTTCTGCTCCTCTACGCGCTCAACCGTGCGGTTGGGCTGCTGGTTGGGGCGCAGGAAGTTGGTGTCGGAACCGGGGCCGAGCTGGGGAGCTGCGGTCTGAGCGCTGGCGGCCGGGGTAACAACCGACGGCATGGTCAGGCCAAATGCCAGGGGCAGTGCCAGGGAGGCGGCACCGATGCGTCGGTTGAAGCGGCGACGGGAGAGGTTCGCGTTGGAGCGCATAGGTTCTTCGTCTTTCCTTACGTGAGCGTTAGGGCGTGGGCTTTCGAGCTTGAGCTTTAAGGCTTGAGCTTTAAGGCTTGGGCTTTCGAGCTTGTGCATTAGAGCGTGAGCGTTCGGTCGAATGGTCGTGTGCTCACGGATGGGTACCGCTGGGGGCACGAGCTCTTTGATGCTATAGGAGTACATCGTTCGCGTGGGTAGATATGTAACAAAACGAACATAATTACATCTCTGTAATTTTCCGCCCTGCCCATACCTCGCACGGCTCGCACAATTCGATCCGCCCAGACTGCAGAATCCAGCCCAAACGGTCTAGCCCCGTACAGTTCGGTGCAACCGGAGCAGGTTCCCCTCCTGCTCCGAGTGCACACCATCCGTCGTGACAGTGCCATTGAGGTCATTATCGCAAGTTTTTAGGAGTCCGCCTGCGAAACACGCGGAAAACCTAAAGTTTTACTTGAGAGTTAGCTTAACACGCCGCTCCCGGCCTGAACACTCCCCCGCCCCACCTTCAGACAGCCCCTCGGCACCCCTCTTAAACCAGGAGCTTCACATTTGCTGCGAAATCATTGCCCGAAATGTACATTTTCAGGCCCTCAACGTACCCCTTCGGTAGATATTTTCGCAGCACATGTGCTACTGGCGGGTGTTTGCCCCGTCGGGAGAGTGCCAAGGGACGAAAAATTGCGAGGTTTGAGCCGGAGGACTGGCAGGAGGGTCCGGGCAGCAGAAAACGCCACATCCCAGGGCCTGCGGGGAGGCGGGGTGGGGTGTGGCGTCGAGGATAAAGAGAGAAGAGAGAGGAGCTGCGGTTTAGTAGCCGAGGGCTGCCTGGATGTGCGGCTTAGCCTTGACGAGCTCGCTCTTCCACAGGGGCCAGTCGTGGATGCCGGTGATCGGGTAGTCCGTGACCGGGTTGGAGCCGGTGGCACGGGCGGCCAGCTCGAACTTGGCGGTAGAGGTGCGAGCCATCCACTCGAGGCCCACGCCCACGGAGGTGCCCAGCGGGTCAGCAAGGAAGTCGCGGCCCGGCTCCGGCACGCCAGCGGCAGCCGAGATGTACATCGGGATGCCGCTCAGCTGCGGGGTGTTCAGCAGCGGATCGTTGCGGAAGCGGGTCAGATCCAGCGGGTTGCCCCACATGTCCCAGATGCGAGCGCCGGGGCCGGCGGAGTCGAGCATGGCAATCTCGATGCCGGCGTACATGCCGGGCCAGGTCGGGTTGAGGTAACCGGACAGGGAGGTGACCTGCTTGAACTGGTCGCGGTGGTGTGCAGCCAGGTTCATCGCAGCGGTGCCGCCCATGGAGAGGCCGACGATGCCGTTGCGGGTCTTGCTCACGCCGAAGTTCTTCTGCAGGTAGTCCGGCAGCTCGGCGGTCAGGAAGGTCTCCCAGCGCGGCTTGCGGGGACCGTTGGTGCCGTCCCAGGGGCCGATCCAGTCGGTGTAGAACTGAGCCTGGCCGCCGACGGGCATCACGAGGGTGACGTTGTCGTTGACGAACTGCTCGGGAGCACCGCCCCACGGGCCCCAGGCGTTCCAGTCGTCGCGGGCGCGGAGGCCGTCGAGGAGGTAGAGGCCGGCGTCGCCGCCCTGGGCGGCGGGCTTGATCTGCACCTTGATGTTCTGACCCATTGCGGCCGACCAAACATCACAGTCCTGCACGTAGAACTTAACACCCGAAGGGCCCTTATCTGCCCAGGTGCAGCCCGGACGGGGGCGGAAGTTGGGGTTATCCTCCGCGGACGCTCCCGGCGCAGCAACGACGGCCAGGCCCAGCGCGGTGGCCACTGCCAACAGCGCGGCCATCATCTTGGAACCGAAGCCCTTAGTGGTCTTAGTGGTGGTCATACGGTCTCTTCTCTCTCGAACTCTAGCGACCTGCGTGCACGATCCTGACTCAGCATGTGTGCAGCTCATAGGCGCGCGCCGTAGTGAACGCCCGCCGCGGATGCCCGTGCACCGACATCCGCAAGCCACTGCCGCAAAGTAGCCAGCATATACGCGACCGGGAAGCTACTCCCAATCGCAAGGATTACCGCAACGTTATCAAAAAGTTATTGAAACTTCTAAACAGCGTAACAAATTACTGGTTGCAACTTGTTTTGACAACAAAATAACGCCTGCATCGCAGGGGTTAGTCCGTTAGCGCGTGCAAGTTGGCGACCTGCCCGCTGGTGCGTTAGCGAGCTTGCCCGCTGGACCGTCGTGCGCACGCGGCGCTCGACTGTTTGCGACTCTACTAAGACCATCGTCCCGGCGGCGGGAAACGTAACAGCCGCAGCCGCCACCAACCGCTAGAACAGCGGCACGATGTACACGGCCATCGCCACACACGCCAGCCACAGCAGGGCCAGCAGCTGCAGCGTCCGGTCCTCCAGCGCGATCTCATCCGGCGCTCCGCCCTGCCCGCGGTCCACATCCGCGGCGTAGCGCAGAATCGCAATTGTGAACGGCACCATCGAGATCTGATACCACACGGCCGCAGCCCCGGAGTTCTCCTGCTGCGACAGGTCAAAGCCCCACAGCGCGTAGCTCAGCACCACGGCAGTCGCGGACAGCGTCCACACGAACCGCAGGTACGTGGGCGTGTAGCTTTCCAGGGACTTGCGGATCTTCGCACCACTGCGCAGCGAGAGCTTCAGCTCCGCGTAGCGCTTGCCCGCCGCCATGAACAGCGAGCCAAACGCCGCCACCAGCAGGAACCACTGCGACAGATCAATAGAAGCCGCCACACCACCAGCCATCGCGCGCAGCATGAACCCGGAGCTCACCAGCGCAATATCAATGACTGGCTGATGCTTCCAGCCGAAGCAGTACCCCAGCTGCAGCGCGATGTACACGGCCACCACGATGGACAGCCCGTACCCGGAGGTCGCCAGGAACGATCCGCCCACGGCCAGCGCAATGAGCACCACGGCCAGCACGTACGCCAGCTTCACGGGCAGCACGCCGGCTGCGATGGGCCGGTAGCGCTTGGTGGGGTGTGCGCGGTCGGCTTCGACGTCTCGCGCGTCGTTGATCAGGTAGATCGAGCTCGCCGCCAGGCAGAACACCACGAACGCCACGAGCACGTCGAACAGCACCGATGGGTGGAACAGTTTGTCGCCACCGGCGGCCACGGGCGCGGCGAGCACCAGCGCGTTCTTGGTCCACTGCTTGGGCCGCATCGCCTTGACGATTGCTTCCGGCAGGTTCCGCGGCGCGCGCAGTTTCTTGTTGTTAACGTCTTCGGGCGCGGGGCGTTCCAGGCCGGAGGTGTGCGGTTCGTGTCCAATTAGCGGTTCTGTGTGGTCGCTTGGCTGTTCGCTCACCGTGTGCTCCTTTAGTTCTTCTTTTTGTCTCGACGCCACCAGGCTCCCCCACCGTCATTCTCCCCATAGTAGGCGGAGATGGCGCGGCGCATGGCTTGCGCGGTGGTGGCTCCGATTGCGGTGCCGATGGCAACGTCGGTGGGGTAATGCACTCCGAGGACCAGGCGTGAGAGCGCCATGGCCGGGATTCCCACGAGTGGCAGTGGGTTTCGGATGGTTTCTGCGATGGTGACCAGCGCCGCGGTGGAACTGGTCGCGTGCGAGGATGGAAAGCTCAGTTTAGATGGTGTGCCCACTCCGATGACAATGTCGGGGTGGTGTGGCCGTGGTCTCCGCACGATGCGCTTGAGCACCACGCTGGCCGCGTGCGCGGTGAACGCGGAGGCACCGACGGTGAGCCAGCCGATCCGGGTGGGATCATTGGCGGGCTTGCCCTGGGCGACGGTCACGCCGTAGCCCAGCGCCGCGGTGCCGAGCCAGCCGAGGGCGTGTTCCCCGAAGAAGCTCATGGCTTTGGCTGCGGGGATCACGCCGGGGCGGTGCGCCAGGGCGTGCTGGATGTTGATCAGCGCCGCTGATTCGTTGAGCGGGTCGCCGGTCACGTGGGACATTACTGGGCACCCGCCTCGGTGGTGCTGGAGGTGCCAGCAGTAGAACCAGCGGCGCCTGCAGCAGCAGAGCCCGCACCAGCAGAGCCCGCGGCACCGGCGGCAAGGTCGCTGCCGGGCTCGAAGATCTGCGCCCATGCCTCACGGCTCACGAGCTGCGGGTGCGCGGCGCGGTAGCGGTCCCGCATTTCGTCGAAGCGGTCGAGCACTTCCTTCTGCAGCTTGGCGGATTCGCGCGCCAGGGCGATCATTTGGCCGCGGTCGCGCTTGCGGAACACCACTCCCCTGCCGTCGGCGGTGGTCACGGTGCCGCCGTCGATGCGGGACATGCTGAACCAGCGCGCTTCGATCGGGGGCAGGTTCACCTGCGGGGCGTGGTGGTGGCGTGCGTCGGCAGGCTTGGCGTTGTTGATCACGGCCTGGGTGAGGGTCTTCACCTTGGCCCAGGGCGACAGCGGGATGCGCGTCAGGTGAGCCGGGCCTCCGGTAGCCGGTGGGAGTTCTGCGGCAGAGGGGATCACAATGGCGTCGGAGTAATTCTTGCGCATCTTGTTGATCCGCGGCAGTGCGGTTTCGAGGATGTTGAAGAGGTTCTCCGGGCCTGCGAGGAAGTCCTTCATGGCCTCGTTCTGGATGGCCACGGTGGAGTATTCCAGGCACAGCAGGTGCTTTGCGGTGGCCTTGGCCATGGAGCTGACGATGCCCTTCGGGGAGCCGTCGTGCTGGATGGCGGCCACGATGAGGCGGTTGCGCAGGTGGAAGTAGGCCTGCCAGTCGATGGCGTCGTCCTTGTCGGACCATGCCATGTGCCAGATGGCGATGCCGGGCCAGGAGGCGGTGGGGAATCCGGCGTCGCCGGCGCGGAGGCCGTATTCGCCGTCATCCCACTTGATGAACAGCGGCAGGGGCTGGCCAATGCGGTCGGCCACGAAGCGCGGGATCATGCACATCCACCAGCCGTTGTAGTCCACGTCGATGCGGCGGTGCAGGTCCTTGGAGTCGATGTACTCGCCGGAGGCGTTGCGGCCGTACTCGCCACGGTCGCGCAGCGGGTGGCGGTAGAAGTCGTGGTCGTAGTGGGTGTGCGGTGCGGCGGTCCACATGAAGCGGCCGCGGTCGATGATCTCGCCCATGGAGTGCAGGTGACTGCGCTCCTGCAGGTTGAGCATCTGGCCACCGATGAGCATCGGGGACTTCGCGTAGCGGGCGGCGGCGAGGCTGCGGAGGATGGAGTCCGGCTCGATGGCGATGTCATCGTCCATGTAGAGGATGTACGGACTGGTGGTGCCCCGCTCCGGGTGGCGGGCCTCGTACATGATGCGACTGTATCCGCCGGAGCCGCCGAGGTTGCCCTGCTGCATGATACGCAGGCGGTCACCGAAGTGCTCGGCGACGGCGGCGAAGCCCGGCTCATCGGCCGGGTGCTTGTTGCCCTGGTCGGGCATGATGACGGCCTCGATGACGCTGTCTACTTGGGCGTCGCTCGAAAGAGCTTCGAGGGCAGCGACCGCGTCGGCGGGGCGGTTAAACGTGGGGATGCCCACGGTGATCCTCGGCTCGGCGGCGGGCAGCTCCTGGCCTTCGAAGTGCTGCGGGCCGGCTTCCTTGGTGGCGTACCAGCCGGCGGAGTGGATGGTGGTTTCGGATTCGCAGGTGATGTCGAACCAGATCCAGCCGCCGTCCTCGAACGGCGCCAGGGAGATGGTGAACTCGGCGGTGCCGCGGCGGTTTTCGTTGACTTCCACGTTGCCGCCGGTGACGGCGATGCGGGAGCCGTCGATCTTGGAGCGGTAGATGTCGATGCGGGCATCGCCGGTGAGGTCCACACGGAGCTGCACTTCGTCCAGCTGGGACCAGCGGCGCCAGTAGGAGGCCGGGAAGGCGTTGAAGTAGGTTTCGAAGGAGACTTCCGTGCCGCCGGGAATGACCGCTTCGGTGCGGGAGCGTGCCGTGACGCGGCCGGGTGTGGCCGATTCGTTTTCCACGATGTAGAGGGATCGAACGTCGCGGGGCTCACCGCGCTTGGGCAGGATGATGCGGGCCAGGCGGGTCGCGTCGAATTGCTGTGCAGTCATTAGCTTGGAAGCCAACCTCCGAGTAGACAGTAATACACCTCGATTATCCACCACGTGGGGCATCGAGGTTCAGTACGACACTACCCGAGCGGATGATTCCAGCTCGGGTAGTGGGCGCGCGGCATGCGCGGCTAGCGCGGTGCGGCTAGCGCGGCTAGTGCGGCTAGTCCTCCGGGTGTCGGCGGCTCAGGTAAATGGCTCACGCGGTAAACCAACGTGGCTGGCAGCGCTACAGCAGCGGCTCCAGCTTGTTATCAAACATGCTCAGCGCCGCACCAATAGCCATGTGCATGTCCAAGTACTGGTATGTGCCCAGGCGACCGCCGAAGAACACCTTCTCCTCGTTCGTCTCCTGCTCCGCACGCTCGCGGTACTTTAGCAGCATCTCGCGGTCGGCGGGAGTGTTGATCGGGTAGTACGGCTCGTCATCGTCCTCCGCGAAACGGCTGTACTCCTTCATAATGACCGTCTTATCCTTTGGATACTTATCCTCCCGCTCCGGGTGGAAGTGACGGAACTCGTGGATCCGGGTGTAAGCGAACTCCGCATCGTTGTAGTTCATCACCGGGGTGCCCTGGAAATCGCCCGTCTCCAACACCTCCGTCTCAAAGTCCAGCGTGCGCCAACCCAGGCGCCCCTCCGAGTAGTCGAAGTAGCGATCCAGCGGGCCGGTGTACACCACGGGAGCATCCGGCGACTCCGCCCGGATCTCATCGCGCACCTCGAACCAGTCCGTATCCAGGCGCACCTCAATGTTCTCGTGCGCCGCCATGTTCTCCAGCCACGCGGTGTAACCCTCCACCGGCAGGCCCTCGTACGTGTCGTTGAAGTAGCGGTTGTTGAACGTGTAGCGCACCGGCAGGCGGCTGATGTTGCTGGCCGGCAGATCCTTCGGATCAGTCTGCCACTGCTTCGCCGTGTAGTCGCGCACAAACGCCTCATACAGCGGGCGACCAATCAGGGCAATGCCCTTTTCCTCCAGGTTCTTCGCCTCATCCGGGTTCAGACCATCCGTCTGCTCCTCGATGAGCTTGCGCGCCTCATCCGGGCTGTAATACTTGCCGAAGAACTGGTTGATCAGCCCCAGCCCCATGGGGAACTGATACGCCGTGCCCTTATGCATCGCGAACACACGGTGCTGGTAATCGGTGAAATCCGTGAACTGATTGACGTAATCCCACACACGCTTATTCGACGTGTGGAACAGGTGTGCACCGTACTTGTGGACCTCGATGCCCGTCTCCGGCTCCGCCTCCGAGTACGCGTTGCCACCGATGTGATTGCGCCGCTCCACGATGAGCACGCGCGCACCCTTCTGCGATGCCGCGCGCTCCGCCACCGTCAAACCGAAGAAACCACTGCCGACCACGATGAGGTCATACGCGCCCTTCGCGTCGCTCGTGCCCTTCGTACCGCTCTCGCCCTGTGTGCCTTGATTACCAGATTCACTCATGGCTGCAACGTTACCTAAACGAAGCTAAAACCAGCGCTCCAACACTTGTGCCACACCATCAGAGTTGTTGTCCGCCGTCACTTCATCCGCAACGGACTTCACCCCATCCTCGGCATTACCCATCGCCACGCCCAGCCCCGCCCAGCGCAGCATCTCCACATCATTCGGCATGTCACCGAAGGCCACCACCTCGCTGGCGTCCACCCCAATGTCCTCAGCGATCCACTCCAACGCCGAGCGCTTCGACACTCCCGGCGCGCTGACCTCCACCAGGCCACCCTCCCAGGAGTACGTGGCCGTGGCCACCTCCGGATCGATCACCGGCGCCAGCTTCTCGTACAGCTCCGCAGAGCTCAACCGCGGGTCGCGCACCAGCAGCTTCACCGCAGGTGAACCCACCAATCCAGCCATATCCACATGCGTATGCTCATCCGAATCCCACGCATGATCGTAGCCATCAGTCACCGCAAACAACTCGCCCGCGTCCGGGACAGCCCGCTCGCCCTCGCCGGCGCGTTCCGCACCGAAGCCGACCCCCGGCACAGCGGAGCGTATGGACGTCACCAACTGATCAAGCACATCCGGAGACAACGCAAACGTGTGCGTGATCCGATCCTGCGACGAGTCATACACCACCGCACCATTCGCGCACACGCACACCGGCCGCACGGGCAACTGCTCCAACACCGGCAGCAACCACCGCGCAGGCCGACCCGAGGCAATCGTGAACACCGTGCCCTGGTGGTTCATGCTGCGCACCACGGCCCTCATACGGTCGGTCACGCGCTCCCGGCTGGTCAGCAACGTGCCGTCCACGTCACTGACCACCAGCAACGGCGGTTGCATCATCGGTGATCGCGCTCCTGCTTCTCCTTGAGCTCCGCAGCGCGCTTCGCCTTCCTCGCGGCGGCATCGGCGCGGTCCTTCGCCGTGGCCTCCTCCAGCGTCGGCGCGGTTCCGCCCATAGACGCCGGCACCCAGTACATCCCCTTCGGCATCTCACCGAAACGATCGGCATACACCTTGCGGGTGCGCTCGAGCTGCTTGACCATCGTGTCGTGCAGCCGCTCGGTCGTCTCCGCCGCGTCGTCGGTGACCTCCACCGGCTCACCGACGATGAGCACCAACCTCGCATCCTTCGGGCGCCAAATCGGCTTATGCCCCTTCGTCCACACCTGCTGGGAACCCCAAATCGTCAGAGGAATCAGCGGCACACCGGCATCGTGGGCGATCTTCGCCGCTCCCTGCCGGAACTCCTTGATCTCGAAACTGCGGGAAATCGTGGCCTCCGGGAAAATCCCCACCAGCTGACCTTGGCGCAGCCGCGCGATCGCCTCGTCGACCGACGCCTGACCGTCCGCCCTGTCCACCGGAATGTGCTTCATTGCACGCATGAGAGCGCCGACGCCTTTGACGTCGAAAATCTCCTTCTTCGCCATAAAACGCACCAGGCGGCGACCGTTGAAGTGTGCGGGGATGCCGCCATAGACGAAGTCCCAGTAGCCCGTGTGGTTCACCGCGATCATCGCGCCGCCTTCGGCGGGGATGTTCTCCGCGCCGATGATCTCCACATCAAGGCGTTGCACGTACTTCATCCACAGCTTCGCCAACGGGATGATGATGCGGCCGTACACCGGTTCCTTGGCCTCGCGGTGCTTAGGGGCTGGGGTGAAATCGTCGGGGAGGTGGATCTCGGGCATGTGAGGCTCGCTGTTCCTTGTCTGCAGGGGTGGAGGGGCTGGGTGCCGCTGGGGCCGCTGGGTGCGGGTGCTGCTACAGCTTAGTTTCCTTTGGGTTCAAGAACATCTTTACCCACGAAAGGACGCAGCGCCTCCGGCACCACCACAGAACCATCGGCCTGCTGGTTGTTCTCCAGGATCGCCACGAGCCAGCGGGTCGTCGCCAACGTGCCGTTGAGTGTGGCGGCGATCTGTGCCTTGCCGTCCGCATCGCGGTAGCGGGTCTTCAACCGGCGGGCCTGGAACGTGGTGCAGTTCGAAGTACTCGTGAGCTCGCGGTACGTGTTCTGCGTAGGCACCCACGCCTCCGTGTCGTACTTCCGCGCCGCCGAGGAACCCAAGTCGCCACCGGCCACATCAATCACGCGATACGGCACACCCACGGCAGCGAGCATGTCCTTCTCCATCGCCAGCAGCTCCTGGTGCTGCGCCTGAGCCTCCTCCGGCTTGCAGTAGACAAACATCTCTACCTTGTCGAACTGGTGCACGCGGATGATGCCGCGGGTGTCCTTGCCATAGGAACCAGCCTCGCGGCGGAAGCAAGACGACCAACCGGCATAACGCACCGGACCGTTGGAAAGGTCAATGATCTCATCAGAGTGATAGCCCGCCAGCGCCACCTCCGAGGTGCCGACCAGGTACATATCGTCTTCCTCGAGGTGATAAATCTCATCCGCATGCGCACCCAGGAAGCCCGTGCCGGACATCACCTCAGGGCGCACCAGCACCGGCGGAATCATCAGTGTAAAGCCATGCTGCACAGCCTTCTGAGCGGCCAATTGCAGCATGCCGAGCTGCAGCAGTGCGCCGTCGCCAGTAAGGAAATAAAAACGTGCGCCGGAAACCTTCGTACCGCGCTTCATATCAATCAAGCCCAAAGACTCACCCAGCTCCAGGTGATCCTTCGGCTCGAAATCAAACTGCTTCGGCTCGCCAACATGCTCCAACACCACGAAGTCATCCTCGCCACCAGCCGGGGCGCCATCCTCCACAATGTTGGAAATGCGCATCTGCAGATCATGGACCTTCTTCTCCGCAGCGTTCTGCGCAGCCTCAATCTGCTTAACGTGCTCCGCCTTCTGCTTGCCCTCCTCGCGCAGAGCCAGCTTCTCCTCATCAGACGCAGTGCGCATCTTCTGGCCCATCTCCTTCGAGAAGGCCTTCTGCTCCGCGCGGGCAGAGTCTGCGGCACTAATGGCCTCACGGCGCTGCTCGTCAGCCTCGAGCAACTGGTCCACCAGCGCAGGGTCCTCCCCACGAGTGCGCTGAGACTCACGTGCCACATCCGGATTTTCACGCAGAAGCTTAAGATCAATCATGACCTTTAGCTTAGCTATAGTAGAACGAACCGTGCTGCGCGGGCACACCCTCCCGCGCACTCCACCATGGGAAGAGAAGCAATGTCACTCAGCACAGCCAAGCGCACCCGCCGCGGCCGCTCCGTGGGCGTGACCCTCACGGCCGCGCTCTGCGGCGGCGTGGCAGCAGCGGCCTTCGCGGCCGCAGCTCCCGAGGGCAGCACACCACTCGCCCCCTCCAGCACCTCCGCCAGCAACTCGGCAAAAGGCGGAAACGGTAAAAACGACTCCGGAGAGGTCGACCCCTTCACGACCGCCAACGCCGGCGACTGCGTCAACTGGACCCCCGGCCCCAACGGCGTGAACAGTGGATTCACCACCGTGGACTGCTCCCAGCCACACCGCTTCGAGGTCTCCTCCCGCGAAGACCTATCCAAATACCCCACCAGCGAATTCGGCCCCGACGCTGCCCAGCCAGACCTCAACCGGCAAGAGCAACTCACCGAAGAACTCTGCACCGGGCCGACCCTGAAATACCTGCAGGGCAAACTGGACCCAGAAGGCCGCTACTCCATCTCCCCGATCCTGCCGCCGCAAGCAGCCTGGGCCGACGGCGACCGGACGATGCTGTGTGGCGTCATGGTCCAAGATGCGCAAGGCAGGTCAGTAGAAACGACAGGCTTCGCTGCTCAGCAAGACCAAGCGCGCGTCTTCCCCGCCGATACCTGCGTGCGCGTGGACGGCGACGTGCCGAACGAAGTGCCCTGCGACGAAGACCACTCGTGGCAAGTGACCTCCGTGGTGAACCTCGGCGAACACTTCCCGCAAGGCTGGCCGACGATCCAGCAGCAAAACGACTACCTCAACGGCATGTGCACCGAAGCCGCGCGGGCGTACTTGGGCGGCGATGACGCGCTGTACAACTCCACGCTCACGCCATTCTGGACCACGCTGCAGCAGCAATCGTGGGACGCCGGCTCGCGATCCGTGAACTGCGCGCTGACGTACGGGCACCCCGGCGGTGGCTTCGCGACGCTGAAGGGCGACGTGCGCAAGGAGTTCACCATCGACGGACAACCGCCTGCGAAGCAGCCGCCGCGGAACCCGCTGCGGAACCGGTAGGTAACTGGCGCTGGCGGTGCTGGCGGTGCTGGCGGTGCTGGATTCGTGGCAGGACTAGAGGGCAAGGGCTAAAGGGAAGGTAGGAGTCAGCGGATGGCAATTGAAGTTTCAGAGGAGCGATTCGAAGAGCTCGTCGACGCCGGCCTCCGCCGCATCCCCCAAGACCTCCTACGCAACGTCAACAATGTCGCGATCGTCACCGAGGACATGAACGAGGCCGGCCCGCACATCCTCGGGCTGTACCAAGGGGTGGCGCTCACCGAGCGAACCAGCGAATACACGTCCGCACTGCCGGACAAGATCACCATCTACCGTCTCGCCATCGCCGGAGTCTGCAACACGGAGGAGGAGCTGGTGGAGCAGGTCGCCGTGACGGTGATCCACGAGCTCGGTCATCACTTCGGTATCGACGACGCCAGGCTCCACGAACTCGGCTGGGCCTAACCGCCTCGCCCTTCCCCGGCTCCCACCCGCGCTGCCCCAGGCACCCCAGCAATCCCATCTATCACACGCAGTGCCTTCCGCCGGCCCACGCAAGCCTCCTTCCGCCCGCCACTGGGGCTTCAAGTGTGACAATGTTGTGTTTTGTGGAAAACGGCTCCGCAAAACCCCAGGTCGCGATTTCTGGAAACCCGCAAAACACAACATTGTCACAAGTGCAGCCCCCAAGAGGCTCCGCACGTATGGGTTGAAGCTCTGCAGGCCTAGGCTGAAGCCCTGCACGCACGGGTTTGAGGCCTGCGGACGGTGGTATTGCTGCGCCAGGCGAAGGTATTGAAGGGGGATCGTGTGCGAATGCCGTGTGTTAACGAATTCACGATTGCAAAAAACCAGGTGGTCAAATCTGCTACCTCACAAAACGCGCCATTCGTACACCGGCACACAGGAAACCCGGCGGGCAGATGGGCACAGCAGGGCTGCGGAGTGCAGAGTGCGGAATACGGGGTGCGGGGTGCGGAATACGGGCAGCCCTGGCACCAGGGAAACGGAGTGCCGATCAGGGCAGCGGGTGATCACCCCAGGAAGTGATGCTCATGGTGTTGCGGAGTTTGGTGAGCAGGTCGTCGGCCTGTTGGGCAGAATCAGACGCCGCAGAATTAGATGCCGCAGAGCCAGACGCGGCGGGGGCATCGGCATCGGAGGACGAGGAACCGGTTAGCGAAGCAGAAGAGGAAGCGCCGGGTTCCACCGTGATGACCTGGGCATTGCGCAGGTAGGCGCCGTACGCCCAGTCCGGATCCACGCCGCCGAGGAACGCCGCAACCAAGCGGATGACGGCGCCGTGACTAACAAGGGCCACATCGCAGTTATTGCGCCGCCCAGCATCCAACAGCTCCAGCACGCGCGGCAGGTAGCCCTGCAGGATTTCCGTGCCGGTCTTTCCGCCGGGGACGCGCTCGTCGATATTGCCGTGCAGCCATCCACCGAGGATGGAGTGGTACATCTCGTGAGCGTCTTCGTCGTTGCGCATTTCCATATCGCCCGCGGCAATCTCCGCGACACCCGGCACAATCGCCAGCTTCGCCTGCAACTCCCGCGACCGCTGCGCTGCCGGAACTGGTGCCGCAGAATCCGAAGCAGAATCCGAGGTTGCGGAGCCAGCGGACCCGGCACCCACGAAAGCGATATCGGCGAGTTGCTGCGCAGTGGCGTCGGATAAAGGAAAAGCCGAAGGCACATCAGCCGGCACCAGGTCCGCGCCACCGCGTTCCAGCGCCGCCGCCACATTCACCGCAGTCTGCTGCGCCCGCGCGGCCAACGACGACAACACCATCACCCGGTCACTCACCCCCGCGAGGCGACCGCCCGCCTCCGTGGCCTGCTCCCGGCCCAGCGGCGTGAGGTCAGCGCCGGGCAGCGCGGTGTCCAGCGCGTGGATCGTATTCGACGTGGTCTGCCCGTGGCGCACCAGGAACAGACGGGGAGAACGGACGGAGCTTTCTGACATTACTGACGGCCTTCTTGCAAATTCGCAATCCACTGATGAGAAGCAGTGTAACTGGGCGGCGCGCTACCGGCATGGCGGTTCACGCGGTCGCGGGAGCCGTCGTGGGCGCCTGGCCGCATGACCTCATCGGCGGCCGGCCAGCTGCCCAGGTAGCGCACGGACTCCGTGCTCCGGTACAGGCCGGCGAGGGCTTCGGCAACGGCGGCATCGTCAATGTGCCCCACAATCGCCACGTGGAACATGTACATGCCCATGCGGGTGCCGTCCTCTCGCCGTAGCGGGCGCGAACTAATCCTCGACATATCGACGCCACGAGTACTCAACTCCGCCAACGCATCCAACAGGGACGCCGGGCGGTTCTGCAACGTGAGGATCACGCCGGTGCGATCGTGGCCCGTGCGCCCCGTGGGTTTCGAGGGGCGCCCAATGAGGACGAAGCGGGTGTACGCGCCCTGGATGTCGGCCACGCCCTCGGCCACGGCGCGGAGGTGGTGGATGTCGCCGGCGCGTGCGGGGGCTGCGGCGGCGTCTGCCTTCCCCTCGGCCACGGCCTGGGCGGCCGCGCCGTTCGAGGAGGCTGGGATGAAGCGCGCGTTCGGGATGTTCTTCGCGATCCAGTTACGCACCTGGGCCTCGGCGACCGGGTGGGTGGTGAACGTGGAGATGCTGGACAGGTCGGCGGCGGCATCGCCCTCCCCAGGCCGCACGAGGATCGAGAACACCACCGGCACCAGCACCTCGTGGAAAATCTGCAACGGCTCGCCGTACGCCAGCGCGTCCTCGGTCTGCGACACCGGCCCGTCCACGGAACTCTCCAACGCCACGCAGGCGTAGTCCGCATCCCCGGCACGCACCATGTCCAGCGCAGCGCGCGGCGACGTCACCGGCACGGCCTCCGCATCCGCGGGCACGAACCCCTCTTCTTGCATGTCGCGCAGGGCCTGTTCGGTAAACGTCCCCTCCGGCCCCAGGTAAGCCACGCGCACTGGCCCAGCCGCAGCAGCGGTATCGGAAGAAGGTGCGGGCGTGGCGGCGTCGGACGAAGACGAAGAAGAAGAGGCGGCGCTGTTCATAAAACCCACCATACTGAACCCCGAGACACGCGTTAGACTACCAACGATGAACACCTTCGCCCGATCCGTGCAGCGCCTCAGCGACCGCACGGGCCTGACCCCCGGCCAGCTTGGGATCGCGCGCGTCTTCGACACGCCGCACCACAACCCGCACGCCACCGGGCCGCTGCAGGGCATGGACGTGCTGGTCAAAGACCTGCACCAGGTCGAAGGCGAAGTGACCACCATGGGCTCCGTGCACCAACAATTCACCGCGCCGCACTACGACTCCGCCGCCTACGCGCTGCTCGAAGCCGGCGCGCGGTTGGTCGGAATGTCCACGAGCGCGGAGTTCGGCACCACCGCCTACACCGAGCCGGTGGGGATGGACCACCCCGTCAATCCGATTAGTCCGCTGATGATGACCGGCGGGTCGTCCGGTGGCGCGGCGGTGGCGGTGGCGCGGGGGCTCGTGGACGTCGCGCATGCCACGGACGGCGGCGGGTCGATCCGCATTCCCGCAGCGTGCGTGGGCCTTCCGGGGCTCAAGCCGGCGCACGATCGGACGGTTGGGCACTTCACTCCGGCGGCGCAGGGCTTCATCGCCAAGGACATTGCCACCACGGCGCGGGCGTATGGCGTGGAGCTGTCGGAGGACTTCGGGGCAGGCCCTGCCGGGGCGGCCAGCAACAACCCAGCCCGCCCCACCCACCGCCTGCGCATCGGCTACACCAACCAACCTTTCCACTCCATCAGCCGCGTGGACCCCGCCATCGCGGCAGCAACCGCCGCAGCATCGGCGCTGGCGGCCACGCACCCAGGCGTGGAGTCGGTCTCACAAGCGCCGCCGCCGTATCCCCCGGCGATGTTCGACCTGTTCTCCGAGATGCTCGCCGCCCGCTGCGCGTACCTCCCCGGCGAGCTCACACCGCTCACCGATTGGCTCCGACGCCGCGGCCAGCAAGTCCCCTCCTGGCGCCGCATGCGCGTGGAGGACCAGCTGCTGGGCCTTAACCCGATGGAGGCGTGGTCGGAGTTGGACGTCATCCTCACCCCCACCCTCGCCTGCGCTCCCCCGCCGCCGGGCACGTTCTCGGCGCTACCGCCCGCGCGCAATTTCCAGGCGCAAACAGCGTGGACGCCCTGGGGCACCCTGTGGAACATCACCGGCTGGGCCGCGGTATCCGTACCGCTCGTCGACCCGGCGCGCGTCCCGGGCCGCTGGCCGATCTCGCTGATGATCGGGGCGGTTGGTTCGCGGGTGTCGGCTGGCGAATTGCTCTCGTTGGCTTCTTTTATTTCCGACGCCACCAGCTCCCTCCCCGCCGAAGGCCTCTCGTTGGAGTTGCCGGGGGATGTGGAGGCGCTGGATTACCTGCGGAAGCCGGATAACTCGCATCAGTACGGGCACGAGCACGGTGACGGGCACGAGCACGGTGACGAGCATGGCCACGGTGAGGGTGCGCATGGCCACGGCTGACCGGCGGGCGCTGCGCTGGGAGCTGCTGATCGTCCTAACCATCACGTTCGGCACCAGTGGAGTGCGGGCCGTGCTGCGCCTCATCGAGGCCGCCGCCCGCCCGGAGAATCTCAATGACCAGGAGGCCACGCTCAACCAACGCCAGTCGGTACTACCGTGGCTGGATCCACTGTTCCAGCTCATCAGCAGTGGCGTGCTGATCGCGTGGGGCGGGTTGGCGATTTTCCTGCTGCTGCGGCACGTCCCGGTGCGCGTGGGCGATGCAGGGGCACTGTCGTCAGGGGCGCCAAACATTGCGTGGCGGATGCGCGGCGCGGACTGGCTCCACGGCGCCGGACTGGCGGCGGTGATCGGCCTGCCGGGGTTGGTGTTCTACTTCGGGGCTGTTGCCCTGGGTTTGAGCAAGCAGGTTGTACCCACCGGGTTGGGTGATTCGCCGTGGGAGATTCCCCTGCTCGTGGTCAATGCCTGGGCCAATGGCTTCGCCGAGGAGTGGATCGTGGTGGCCTGGCTGGCCACGCGGTTGCGGCAGTTGCGTGTGAACTGGGTGTGGGTGTTTGTGGCGTCCGCTGTGTTGCGGGGCAGTTATCACCTCTACCAGGGCTATTCCGCCGGTGTCGGCAACATCATCATGGGGGTTGTTTACCTCTGGTACTTCAAGAAAACGGGGCGCGTGTGGCCCCTCGTAATCGGTCATGCGCTGATCGACACGGTCGCTTTTGTGGGCTATCCGTTAGTTCTCCAATAGTTGTTGTCTCACTGAACCGCTAGAATGTCCTTCATGGATTCACGCGACGATGTGGCACGGGACCGCAATGGCAAACCGATCCTGGACCGCTTCGGGCGGCCGGTTCGGCGTCGTCCGCTGCCGCCATCGTCGAAGGGGACGGGCGCTGGAGTGGGTACAGGAACTGGCGCCGCGGGCTCCGAGGAGCGCCCGCGCGGCCGCCACGCCGCCCCGGACGGCGAACGCCCCGAGTGGTTGGAACGCCGCCTGCGCGACCAACCGCGGGCCTGGGAGAACTCCGGTGAGCGCGGAGCTCACAGCGCGGGTGGCGCTCACGCGCGCCACAGTGCTGACCGGGCTGACCGGGCTGACCGGGGAGATCGATCAGATCGCGCGGCGCGCAACCCCCGCTACGGCGGCTACGAACGCAACGACCGCAACGCCGATTCCCCCCGCCGCCGCGAGGGCGTAGTCCCCGAGCCTCCCCGGTACTCGCGCCGCGAGCAGCACGACCGCGAGCTGCGGAATCGCGAGCAGCCCTACGCTCCGAACCGCGGTGACTATCGCCGCCGGGCAGCGGCAGCCGCAGGAGCAGCCGGAGTTGCTGGCGCAGGCGCCGCCGCGTCCGCCGGCGCATACCCGCCGCCGCGCCCCAACGCTCCGGAGCGCATGGAAGGATGGCAGGCGCCCGAGCAGCGCCCGGGTCGCTCCTCCCGCCGGTCCGCTCGAGTGGCACGCGGGGAAGGCCGCCCGAAGCGGCGTCGGATAAAAATCGGCCGGATCTTGGCCGCGGTCCTCGTGGTCATCGTGGCGCTGACCGTGGGCACCGGCGTGTGGATCAACTCCAAGCTGCAGCGCACGGACGCGATCCAGAACTACGACGGCCGCCTCGGCAACACATCCGGCACGAACTGGCTGCTCGTGGGCTCCGACTCGCGCGCGGGTCTCACGGAGGCGGACGCGGACCGACTCATGGCCGGCGAGCTAGACGACACCGTGGGCCGCACCGACACCATCATGCTCGTGCACCTGCCCACCTTCGGTGGCCAAGCCACGATGCTGTCCATCCCCCGCGATAGCTACGTGGACATCCCCGGCTACGGCCAGAGCAAGATCAACGAGTCCTTCAGCCTCGGCGGGCCGGCGCTGCTGCAGCGCACGGTCGAGCAGGCCACGGGCATCCACATCGACCACTACGCGGAGATCGGCTTCGGCGGATTCGCCAACGTCGTGGACGCCGTGGGCGGCATCGAGATCTGTGTGAAGGACCCGCTCGACGACCCCATGGCGGGCATCAACCTGCAGCCCGGGTGCCAGAAAATGAATGGACCCACGGCACTGGGATACGTGCGCTCGCGCTACGCCTCGGCCAATGGTGACCTGGATCGTGTGCAGCGGCAGCGGCAGTTCCTCACCGCGCTGAGCGACAAGATCGCCTCGCCGGGCACACTGCTCAACCCGTTCCGTGCCGTGAAGGTTATCGACACGGTGACGGCCAGCCTGACCGTCGATAACTCAGACAACGTGCTGAACCTGGCCCGGCTGGCATGGGGCATCCGCGGCGCGAAGCAGGAGACAGTGCCCACGTCCGGCACCGAGGACACCGACGCGGGCAACGTGCTGCTCTGGGACGACGGCGCCGCAGAGCAGCTGTTCCAGAGCCTGCGCTAGCGGGCTAGCGGATCGTCACCTGGCGGGAGACGATCGTCTGCTTCGCCTTGTGCTCATCACCGGTGAGCTCGGGGGCGGAGCCATCGGCCTCAGCGGCCAGCTTCTCGGCGAACTTCTTGTCCAGAGCCTCGAGGCCTGCGGCCCAATCGTCGGCATCCTTGGTGTTGTCCAAGTCCCACACCGGCACGAGCACGCCGTGGGTGCGGAACACGCCAGCGAACTTGGAGCCCTCACCGAGGTTCAACTCACCAGCAGCGTGCAGGCGAGCGAGCACGTTCAGCAGATCAGCTTCCTTCTCTTGGCGCACCCAGCGGATGTGAGCCTTCTCAGAGGGGTTGATCCACCACGCCACGCCATTGATCTCCGCGGCGACCTTCTCGGAAGGCAGCACGGAATCGTTGGCCTGCTGCAAGGTGGCCACGACCTGCGGGTTGTCGCGCTGGTCCTCGGTGAGCCACCAGTTGAAGTCCTGAGCCACGGTAATGGGCTCGTCCATGTCCTTATCCAGCAGATCAGTGAGGGCGGGCTCGCTGCCGTCGGCGATGCCGGTGTCCAGGGACTCGCCCGGCTTGGCGTTGATCGCCCAGTTCAGCTTGTAGGCGAGGTCGCGGTTCGGGTTGTCGCCGCGGCGCTGGGTTTGCAGCGCCACGAGCGCCTCCACGGCACCGTTGGAGCCGTTCGAGTCTTCCTCGGAACGCACCAGCGCAGCCACAGCACCGGGCAGCACGGTGACGATGCGCACCGTGCGGTCGGCACCCTTCACATCAGCGGTGAAGTGTGCGGACGGCACGAACTCCTGCAGCGCGATGAGGTCGGCTTCCATCGCGAACCCGTCGTACGGGCGGGGGTCCTTCTGCAGCTTCGCGCGCTCAGCGGCGCGGGCAGCCAGCTTCGCTTGGCGCCGGCTCATGCCCTCGGGCAGGTTTTCTTGGTTCTTTTTCTTCTTAGCCACGCGGCCAATCCTACCTGGGCGCTCCCCCGGCGCCGCTACCGCGCGTATTGCACCTGCGCTTCGTCATCGCTCCACATCTTCGCGCGACCCGGATAATTCGTCGCCAACCAGGTCACGTCCCGGCGCGCGGCCCAGCGCACGTCTTCTTCCTTGTCGGCGGTCCACACGTAGGTGCCGTCGCCGTAACGACCAATAATGTCCGGGCGCACCTTGCCACGCGCCACAGACAGCCCGTGCGCATCGACAACGTGCAGCGCCTGCAGCCCGGGGTTGAGCATCCGCTGGTACTCGCGGCGCAGCAGAATCCGGTGGATCTTCGGGTTAATCAGCTTGAATCGCACCAGCGATTGCGGGCTGAAGCTAATGAGGTGCACGCCCGAGTCGGCGTCGAGCCCCTGGTAACGAAGTTCCTGGTTGAGCGCTGATTCCACACGGGGCCCGTACCTGTTGGGGTGCTTGGTTTCGATGAAGATTTCCCTATCGTCAGCGCCCCCACGTTCCCGACTGTCTCGGAAGAATTCGAGGAGTTGCCGCAGCGTCAGCACCTCGGCGGGCTCCTCGGGCGTGCCGAAGTTGAGCTCGCGCAGTTGCGCGAGCGTCATTTCGCTCACGGCGCCCGTGCCGTCGGAGACTCGTTCCACTGTCCGGTCGTGGATGCACACCAGTTCGCCGTCGCGGGTGAGGCGAATGTCGCACTCGAACCCGTCGGCGTCGCGTTCCAATGCGAGCTCGTAGGCGGCCATGGTGTGCTCGGGGCGTTCCCCGGAGGCCCCACGGTGGGCAATAATCTTCATGACCTCCATTCTGGCCCCATTCAGGAGAAAATGACAGGTCGAGAAGCCCTCCGCCAACAAGACTTCACTTTCAGTTCACTTGAGTGTCAGTTCACGCACCGCTGCAGTTGCCAGTCCACACCCCAACCCCCGCACGCGGGTCTCAGCTGCGTCTCAGCTAACCACGCGGTACCCTGTTCCACGTGCTTACGGTCAACAACACCGCGCTCGTCTTCGAAGGCGGCGCCATGCGGGCGGTGTATTCAGCCGCACTCGTGGAAGCGCTCATCGAGGCAGACGTGGATTTTCGCTGGGTCTACGGCAACTCGGCCTCCACGTCCCACGTCGCGTTTTACATCACCAAGGATGTTGACCGGATGCGGCAGACGTTCACCACGTTCCCATCGCACCCCGAGTTCGGAGGACTCAGGGCGTGGGCGCGCGGCCGCGGGTTCTTTAACGCGGAGTTCGTCTTCGGCCGCGCCACCGAGCCCGACCATCCCCTCAACATGGACTGGGATGCCTTCAACAATTCCCCGGTGAATTACCGCATCACGGGGTTCAACGCCCTCACCGGCCACACCGAGCACTGGGGGCGCGAGGACATCCATTCCCCCAAGGATTTCTACCTGCGCGCCCGTGCGTCGTCTTCCCTGCCGTTCTTCATGCCACCCGTCTGGATCGACGGTGCCCCGTGGTATGACGGTGCCTTCGGCCCCACCGGCGGACTGCCGCTCGATTCCCCGGCCGTGGATGGTTTCGATCGCGTCTTCGTGGCCACCACCCGCACCCGCGATTACCGCAAAGCCCCTGGCCACATCGACTACCTCGTGCGCAAGCGTTTCGCGGCCTACCCGCACCTCGCGGAGTCCATCATCACCCGGCACGAGCGCTACAACCAGACCAAGGATCACCTCCTCGAGATGGAGCGCGAGGGCCGCGCCTACATCTTCACCCCGGAATCCATCACCATCGGCAACGGCAACAGGAACCGCAAGCGCCTCGAGGAGGCGTACTCCCGCGGTCTCGAGCAGGCCCGGCGCGAGATGCCCGCCATCGTGGACTTCCTCCGCGCCGGCGAAACCAACGCCCGCGCCGGCGAAACCGGCAGCACCGAAACCAACGCCCGTTAGTTCAGCCCGGTACCCTTCATCACCCCGGCCAGCACCTCCGCCGAGTGCGCGAACTGCTCCCGCTCGGTCTCATCGAGGTCCAGCTCCACAACGTGCCGGATGCCCTGCCGGTTGATCACCGCAGGCGTACCAATATAAAGGTCACTGAACCCGTACTGCCCCTCGAGCAGCGCGGAGACGGGCAGCACCACGTCCTGGTTGCCGAACACCGCCTGGGTAATCCGCGCCAGCCCCATGCCGATGCCGAAGCTCGTGGAGCCCTTCGCCTGGATGATCTCGTAGGCAGCGTCGCGCGTGCGAGTGAAAATGTCATCCATGTCCATCTTCGACCGCTCCCCCATCGTCTGCAGCCGCCGGGTGATGGACGTGCCCGCCACCGATCCGGCCGACAGCACCGGTAGCTCCGTGTCCCCATGCTCACCGATCACGTAAGCATGCACGGAGGTCGGCGCCACGTCGAAGTACTGCCCCAGCCCGTAGCGGAAGCGCGCAGTATCCAAGATGGTTCCGGAACCGATGACCCGGCTGGAATCCAGCCCGCTGATCTTCCACGTGGCGTACGTGAGGATATCCACTGGGTTCGACGCCACCAGGAACACCCCATCGAACCCATTGTCCATCACGTCACCGATGATCTTTTCGAAGATCTTCGTGTTCTTCGCCACCAGGTCCAGACGCGTCTCACCCGGCTTCTGCGCCGCACCCGCGCACACCACGACCAGCGCGGCGTCCCGGCAGTCCTCGTAGCTGCCGACGGTCACGCGGGTGTTGTGGTGCGACCACGGCACGGCGTGGTTGAGGTCCTGAACGTGCCCCCACGTCTTCCGCTCGTCGAGGTCAATAATCGCGAGGTGGTCGGTCAACCCCTGGTTCACGACCGTGTACGCGTACGCCACGCCCACGTCCCCCGCCCCGATGAGCACGATCTTGCTGCCCAGCGTTGCCCCGCCTGTATTGGTGTTTTCTTTATTCGACGCCACACCTGAGCCCTGTGCATCCGCTTCCGCGGACTGGCCGTGTGCGTGTGCGTACGTTGTCATGTGCCCTCCACTGGTCACCGGTACTGTGCAACTTCTGTGCAACTTCTGTGCGACTCCACCCTAGAGACAACCCAGCCCTGGTGCACCGATAGGCGACATGGGGAAAGGGGGTGCATGGTGGCGTCGAATATGAAGAAATGGCCAACGACCTGCTACTTCAGAATTGGAGCTTGCAGGCTCACCTAAAGCGCGTAACACTTGTTGTTGTAGGAATCACAGCAAACGCCGAAAGGAAATTTTTCATGCAGAAGTACGAACTGCCCGATCTGCCTTACCCGTACGACGCTCTAGAGCCCCACATCTCCGCTGAGATCATGGAGATCCACCACACCAAGCACCACCAGAACTACGTTAACGGTGCTAACACCGCTCTGGAGAAGCTGGCTGAGGCTCGCAAGAACGGCGAGCTGGGCCCCGTTGTTACCGGCCTGTCCAAGGACCTGGCGTTCAACCTGGGTGGCCACACCAACCACTCCCTCTTCTGGAAGAACCTCTCCCCCAACGGTGGCGGCGAGCCGACCGGTGAGCTGGCAGAGGCCATCAACCGCGACTTCGGCTCCTTCGAGGCTTTCAAGGAGCACTTCTCCGCAGCCGCACTGGGCCTGCAGGGCTCCGGCTGGGCTGTGCTGGGTTACGACCACATCGCTGGCAACCTGGTTATCCAGCAGATGACCGACCAGCAGGGCAACCTGTCTGTCGACCTGACCCCGCTGCTCATGCTGGACATGTGGGAGCACGCCTTCTACCTGCAGTACAAGAACGTGAAGGCTGACTACGTGAAGGCCATCTGGAACGTCTTCAACTGGGACGAGGTCGCCAAGCGCTACGAGGCTGCTGCTAAGTAGTCAGTAAGTGGTGGCGACTGCGCCACCATTGCGCTAGCACTGGGCAGCACCGCTGCTCGGCTCGGCCACGACCTGAAAAAAGGGGCCGCATCCTCTCCATTGTGGAGTGAGGATGCGGCCCCTTTTTATGCTGTTCTGGTGAGGTCGCGGAGGGTTAGATCACACCGACCGGGCAGCTCACGCCATTCGGCCCGTGGTTGCAATAACCGCCGGGATTCTTGTGCAGGTACTGCTGGTGCTCATCCTCGGCGAGGTAGTAGTGGCCATTGCCGGTGGTGACCAGCTCGCTGACCTCCGTGGTGACCTCGCCCAGGCCGGCATCAACGAAGCGCTGCTTCCACGCCGCAACGGCGGCCTCGGCGCGCTTCTGCTGCTCGGGGCTCGAGGTGTACACGGCAGAACGGTACTGCGAGCCCACATCGTTGCCCTGGCGATCACCCTGGGTGGGATTATGGTTCTCGAAGTCGATCTTCAAAATCTCCTCCACGCTCACCACCTCCGGGTCGAAGACCACGCGGACGACTTCCGCATGGCCAGTGCGACCGGTGCAGACCTCGCGGTAGGTGGGGTTCTGAGTCCACCCACCGGCGTATCCCACGGAGGTCCCCACCACGCCGTCGACATCCCAGAACATCCGCTCGGCACCCCAGAAACAGCCCATACCCAGCACGATCTCATCGAGAGCGCGGCCATCCCACGCGGGATCATTCGCGCCCACCAGCGGCGTGCCGAGCACCGCGTTCGGTTGGGGGTTGGGCAGCACGGGGTGCTTGCCGCCCTTGAGTGCGGAGTTGGCGTCCACCCGCTCAGCGCGGAAAGGACCGCGCGTGTTAAGGGCCATCATTCGTTCAAACAAGCTGCTCATGGTCTGTTCAGCTCCCCTCATACCTCTTTTATTCCCGGCGCGCCCCGCCGCAGCCAGGCGCGCACGGCAGACGTTGCCACGCAGTCATCCGCGTTGTAGCGCTCCAGCGTACGCCGCGCCGCCTGCGCTGTGGTCTTGGAACCGGAAATGGCCTGCTCAAACAGGTGCACGGCGGCTTTGCCGTCCACGCCCTCCTGGCTGAAGGAGAACCCGGCCAGGGGCGCAACCGTCTTCAAACCCAGGGAGTCCGTGGGCGCCAAGGCCTTTCTCACCAACTGGAAGCAATCGCACCAGACCTCCGAGGCAATGAACTCGTTGACCTGGTCCAGCGTGGGCATGGTGATGGTGCGACCATCAGCCAGCGTGTAGATCTGCCCGCCGTGGCGCTCGGCGTAGAAGCGCAGCCAGTAGTTCTCGCCCTGCTCCGAGTAGACCCACACGCGCAGGCGCTTACCCGCGCCCTCGGCGCGGGTGCGCTGCTGGCCCAGCCACGCCCAGAACTCCGCGACGTGCCGCCCGTCATCGCCCGCAGCGCTGAAATCGCCGAAGCCAATGTAGCGGGAGCCGTCGAAGGTGCCCCACAGGAACGTGCCGCGGTGCGGGTGCGCCTCCATGTCCACGTCCACATCCACCACGTCTGCCAGCTGCTGCTCCATCGGGCGGGTACCCACCGCGGGCATGACGAACTCGTGGCCGCCCCACAGCATCGGATCCGTGATCCACCGGCGCAGCGGCCGCCGCAGCGCCGACTCCCCACGCATCCAGGCCGCGGCCAGTGCGGATGCCTCGCCGCGGTCGGCCTCTGCCAGCTGCGGCAGCGTGGAGATGCCGTCCTCGCGCAGCAGGCGGTTCTTATCCCCGGGCAGCATCAGCGAGATATCCAGCGAGCTCAGCAACTGCGCGCGACAATGGTTATGGAACTCGCAGACCTTGCATTCCTTGACCCGGCTCGGGACAGAGGGAACCGGCTCAGCCAACGCGGCGGACAGGCCGGGGAGGACCGTGGTGGCGTCGAAATAAAAACAGCGAACGCGCGTGGTGCCGGCACGGCCGATGAGCGCCACCTGGCCGGAGGCGAAACCGAGCTGCTCCAGCACCACATGCGCCATCGCCACTTTCTGCGACTCCCCTGCCGAGGCGCGGTGGCGCCACGGCGCCGGAGCGGGCACGGCCAGGCCCAGGGCGTTGACGTCCGTGACGCGGCAATCGGCGTGTGCGGCCGACCGGGCCTTGCGCGCCACCGAGTGACCGGAGACGACCGCCGGCGTGTAGGTCATGAACTCGTCCACGCCGTGACCGCGATCGTGGCGAACCAGCAGGTCCGCCTCCACATGCAGCGGACCGTACTCCAGCGCCGGGCGGGTGATCAGGCGCGCGCCGGAGGCCATAGCCTCGAGCGTGTCCTCCACGGCGTTGGGCCCCGGAGTGATGTCCACGCGGGAGGGGAAGAGCTTGTCGCCGATGCGCGGGCGATCCGGGAGGCAATCGAAGACCACCTGGCGGCGGGCGGCGGTGGTGATGCGATGCGAGAGGCGCTCGACCTCGGACTCGATATCCTGGCGCACCCACATGCGCGGCGACGGCCACGAGGCGCGGCGCAACACCGCACGGTGACGACAACCCACGATATCTGCGGGAGTGACCGGCGCGGGCAGGGCTGCCGGGGCGGTGGGCGCATCACGATGGTCACTAGTCACAATGCCTTGTAGTTTATGCGAGGGTTGTTGGCCACGGGCGACTAGCAGGCAGTTAAAGGTGCCCAGATCAAACCCCCTGCAGTAAGGTGGGTGGGGAAAAATACCGAAATTAGACGGACTCAATCGGAAATTAGACGGAAGAGGCTCAGGGACTATGGGACTGCTCGGCACGATGCGCAAGCGCCGCATGGAGCGCAAGGCGGCAGAAAAGGCCGCTCGCTACAAGGCAAAGGCACAGGTCAAGGCCGATGCTGAACTGGAGAAGCGGAAGGAAGCCTACCTGCGCAAGACCGCCAAGCAGGTGCGCAAGATCGACGCCAAGGAGATGAAGGCGCGCCGCAAGCACGAGCAGAAGATGGCGAAGTCCGCTGTGGAGCAGCTCAAGGCCGGGCGCTTTAACGCGCAGACCATTAGCCGCTACGCCACCGCGTCCCGCGTGGCAGCCCCCATCGCCGTGCCGCTGGTGTACCGCCTGCTGACCCAGCTGCGTGGCGCCACCGAGGCCACCGCCGCCTCGCGTGCCGGTGTGAACCGCGACGCGCTGGCGAAGTACTCCGGCCAGGACGAGGCTGCAGCGGCATACCGTGCTCGCATCGACCAGGTGCGCGACAGCCTGGATAAGGGCGTGCCCAGCGGCTTCGCCAAGGACATTGACGAGCGCCTCGACGATCTGGACGATGCGGTGAAGAACTCCGGTTCCATGACCGAAAACCAGGCCCGCCACGTACTGAAGTCCGTGGATCGCGAGCTGGACCTCATCGAAGCCCAGGTGTCCACGAAGAAGTCCTAGCGCTACCGCCGCGCCGAGGCGATTCCTAAGCCTGAACTAGAGCTTCAGACTTAGCGCCCCTTAACCTGCAAAAGCTCGGCGCATGTGGTGTGATTCTAGGCATGTCTGACACCTCTCCTTCCGCGCGTTCTGCGGTTCCCCGCCGCCGCGTGCTCCAAACCGGCGCCGTGGGCGCCGCCGCGCTGGGCCTCAGCGCCGCCCTCCCCCCGTCCGCCTCAGCCAACGCCCCTGCCGCACCCGTCGCCGGGGCCCCTGCTCCCGGGTCCGCCGGCTCAGCCTTCCAGCACGGCGTTGCCTCCGGCGACCCCTACCCCACCAGCGTGATCCTCTGGACGCGCATCACCAGTAACGACGCCGACTACCCCGGCCTCGGCAAAGGCACGCCCACGGCCGTGACGTGGGAAGTTGCCCCGGATGAGGGCTTCGGGACGATCGTGAGCAGCGGATCCGCCACCGCCACTCCGGATACTGACATGACAGTGAAGGTGGAGGCCGCCAACCTGCAGCCTTATACCCCGTACTTCTACCGCTTTACCGTGGCCGATGGGGAGAAGAAGGGCCAGGTCTCTCCGGTAGGCCGCACCCGCACCGCACCGGCCTCCGGCCAGGACATGTCCGAGCTGCGCTTCGCCCTGTTTAGCTGCTCCAACTGGGAGGCCGGCTACTTCAACGCGTACCGAGACATGTCCCAGCGCGGCGACATCGACTACGCACTGCACGTGGGCGATTACATCTACGAGTACAAGCGCGGTGAATACACCGGCAAGACCGGCGCCGTGCGCGACCACGAGCCCGCCAACGAGATCGTGTCCCTGGCGGACTACCGCCAGCGCTACGCCCTGCACCACACCGATCCGGACGTACAGGCCGGCCACGCCGCCTGCCCGTGGATCGTCACCTGGGATGACCACGAGGTCGCCAACGATGCCTGGTCCGGCGGTGCGGAGAACCACTCGCCCGAGGAGGGCGATTTCACCGCGCGCCGCAATGCCGCCATGCAGGCCTACACGGAATGGCTGCCAATCCGTGCCACCCCGGTATCCCAGGGCGGGCACATTTACCGCAATTTGGGCTTCGGCAACCTGCTGGAGCTCAACATGCTGGATCTGCGCACCTACCGCAATGAGCAGGCAAGCTTTAAGAATTCCAAGGTGGTGGACGACGATAGCCGCACCATGATGGGTTCCGAGCAATTCGGTTGGCTCACTAAGAAGTTGGCTTCATCCACCGCTCGCTGGAACGTGATCGGCAATTCGGTGATGATTAGCCCGGTCCTTATTCCGCCGCTGGATCCGCAAACCACTGCCGCTGTTACTCAGCTCCTTGGCCTTCCCGAACAAGGCATGCCTTACAATTTCGACCAATGGGACGGATATGCGGCTGAAAGGCGCAAGCTGATCCGATTCCTCCAAGACAAGAACATCAACAACACCGTGTGGTTGACGGGCGATATTCACACCTCGTGGGCCGTGGATGTTCCCGTGGAGCCCGCGACCTACCCCGCTTCCGGCACGGCTGCTGTGGAAATTGTATGCCCCTCCTTAACGTCTTCTAATATTGACGATATTTTGAAACTCCCGGAGGATAATCCGCTGAGCCAGGGCGCTGAATTGGCATTCACGAATCTGAATAAGCACATTCAGTACCTGGATATGGATTCCCACGGTTACACGGTTGTGCAGATCACTCCGGACTTCGTGCAGGCAGACTGGCTGTTCCAGGCGCCGGACGGCAAGCTCATCGCCGGAGCGCCACTGCACTACGCACAGTCCGCGCGTGCCGCGCACGGCCAGGGCATCCGCCCCACCATGGGCGCGATTAACCCCGCTGTGCACTCTGCACGCTAAACGGCACAGTTCTGCACAGTTCTGCACGCCTAGGCACAGATCCGCGCAATGGGGCCAGGGAAGATCTTTTCCCTGGCCCCATTGTTATGCCCAGTTATGCCCAGTTATGTCCGGTTATGCCCGCAGCTCACACTGCCTTGCAACCTTCTTGCCAGCCTCTTGCCAGTCTCGCCTAAAACTCCGTTTAATAATCAGAGCAATAAGCTAATAAAATATGGTTTATCCCTCAGCTACTGTGTGACTTGTCGAATATGATTTGTTTTTTAACGCATCAAACGTATGATGGGTTTGGAAACAGACAAAGCCATCTTTTAAAGAACACATGGAGGGCATGAAGTTATGGCACGCCGAGAAGTGACCCAGTACTTTGATGATCTAGATAACACCACCCTTAACGAGGAAGAAGTTCGTGTCGTCGACTTCTCCGTTAATGGTGTGGATTACACCCTGGATTTGTCCGAGGATAACAAGGCCAAGTTCGAAGAGGCCTTGGCTCCCTACATTCAGGTTGCTCGCCGCAAGGTGCGTGGTGGCGCCGCTGGTCGCCGTACCGCTACCCGCAGCGCTAACCCGCAGCGCAACAAGATGATCCGCGAGTGGGCTCAGGCCAACGGCGTAGAGGTCTCCGAGCGCGGCCGCATCGCGCAGTCCGTCATCGACCAGTTCGAGAAGGCTCAGGGCTAACCCGGCCTCGCGATTATCCGCACAACGTCACCGCAGCACGCTTTCATGGTGTTTTCCGATTTTCGACGCCGCCACGTAACCCACGTGGTCGCCACGGCTCTCACCGCGTGTTGCGGTGTTGTCATGCTCACGGGGTGCAACAGCTTCGGTTCGGATTCCGGATCTGACCCCGGAGCCGACACGCAAGCCCAGCAGCCAGCAGACCCGGCAACCGAGCAGACCTTCCCGCCGGTGCGCGGCACGGAGCTTCCCATTGACGCCACCGCGGATCCCGTGCCCGCCGGCCAGCCAGCGGGCACCACGAGCTGCCCCTACATCGACAGCACGTGGCTGGGGAACACCACCGGCCAGCGCTTCACGGGAGTCGGCCTGGACGAGCGCTTCGATCCGCCCGCGTGCGTGTTCTGGTCCTACGAGGACTTCCCCCAGGCCACCGTGCTGGTGCGCCACATGACCACGAACAAGGATGCCGTGGCCGTGGTGGACTTCCACGCGCCCATCGACTCCACGCTCAAGGCCCTCCAGCCCGAGGGGTGGAGCGGCGGGCGCCGCGGCGGCAACACCGATGACGGCACGCCGGGGGCCTCCGGCGCTATCTACGCCGTGTGGAAGGGCCCCACCGCGGTGGTCGTGCACACCGCACAGGATCAGTCGGTGAAGGCACAGCAGATCGCAGAGGAAACGATCCGCAACCTCAATCTCTAGGCGCCTCGCACGCCCGCTCCCCCCTAGCTAAGCGCCTCGCGCTAGTGGACGTCCACCTCAGTCCACGGCATCATCGGCCCGATCCACGGGAACACAACCTCCATGAGGAGGAAGAACACGCCCACCAGCAGGGCGATCACGATGAGCAGCCGCACCCACCAGGGTCCGGGCAGCATTCTCCAGAACGCGGCGTACATCCTAAACCTCCTGCGTCATTTCCGGCGGATAGTACCCCGGCTTCTTCGGGTCAGAGCGCACCATCACCGCATGGACAATCATGCGCTCCCGGTTGGAGAACTGCGGGTGGCACGTCGTCATCGTCAGCAGGGACGCATCATCGGGAGCCACGTCCGCACTCGGCTGATTCGGAATGGGATTGATCACTTCCACATCGCCCGGGGTGGTGATGTAGCGCCCCTGCAAGCCCTCGTACGGCCCGGAGGTCACCTTCTGCGCCAGCGCCGGATCCATGCACGCCTCCGCGGCGCGCACCCGATCCTGTGGCGGCACGTCGATGGGCAAGACGCGATAGACGTTCCACGACCCGGCGGTTTCCACCACTATGGCGTCGCACGAATGCAGCAAACCGAGGTCGTTGAACGGCGAGCCGCGGCCCACCCTGTGCCCGGCGAGGGCGAAGTTGCCCGGCTGGTCAGGGTCCTGCGAATCCAGGTACTGTCCGGGGCCTTTGCGCAGGTCGGCGTCGCTGGTTCCCTTGACCACGGCGAAGTCGAAGTCCGAGCCGAAGCTCGGGATGAACAGGCGGGCAAACGCCGTGCCCTCGGACGGCGCGGTCAACGGGCGCGGGTTGCGGCTATCCCATTGATCGTCCAGCCGCTGCGCCACGTGGGACTGCTCGCGGGCGGATTGCACGTTCGTCCACACCACATCCCAGAAGGCGAACAGCAGCGCCAGCACACCCAGGGTCACCAAAATCTCCCCAAGTACACTCACCGGATCGAGGCGGCGTGTGCGGGCGCGGCGGGCTGAACTCATAGATCGCATCTTACAGGGGCAATGTAAGCTCACACACATGATCGTTGTGGAGTACCCAGTCGCACTCGTGCTGAAGGGTTGGCATCTGCTCCTCACCGCGTTGGGCATCGGCCCGGATCAGTCGTGGCTGATCTCCCTGGTGTTGCTCGTCATCACCATCCGCGCGTTGCTGTTGCCGCTGTACTACCGGCAGATCCGCTCCGGGCGCATCCTGGCCAACCTCCGGCCGCAGATCCGCGCGCTGGAGGCCACATACGCGAACCGCCACGATCCTGCCTCGCGCAAAGAGCTCATGGCCAAACGCAAGGAGCTGCAGAAGGAGAACAACTATTCCATGGCGGATGGGTGCATGCCGATCTTCGTGCTCCTGCCCGTCATCATGGGCCTGTACCGGCTGCTCATCCGCATCGCCCGCCCCTCCGAGGGCCTACAGGCAGCGCACGAGGGCTTCGGCCCGCTGAGCAGCGCGGATATCGACTCGTTCCTCCGCGCCGAGTTCGCCGGAGTGCCGCTGCCCGCGTATTTCCGGATGCCGGTAGACCAGCTGCAGTTCCTCGGCACGACCCGCGCGGACGTGCTGCACGTTGTGCTGCCGATGGCGATCTTCGCCTCAATCTTCACCACGAGCAACTGGGCATATACGATGCGCCGGAACCTGCGCACGCTCGACTACGGCTCCGGCGCGGCGCGATTCATGATGAAGTTCATGTGGCTCATCGGGCCGATGATTATGCTCTCGCCGTTCCTCGTGAGCTTCGGCGGTCCCGGCCCGGTGGCCATCCTCGTCTACTGGGTGTGCAACAACTTGTGGACCACCACTCAGGCGGTGGCGGTGCAGAAGTATCTGGATCACACGATGCCCTACACCGACGAGTTCCACGAGTTCACCCGCACGGAAAAGCAGAAGCTGGTGGATCGCCGCCGCGAGGTCAAGCGGGCCAAGCGGGTGTTCAACGAGCGCGAGATGAACCGCGCCCGCCTGCTGCAGCAGGGTGGCCCGGTGGCGGCCATCAAGGAGGAGTCCGCCCGGGAACGCGCGGAGCTGGACCGGCTCATCAACGGTCCGAAGTTGGCGAAAAAGCAGCGCCGCCTCGAACGGCGCCGCCAGATCGCCGCGGCCCGGGCGCATAAGAAGGCTGCTTCTGCATCGTCGACGCCACCAGCCACCCCCGCCCCGCAGGCCGAGACGGTTAACAATCAGGTGGCCCGACCCGAAAAGACCCGGCCGGAAGAAACCCAGCCCGAAAAGAAGCGCCGCTTCCCCGGCAGGCAGGCGCGTCTCGAAGACTTCAAGCGCGTGCCGTCCGGCGGAAAGAAGAATTCAGGGCGCCACCGCGCCTAGGCATCCCCTCGGCACGCTGCGGGGTTCGGTGGCTAGATGTTGTACGTAATCGGCGCCGTCAGCAGCAGCTGCTTCGCCAGGCCACGCGCGGTTTCCAGCGGCACGGTTGTGCGGGACATCTTCGCGCCCGCGAGACCGCCATCCATGAACACCATGAGCTGATCCGCTAGGGTGCTGGACGCGTAGCCGAACTTTTCTGTGAGCAACTCGGCCATCGTGTCGCGGCACCAACGGCGATACTCCATGGCGGCGTCGCGAATACGCTGCTCAGAGTCAGTCTCCGGCCGTGGGTATTCGCTGGCGGCGTTTTGGAAGTGGGAACCGCGGAAGTTGTTGCCGGGTTCGTCGCGGATGCACAGGTCGAAGAAGGCGATGATGCGATCCTCGGGCTTCTCGCGCTCGTCGGCGAGAGCGTGCCAGTCCGCACGCCACTTCTTATCGAGCTCCTGCAGGTAGGCGACCACGAGATTGTCCTTGGAGCCGAACAGGGAATAGAGGCTGGCCTTGGCCACGTCGGCATCGCGGAGGATACGGTCAATGCCGATCACGCGGATGCCCTGGGTGGTGAACAGGTTGGTGGCGCTGGCGAGCAAGCGCTGGCGGGGTCCTGGCCGGTTGCGGCGAGAAGACGTCGCCTTCTTCGCCGGCTTCGATGCCCGCGAAGAGTCTCCTGCACTTGCCATCCAACACCCTCCTAGCCTGGTGCCGCCGGGTACCGGGGCACATGTGGTGCACCCCGGCCGCCGACGGCCGGAATCGTTCTCAGCTCAAACTTTATCGCACTGGGTGCGCGATCAGTTCAATTGGAGAGTTGTTCGCGCGCACTCAAGCGCACTCGCGCGCTGAAGCGCGCTCTTAGATGTTGTCGCTCGGGCGCACAACCATCATCGGGCACGGAGCGTACTGCAGCAGGGCGCGGGAGGTGGAGCCCAGCAGCATGCCCTTGAAGCCACCGCGGCCGTGGGAGCCGAGCACCAGCAGCTGCGCACCCTTGGCGCACTCAACCAGAGAGTGCACGGCACGCTCGCGCTCGACGATCTCTTCGACCTGCACGGAGGGGAACTCCTCGAGGAAGGGCTTCAGCTCGTCATCGAGCATGTCCTGGCGCTCGGAAACTTCCTTGTCCATGCGGTTCTGCGCATCGACCAGGCCCACGTAGGTGGTGTGCACCTGAGCGTCGGTGTAAGCGTGCACGGCGCGCAGCAGGGCGCCGCGGGCCTCGGCCTCACGGAAGGCCACGCGCATGGCCTTGCGGCTCACGTCGGAACCATCGACACCCACCACCACGGGGCCGTACTTGGTGTCCTCGTTTACGTCATTGTCCTTGCGCACCACAACAACGGGGCAGTTGGCGTGAGAGACCACAGCGCTAGAGACGGAGCCCATCACCAGGCCGGACAGTCCGCCGAGACCACGGGAGCCCATGACGATCATCTCTGCGGAATCGCCGAGCTCCAGCAGCAGATCAATCGGAGCGGATTCCTTCAGCAGGCGGGAGACCTCCACCTCAGAGCTGAAGTCGGTAACGATCTTCTGGGCGTTGTCCAGCTTGTCATTGGCCTCGCCCTCCAGCTCGTTGTAGAGCTCCTGCGGGGGCACCATGCCGTCGGCGTACATGAACTGTGGCATCGTGTAAGCGGTGACGAGCTTCAGCGGCTGCTTCCGCTTCAACGCTGCGTTGGCGGCCCACTTCACGGCCTGGTTGCTGGCATCGGAGCCATCGACGGCGACAACAATTTCTTTAGTGCTTTGTTCAGACATGCTAGAAAGCCTTTCCAGTTGAGTGCTCGGTCTTTCCTTTTACACCCCCATTATCCCGCATTTTCCTACCCCTGTGGGCAGCCCCACGTTTTTCAACCCCAATCGTGCACTGCCTGCGGGGGCACACGGCTACACACGGCTACACATGGACAAACCCCGTCGCTGGCGCTGCGCTGGCTACAACGAGTGAGGCACAGCAGGTGGGGCACAGCAGACGGGGTACAACAGGCGGGGTGGTGCTGGTGGGGTTTAGTTGGTCGGCTTGTTCGGGGTCGGCAGCGGCACGTCGCTGGCAGCCGGGGCGTTGGCGGGGAACAGGTTGTTGAAGATTGCTACGATTCCCTGGAAGACTGCGCGGCCGAAATCGGTCCGGATGAAGTTATCGAAAATCTGGGTGAGTGAGTTGAGATCCATGCGGAGGATAATACCGACTCGATGAAACGTTTGCCAATAAAACAGGGGCTCAATCCCACGCGCGCGCAAGTCCCTCGGTCGTGGCCCGGCCCGGTCGCCGCCGCCGAATTCGTGTGGTTCCTCATCGACAACCAACGCCACCGGGCGCCAACGGATAGCTTTTCTGCTGTGCTGTCGCGCTTTTCGCGCGGCGAAGTTCTTTCCGACGCCGGAACGCGCCTCCGGCCTTTCGATGCCGTCCATCCGGGTTCTTTCGTGAATTTCTACCGGGCGCCGGCACCGGAACGCGAGGTGCCGGGGGACATTCACGTACTGCACCAAGATGACACCCTCGTGGTGATCGACAAGCCGCCCTTCCTCTCCACGATGCCCCGCGGCCAGCATATTTCCCAGACCGCACTGGTGAAGGCGCGCGTGCAGCTAGGCATCCCCGAGCTCTCCCCCAGCCACCGCCTGGACCGGCTCACCCGCGGCGTGCTCATGTTCACGGCCCGGCGCGAGGCGCGCGGGGCGTACCAGACGATGTTCGAGCGCCGCGAGGCCACGAAGATCTACGAGGCGCTCACTCCGCGCCGAGGCGCCGCACCGTTCGCCCCGATCGAGCGCTTCGCCGACTGGCACCAGTGGCCCGCCCCCAGCGAGGACCAACCGTGGACGCTGACCCACCACATGGTGAAAATCCGGGGGCACTTGAGCACATATGTGGTGGAGCCTCCCGCGGGAGCTGCCGCTGCGGTGCCACCGGAAGCCAACGCGGTGACTCACGTGCTCGGCGTGCGCGAGGACGTTCGCGACGGTCGCGACGTGCTCGTCTGGCGCCTCAAACCCGCCACGGGCAAAACGCACCAGCTCAGAGTGGTGCTACGCAGCCTCGGCCTGCCGATCATCAACGATCCCCTCTACGAAGAGCTCAGCGACGCCGCCCTCCACGATCCCTCCGCTCCCACCCCGCACCCGCCTTTCGCCGACGAGGAAGACTTCTCCCACCCCATGGGACTGATCGCCAAGGAACTGCGGTTCACCGATCCGTTGACGGGCGAGCCGCGGCGGTTCATCAGCAACTACTAATCGGCTAGTCCTGCAACTCCACGCGCACGCCGCGCAAGATCCTGCCCGTGTACAACGCACCGGCTATCAACGTGACAACCACCACCCCTGCGGTTACCGCATAGGCGCTGGAATAGGCGCTGGCTGCGGCGTCGAGAATAGAAGACGCAACGATGGGCCGCGCGCCATCGACGGCGATCACAGCATCCTGGAGCGACTCACCGGCCCGCGGCGGCGAGCCGGCAGGGGCGTGGAAGAAACGCGAGTAGCAGAACGTGACGAGCGACCCGAGGATGGCGACGGCGGTGAGGGAGCCGAACTCGTAGCTGACTTCCTCCACGCTAGAGGCCATGCCAGCGCGGTGTGGCGGGGCACCGGAGATCATCGCGATCGAGGCGACCGACATCACCCCGCCCATCCCCATGCCGAGGACGAGCATGCCCAGCACCAGCAGCGGCGTGGAGGACACCAACCCCGCGACGCCCACGATCGCGGTGCCGATGGCCGACACGCCCAGCCCGCCCGCGATGAGGCGCCGCACCCCCATGCGGCGCAACGACGCACCGGCGGCCAGGGAGGTCACGAGCGAACCCGCCGCGATGACCGCCACGACCAACCCCGATTGCAGCGGCGAGAAACCGTCCGCGAGCTGCAGCTTCTGAGTGGTGATGTACTGCAAGCCCACGATGGCGAACATGGCCAGGCTGGCACCGATCGCCCCGGAGCGGAAGCTGGGGCTGCGGAAGATATCGAGGGTAATCAGCGGCTGCGCGAGGGAGTCTTGGCGCCGGACGAACAGCGTGCCGAAGACAAGCGCGAGTACCACGGCCACGGCGATGAGGGCCCAATTCTGTGGCGAATGCGCGGCCTCCTTGATGATGAGGACAACGCTGACGAGGGTGACCATGGCGAACGCGCTGGAAATCCAATCCCAATGCTTGGTGGGGTCCCGGCGCTGGGCGGGTTTGACAAAGGGGATGGTGACCAGGGCGAGGACGACGAACGGGATGTTGAGCAGGAAGGCGCTGCCCCACCAGAAGACCTCCAACAAGGCGCCGCCGACGATCGGGCCGAGGGCCGAGGAGATGGTGGCGAGGGAGGCCCAGATGCCGATGGCGAAGTTCATTTCCTGTGGATCGGTGAACGTCAACCGAATGAGGGACAGCGTGGAAGGCATCATCGTGGCGGCGCCGACGGCCAACAAGGCACGGGCGGCGATGAGCATCTCCGGGGATACGGCGAAGGCCGCGAGCAGGGAGGCGACGCCGAAGATCGACATGCCGATGGTGAACATCGTGGCATGGCCGATCTTGTCCCCGAGGGTGCCAGTGCCGAGCAGGAGACCTGCGATGACGACCGGGTACGCGTTGACGATCCACAGCTGCTGGGTGATGGAGGCGTTGAGATCCTCGACGAGGCGCGGGAGGGCGGTGTAGAGAATCGTGTTATCGAGCGTGATGAGGAAAACGCCCATGCCAACCGTGGCGAGCAGAACCCAGCGCGTGACGGCGCTGGCGGGTTCTGCTGATGACTGTCGCACGGTGGGGCACATTCCGGTCTTTGGTTTCGACACACGGGGGCTGGGTGGTTCAACGCTGTCACAGTATCAAAGGCATGAGACAGCCCATCCCGGGTGTGCGAGGGAAGGTGCGCGGGGCGGGGGCGTGCGTGGGGCGAGCGCAGGGCGAGCGCAGGGCGAGCATTGTGGGCGGGTTCGATCACTGCTTCCTGCGAACACCAAAGGCAACGAGTGCACCAATGACCACCAGGATGATCACCCCACCACCGATGAGCAGCGGCATTTTCTGTGACATCGGGGAGCTTTCCGCTGCAGCGTCTTTTGCAGCGTCTTTTGCAGCATCGCTCGGTTGTGCGTGGCCGGTATTAGGCTCCGAGCTTCCGTCGCGGGACTTGATTGGTGTAAACACTGGGCCGGGCGTGATCTCTTCGCCCTCCCGCGCCACTGCGAGTAGGAAGCGCTGCGGTTGAACGTTGCCCTGGCCAACGCCTAGGCCGTGCTGTTGCAAGGACTCTTGGTTGGTGTCCTTGGTGACAGCGATGATCTGCTCGCCTGGGTGTGACGGAAACGCTTCGTAATCGTTATTAGAAGTCTTTTTCACGCCTAGCGTGGCGTCGAGTTGCACGGCTTCGGTCCCAACGACCGATCGCGGTTGCGTACCGGCGGCGTCCGGCCCTTCGTCTATAACCTTGATACCGCCCGCCGAACTGCTATAGGAAAAATCGGGAGAAAAGGTGTGCAGCCTAAGAACTTGGCTGATCTTTTCTGATTCACTCTCGGGGCCACTGAGTGGCTGCGCGACTGCTGCGTACGATTGTCCCCAACCGAGACGGATCCTGTAATACCGCACTTCGCCCGGTGCGATGTCCGTCGTCACCGTACCTGGTTCCAATAGAGGGGCATTAGTTGGATCGGTGCCACCGGCCACGAAGGGGCTGGAATCTGGCCCCACGCGTACAACCGTAGGATCGAGTTTCTTCGGCGGGGCGCTGTCGGCGTTCTCAACATCGTGAAATGCAGCAAGGGCCAACATGAACGGCACGGGATCAGACGCGAACTTCATCCCGCCGGATTTCCTCACTGACACGCCGTAAAACGCATCCGCCCCAGCGTGAAAAGTTTGGGAAGAGGATGGAATCGTTAAAAGAAAATAGGACGGGTCAATATCGACGTTGGACCCAGATTGCTCGAACCAGCCGCCCTCATCCGACAGTGACTTCTCAGTGACAGTTGTCTCAAGCACCGCTGCTCGATCATCTGGATGTGCATCTCCAGGAAGGGGACGCCTAGGGGCGAGGAACCCAACCACGAGGGTATCGCCCTTATTTAGCCAGACTTTGTACGACCGATACTGGCTACCCCTATCATCGCCAACAGGATTGAGGTTAACGCCTTCTGGGACCGGTGGTACTTCGTCGGTGTAGATCTTCGGCTCAGCCATCGTTCCTGGCACCGCTTCCGGAGCATCGCCGAAGGTCTGCTCTGACGTGCGATCCTTGAGATCGACCGTAGATCTGGGAGCTGTCCAATCTTTGCCCGCGATCGGTTCGCCTGCGTACGTTGCGCCTGCAACGTCGCGAGTGGCCACCGAAAGCTGCTTACTTAGGCTCGCTGCGTCATTGGCATCCGCATAAACTCCACCCGTGGACTGTGCAATGCACTGCAATTCCGATCGGCCCTGATCGTTAATGTTCAGGCCAATAGTATTGACCTTCACATCGATGCCCTTCGCCACGAGATCCTTAGCCACCTCACACACCGGCGGTGGAGCACACGTATCCTCACCGCCCGAGACAAGGACAACGGTTCCCTTGTTGTCTGGCAACAGGTCAGCAGCCTGCTGCAAAGCCTTGCCAATGGGGGTCCAGCCACGTGGCTGAATGCCGTTGACTGAATCAACCGCCTTCTGCTTATCCCCGGTCGCTAGCGGCCGGAGGATCGTGACGTCCTGGCAGCCACGCTCCTTGTCAGCATCATCGCTGCTGGTACCGGCACCGTAGGTCACCACCCCAAACTTCTGATCCTCGGCCAGCCCATCGATCAACTGTCGGGTCGCGTCCTTGGCGGCGTCGATACGCTTCTGGCCACCGGCATCATCTGCCAACATCGAGCCGGAAGCATCAAGAACCAGCACAATCGGGCGCTGCTCAGCGTCCTGGGAGGATGGGGCTTGCGCTTCAGCACTACCAACTGCGAAGGGACCAACGGGGAGCACAAGCCCGAACAGCAAAAGCATGAGCGAAAACCGAGCGACTGCAGTCTTCCACGAACAATTCCACAAACGATCCCACGATGACCGAGCCATGCGAGGCCCCTCTCCAGTACACGTCAGCAATGACCTGGGAAAACCGTGAGGAATTAATCCCCGTCTGGCCTCAACAGGTTAGATTTGTTCAACAAGATACCGAACGTCATTCAGGTTTGCAGCACATATTCAGCACAGACCTGCCATCCCACCCCTGAATGCCGCGGAGTTGCCTGAGCAATCTGGGCTGATTCGCATGCACAGCTGAGCTATTCACCCCCTTTTAACTTCTTTCCGCGCATGCGAAAAGAGGGTGGTCAGTGCCGGTTGTGATCATCACGAATTTGTGACGAACACAGCCAACACTGACCACCCACTATCAAGTTTAAGGCCGGCGGTGACTTACTCTCCCACACCCTCCCAGGTGCAGTACCATCAGCGCAGGTAAGCTTAGCTACCGGGTTCGGAAAGGGACCGGGCGGATCCTTACCGCTAACAACCACCGACACAACAAACGGAACCAAACACACCCACCCACACACAATGGTGGTGGTGTGCCGTGTCGTTCCAGACACTGCATAACAGACGCGAGCAACCCACAAACAGGGTAACAAGAATAATCGTTTATCCAACACGCTCCATGTGACCAGCCGAACACCACCAAACAGGGTGTCACGGGTGTGATCCACACAAACCAACAATTTTATGTGTGTTGAACATTGGTAAATTAGTACCGGTCACCTCCACACCTCACAGTGCTTCCAGATCCGGCCTATCAACCCCATCATCTATAGGGAACCTCAAAAGAAACCTCATCTCGAAACAGGCTTCCCGCTTAGATGCTTTCAGCGGTTATCCCTTCCATACGTAGCCAACCAGCCATGCCACGGGCGTGACAACTGGCCCACCAGAGGTATGTCCGTCCCGGTCCTCTCGTACTAGGGACAGCCTTTCTCAAGTTTCAACGCGCACGGCGGATAGAGACCGAACTGTCTCACGACGTTCTAAACCCAGCTCGCGTGCCGCTTTAATGGGCGAACAGCCCAACCCTTGGGACCTACTCCAGCCCCAGGATGCGACGAGCCGACATCGAGGTGCCAAACCATCCCGTCGATATGGACTCTTGGGGAAGATCAGCCTGTTATCCCCGGGGTACCTTTTATCCGTTGAGCGACACCGCTTCCACAAGCCGGTGCCGGATCACTAGTCCCTACTTTCGTACCTGCTCGACCTGTCAGTCTCACAGTCAAGCTCCCTTGTGCACTTACACTCAACACCTGATTGCCAACCAGGCTGAGGGAACCTTTGGGCGCCTCCGTTACTCTTTGGGAGGCAACCGCCCCAGTTAAACTACCCACCAGGCACTGTCCCTAACCCGGATCACGGGCCGAGGTTGAGATGCTCAATACGATCAGAGTGGTATTTCAACAACGACTCCACCACCACTGGCGTGATAGCTTCACAGTCTCCCACCTATCCTACACAAACCGAACCAAACACCAATACCAAGCTATAGTGAAGGTCCCGGGGTCTTTTCGTCCTGCCGCGCGTAACGAGCATCTTTACTCGTACTGCAATTTCGCCGGGCCTGTGGTTGAGACAGCAGGGAAGTCGTTACGCCATTCGTGCAGGTCGGAACTTACCCGACAAGGAATTTCGCTACCTTAGGATGGTTATAGTTACCACCGCCGTTTACTGGGGCTTAAATTCTCCGCTTCGACCCAAAAGGGTCTAACAGGTCCTCTTAACCTTCCAGCACCGGGCAGGCGTCAGTCCGTATACATCGACTTCACCGTCTTCGCACGGACCTGTGTTTTTAGTAAACAGTCGCTTCCCTCTATTCTCTGCGACCACCACCAGCTCAAAACCAGTCTGTCACCAGCAGTGGCCCCCCTTCTCCCGAAGTTACGGGGGCATTTTGCCGAGTTCCTTAACCACAGTTCACCCGATCGCCTTAGTATTCTCTACCTGACCACCTGTGTCGGTTATGGGTACGGGCCATGTATGCACTCACTAGAGGCTTTTCTCGACAGTACAGGATCACCAACATCCCCACAACGGGTACGCATCACGCCTCACACATCATGTGCCCCGGATTTACCACTGGGCACGTGCCACACGCTTACACCACAATCCAATAAGTGGCTTGGCTACCAACCTGTGTCACCCCATCGCTTGGCTACTACCAGATCAGGTCCCACGCATCACCACACACCACAAGGCAAAGCCTCGTTAGTGGCGGGTCAGGGTGGTTAGTATCCCCGATTCACCATTGGGCGCACATACACGGGTACGGGAATATCAACCCGTTATCCATCGACTACGCCTGTCGGCCTCGCCTTAGGTCCCGACTCACCCTGGGAAGATTAGCTTAACCCAGGAACCCTTAGTCATCCGGCGGACAAGTTTTCCACTTGTCATTCGCTACTCATGCCTGCATTCTCACTCGCATAGCCTCCAGCACTGGGTCACCCCGCACCTTCACCGGCCACACGACGCTCCCCTACCAACCCACACAAAATGTGAGTTCCGCGGCTTCGGCGGTGTACTTGAGCCCCACTACATTGTCGGCGCAGAACCACTCGACCAGTGAGCTATTACGCACTCTTTCAAGGATGGCTGCTTCTAAGCCAACCTCCTGGCTGTCTTCGCGATCCCACATCCTTTTCCACTTAGTACACTCTTAGGGGCCTTAGCCGGCGATCTGGGCTGTTTCCCTCTCGACTACGAAGCTTATCCCCCGCAGTCTCACTGCCGCGCTCTAACTTACCGGCATTCGGAGTTTGGCTGATGTCGCTAAGATGATAGTCCCGCTAAACCAACCAGTAGCTCTACCTCCGGCAAGAAACACACGACGCTGCACCTAAATGCATTTCGGGGAGAACCAGCTATCACGGAGTTTGATTGGCCTTTCACCCCTACCCACAACTCATCCCCTCAGTTTTCAACCTAAGTGGGTTCGCGCCTCCACAACCTCTTACAGCTGCTTCACACTGGCCATGGGTAGATCACCCCGCTTCGGGTCCAGGACATGCCACTACAAACACACTAGTTAGTATTCGCTTTCGCTACGACTACCCCACATACTCGGGTTAACCTCGCGACATGCCGCTGACTCGCAGGCTCATTCTTCAAAAGGCACGCCATCACCCCACAAGAGGGCTCTGACGGATTGTAAGCACACGGTTTCAGGTACTATTTCACTCCCCTCCCGGGGTACTTTTCACCATTCCCTCACGGTACTAATCCGCTATCGGTCACAACAAGTATTCAGGCTTACCGGATGGTCCCGGCAGATTCACAGCAGATTCCACGAGCCCGCTGCTACTCGGGAACAAACACACACCACCACAGTCATGCTTTCACGTACCGGACTCTCACCGTCTACGGCAGGCCATTCCAAACCACTTCCGCTAACACACTATGACAATGCACGGCATGGCAGCACCGCACGCATTCGTCCCACAACCCCACACACGCAACCCCTGCCAGGTATCACACGCATATGGTTTAGCCACATAATCCGCGTTCGCTCGCCGCTACTAACGGAATCATTATTATTTTCTTCTCCTACGGGTACTGAGATGTTTCACTTCCCCGCGTTCCCTCCACACCAGCTATGAATTCACTGGCAGGCGACCACCCATAACGATGGCCAGGTTTCCCCATTCGGACACCCTCGGATCAACGCTCTATTGGCAACTCCCCGAGGCCTATCGCGGCCTTACACGTCCTTCATCGGCTCATTGTGCCAAGGCATCCACCGTGCGCCCTTCACAGACAACACACACAAACAATCAGATTTCTATGGATACACCACAAACAAAATCACACTAAACAAGAAGAATAAAGAATATTCAACACCCACCACACACAAACACACACAAGCATTCACGCGTGGCGAGTAAAGATACTCGCGTCCACTATACAGTTCTCAAACAACACGAACCCCACACCCACACACAACCAACCAGTCATGCGCAAACCATGGGAATCCCACTCAAAGGAACAACACAAGCCGTTCCAGACACCCAACAATATGACAAACCAAGAACAAACAACAATTCACATCAACCACTGGTGTTGATCATCCACCACACCAACCCCACACCAATCGTGGGGCACGGTCCGTGAACTACCCAGATGAAAATAATGAAAATATAACTCCTTAGAAAGGAGGTGATCCAGCCGCACCTTCCGGTACGGCTACCTTGTTACGACTTCGTCCCAATCGCCGATCCCACCTTCGACAGCTCCCTAACGAGTTTGGGCCACTGGCTTCGGGTGTTACCAACTTTCATGACGTGACGGGCGGTGTGTACAAGGCCCGGGAACGTATTCACCGCAGCGTTGCTGATCTGCGATTACTAGCGACTCCGACTTCATGGAGTCGAGTTGCAGACTCCAATCCGAACTGAGACCGGCTTTCAGGGATTAGCTCCACCTCACGGTATCGCGACCCTCTGTACCGACCATTGTAGCATGTGTGAAGCCCTGGACATAAGGGGCATGATGATTTGACGTCATCCCCACCTTCCTCCGAGTTAACCCCGGCAGTCTCTCGCGAGTCCCCACCATAACGTGCTGGCAACACAAGACAAGGGTTGCGCTCGTTGCGGGACTTAACCCAACATCTCACGACACGAGCTGACGACAACCATGCACCACCTGTATACAGACCACAAGGGAAACTACATCTCTGCAGCGATCCTGCATATGTCAAGCCCAGGTAAGGTTCTTCGCGTTGCATCGAATTAATCCACATGCTCCGCCGCTTGTGCGGGCCCCCGTCAATTCCTTTGAGTTTTAGCCTTGCGGCCGTACTCCCCAGGCGGGGCGCTTAATGCGTTAGCTACGGCACGGAAATCGTAGAAAGATCCCCACACCTAGCGCCCACCGTTTACGGCATGGACTACCAGGGTATCTAATCCTGTTCGCTACCCATGCTTTCGCTCCTCAGCGTCAGTTACTGCCCAGAGACCTGCCTTCGCCATCGGTGTTCCTCCTGATATCTGCGCATTTCACCGCTACACCAGGAATTCCAGTCTCCCCTACAGCACTCCAGTTATGCCCGTATCGCCTGCACGCCCGGAGTTAAGCCCCGGGATTTCACAGACGACGCGACAAACCACCTACGAGCTCTTTACGCCCAGTAATTCCGGACAACGCTCGCACCCTACGTATTACCGCGGCTGCTGGCACGTAGTTAGCCGGTGCTTCTTATCCAGGTACCGTCACCACAAGTGGCTTCTTCCCTAGCGAAAGAGGTTTACAACCCGAAGGCCGTCATCCCTCACGCGGCGTCGCTGCATCAGGCTTGCGCCCATTGTGCAATATTCCCCACTGCTGCCTCCCGTAGGAGTCTGGGCCGTGTCTCAGTCCCAATGTGGCCGTACACCCTCTCAGGCCGGCTACCCGTCGTCGCCTTGGTAGGCCATTACCCCACCAACAAGCTGATAGGCCGCGGGCTCATCTTGTACCGAAAAAACTTTCCACCACACACACTAAAGCATGGTCCTATCCGGTATTAGACCCAGTTTCCCAGGCTTATCCCGAAGTACAAGGCAGATCACCCACGTGTTACTCACCCGTTCGCCACTCGAGTACCCCTGCAAGCAAGGGCCTTTCCGTTCGACTTGCATGTGTTAAGCACGCCGCCAGCGTTCGTCCTGAGCCAGGATCAAACTCTCCATAAAAACATTGTTTCAGAACAAAGAGCCTGAACAACTGGCAAAATAACCAAAAATTACTGACAAAAAATCAAAACATTCATCATCAGACCCCCACCCACAAAACAATAAGTAGGGGATTACGCACCACAATATTTAACGCGGCGGCGTTACCCACCCGCGCTGGCACGAACCACACCAACCACACACCCATATACGGCATGCAGCCATGCGGCCAACGATGAACAATCAACAAGGTTGAAAAAATAATCATTCAACAGCACACAACAACACAAAACATGCCATCATGCACTGCACTTGGTTCATCACACTATTGAGTTCTCAAACAACTTACGCACACAACAAACCACCCACACCCACAAGATGTGGAGCTCATCGTGACAGGAATCCGAGCTTATACCAACCACACGCTACAAAGCAAATCCGTGGCGAACAGGATGTAAACACTCGGTGAACACCACTGCTACTTCAATGGAAACCGTCAGGGCCGTTGTCCTGCCGCACACCCACCACATCACCCAAGAACAATCTCGGTAACTATTGTGGTCACGGTCGCGGTGTCGGTCGCGCTGACTCGAATAAATCTACACACCCCACCACCAACACACAAATCCCCAGCTCACACCCCACAAACACCACCCAGCAACCACACACCATGGTGGCGTCGAACCACCAAGAAGCCGAACCACCAACCAGAACGGAACGGCCACAGGCCGCGACCCCACCGCCCGCGATTCGCGTCTACACTTCCTCCTATGTCCAGCAACCTCCCCACCCAGTGGTTCCAATCCATCACCGACCGTCTGGATACCTGGGACAGCACCGGCCTCACGCGCACCATGGCGGAGTTCTCCACCGGCCAGGACCCGATTTGCACCATCGATGGCGACTCGCGCGTGCTGTTTTCCTCCTCCAATTACCTAGGTCTTGCCCAGCACCCGCAAGTCGTGGGCGCAGCGCAAACAGCTTTGGAGATCTACGGCGCCGGATCCGGCGGATCGCGCCTCACCACCGGCACCACGGATCTGCACAACGGAGTGGAGCGCCGCATCGCCTCGTGGCTCGGCTACCCAGAGTGCTGCTTCTTCGCCACCGGTTATCAGGCCAACGTGGGCCTGATCTCCACACTCGCGGATGAAGCCACCATCATCTTTTCCGATCAGCGCAACCACGCTTCCATCATCGACGGCTGCCGCCTGGCCAAGGCCACCCGCGGCACACGCACTGTCGTGTTCCCGCACCGCGATGCCGCCGCGCTGCGCACGCTCCTTGCCGACTACCGAACCATCTACCCCGATCACCGCTTCCTTGTTATTAGTGACGGGGTGTTCTCCATGGACGGAACCTGCGCCGATCTGCCCAGTCTCGTGGACACCGCCCACGAGTTCGGGGCTCTCGTCATCGTCGACGACGCGCATGGAATCGGCACCATCGGCGCATCCGGCCGCGGCGTGATCGACGTTTCGCCTGATCACGCCCCCGATATCCTCGTCGGAACGGCCAGCAAGGCCCTTGGCGCGGAGGGTGGTTTCGTGTGCGCTCCCGAGCCCGTGGTGCGCCTGTTGCGCAACCAGGCTCGTAGCTTCGTCTTTTCCACATCGACCTCTGCCGCGAACATGGCCGCTGTCGGCGCGGCGGTGGGTGTGGTGCGCTCGGCCGGCTCGCCGGTGCCGCAGCTGCAGGCCAATTCGCTGGCTCTTCGCGAGAAGCTGCGCGATGCGGGCATCCTCGAGACACCTGAGACAGCGGAATCAGCCGTGCCCGCCGACCCCACCGAATGCTCGCCCATCATCCCCATCCCCATCGGCGCGGAATCGACCGCCATGGCCGTAGCCGCCGAACTGCGCAGCCGCAGCTTCCACGTGCCGGCGATCCGCTACCCCACCGTCCCCCGCGGCGCCGCGATCCTGCGGGTCACTGTGATGGCCACGCATAGTTCCTCGCAGATCACCGATTTTGTCGACGCCATTACGGACGCCCTCGCCCACGTCAGCGATTAAGCTCCCGGGGCAGCGATATCCACTGGCGGGCCCCGCGGACGAACTCTTCCTGAGTGAGCGCTCCCGCGCCCTGCGGGATCCCGCCGAGCCACGGCACGCGAGTGGGGCCGAAGCCGCCGGATGCGGAAAATTCCTCCAGCGTCAGCCCGGTCGCCAGGTCCGGGTCGGCGGGGACTGACCCGCCGATCAGCCCGGCGCAGCCCACGCCCCGGCGCTCAATGGATTCGAGGGTGAGCAGTGCGTGGTTGAGGCTTCCCAGGCCCGTGGTGGTGGTGACCACGAGGGGCGCGGAGAGTTCCCGGGCCAGGTCGGCGATGGTCCAGCCTTCGCCCAGCTCCACCATGAGACCACCCGCGCCTTCGACGAGAAGGAGGGTGCTGGTGGCGTCGGATGAAGAAGAGAGCGCGGTGAGCTCGGCGGCGACATCGGCGAGGTCGAGGGTGGGCATTCCGGCGCGGCGGGCGGCCATGACCGGGGCGAGGGGCTCGGGGTAACGGGCGCATTCGTGCAGGTCAGAGATGCCGGTGAGGGACTCGACGGTCGCGAGGTCCCCGTGGCCGGCGGGCTCGCCGGTTTGGATCGGCTTGGCCACGCGCACGTGCCAGCCCGCGTGCTCAGCAGCGGCGGCGAGGGCTGCGGTGGCGATGGTTTTGCCAACGTCCGTGCCGGTGCCGGTCATACACAGAATCATGAGGTCAACCTTTCTAATGTGCGCGTCTCATGTGCGCTTCCAATATGCACGCGGTCTCGAGAGGGCTAGCGCGCGAGCTGTGCCACGGTGTGTGCCATAGCGTTGACGATGGTGGCGATGTCCTCGTCCGTGCTGATGAACGGCGGCATGGTGTAGAGCAGGCGGCCGAAGGGGCGCAGCCACACGCCGCTATCCAGCAGCGCATCCGTGGCCGTGCGCATGTCGATGGGTTCGCGCATCTCCACCACGCCGATGGCGCCGAGCACGCGAACGTCTGCCACGGCTGGGTTGTCGGCGGGGCCGCAGACGTCGTGGAGTCGCTGCAGCCCGGTCTCGATGCGGGGCACGGATTCGCGCCAATAGCCCGACTCGATGAGGTCCAGCGCAGCGCCCGCGACCGAGCAGGCCAGGGGGTTTCCCATGAACGTCGGCCCGTGCATGAGCGCGCCGCCGCCGGACGGGGAGTCGATGCCACGGGCCACCCGGGCGGAGGTCAACGTGGCGGCGAAGGACATAAACCCGCCGGTCAGCGCCTTGCCGAGGCAGAGAATGTCCGGCAGCACTCCCGCAGCGTGGCAGGCCAGGGCGTGGCCGGTGCGGCCAAAGCCGGTGGCGATCTCGTCCAGGATCAGCAGCGTGCCGGTGCGGTCGCAGATCTCGCGCAGGCCGGTGATCAGCTCCGCGTCATGGAAGCGCATGCCCCCGGCGCCCTGGACGATCGGCTCCACGATGACGGCGGCGATGTTCCCGGCTTCGACAAGGCTGCGTTCCAGGTCGGCGAGGTAATCGGCCCGCTGCTGCTCGGTCGCCCCCATGACGGGCGGGGCGGGCACGAAGCGTTGGCGGGTGAGGGTGCCCTCCCACAGGGCGTGCATTCCGCCGTCCGGATCGCACACGCTCATGGGGCCTTGCGTGTCGCCGTGGTAGCCACTGCGCCAGGTGAGGAAGCGGTCGCGGTGGGGGTTGCCGGTGCCGCGTTGGTATTGCAGCGCCATCTTTAGCGCGACTTCCACGGCCACCGAGCCAGAGTCGGAGTAGAACACACCGTCCATGGGATCGCCGGCGTTGACTGAGCCGCTATTGACCCAGTTCACCAGCCGTTCGGCCAGCTCAGCGGCGGGCTGGTGGGTGAGCCCGCCGAACATCACGTGGCTCATCCGGTCGATCTGCCTGTGCGCCGCCTCCACGAGGTGCGGGTGGCCGTGGCCGTGGCAGGCCGCCCACCACGAGCTCATGCCGTCGATGACCGTTCGCCCGTCCGCGAGGTGAAGGTTCACCCCTTCCGTCGACGCCACAGCCTGCGCCGCCTGGAACGCGTCTGCATCGGTATCGGCCAGGGTCCGCGGCGCGTAGGGATGCCACACGTAGCGCTGATCGGCCTCGATGATGCGTTCGGCTGTCCACGGCTGCGCCGATGGCGTGGGAGTTCGTGGTTGGTCTGAGGGCGATTGCGCTGTTGGTGATTGCGCTGCGGGTGAAGCAAGCATGGTTTCACTGTAACGCACTGCTCACAGGCCAACTTGAACGGCGTTCACCTAACTCCCGGAAGCTCGATGCCCGGCGCGGGGGTCGATTGATTCGTTGCAAACGTCATTAATACAGCCCTCTGCTTTCTGCGACTTGGTCAACCAACGTGCGGACCCGCTGCTGATCCATCCCCAGCTTCACCGCTTCATCGACCATGGGGACCACGTACGCGGACACGAACGCCGCGCGGCGCAACTGCATGATCTTCTCCCGCGCGCCGTGTTGCACGAACATGCCCACGCCGCGGCGCTTGACCAGGACCTCTTGATCGACGAGCACGGTGAGGCCCTTGCGGGCCGTTGCCGGATTGATGTGGTGGAACTCTGCGAGCTCGTTGGTCGAGGGGGCCTGCGCTCCCTCGGGAAGCGAACCATCCACGATGGCATCCGCAATCAAATCCGCTACTTGCTGAAAAAGCGGTGCCGATGCCTCATCCATCTGACCTCCACCTTTCCCACCTAGTTAGTTGGTTAGTTACTTGTGTAACTAACCGTAGCACGATGTTTTCAGGCATGCTAGAGAGGAGATATAAGTTATCGAGCGAAATGAAATGGACTATGAACAATGCTGGAACGCACGCAAGTCTTTGTCGACACGTCTTACCTGCTAGCGAGCTTCTACAACTCCTGGGACACAGGCGCCCGGGCACAGTTAGAAATCGACCTCCCCGAGGTCGTATCCGTCCTCAACCATATGGTGCAGGACCAGCTTAAACAGCCCGTTCACCGCCAATTTTGGTACGACGGCATCCCCGAGTCCGGACCCCACCGCTACCAACGCAGCCTGCGCAGCGAACCCGGGGTTCAGCTTCGCGCTGGCCAGCTCATCGAATGGGGCGACCGCCGCACCCAGAAGGCCGTGGACACACGCCTGGTAGCGGACATGGTGCTCGCCGCCACCCGCGGGCACGTCTCCGACATCGTGCTCGTCTCCGGCGATGCCGACATGCTCCCCGGCGTGGAAGAGGCCGTCAACGCGGGCATCCGCGTACACCTCTACGGCTTCGGCTGGGACTCCATGTCCTCCGCCCTGCGCTTCGCCTGCGACACCACCACCATCCTCGACCCGCGCGAGGACTTCCGGGACACCATGCGCCTGCAGATCCTGGAAGGCCCGCTGCCCGCCGGCGACCAGCCCATGGAACCGGCACCCAAGCCGCTCGGCGACGCAACCTCCCCCGAGGAGCCCACGCCGTGCGTCCTCACTTCTCCCACCTCTCGGTCCGACGCCACGCCGAGCGAGCCCAGCCCCCAGGACGCTCCCGCGGGTGACCAGCCCCAGCAGCCCGAAGGCTCCACGGCGGATGAGCCGACCGAGGTGGCGTCGAACACCAAGGCCGAAACCGCACCCAGTGCCGAGGTTGACACAGAAAAAGCAGCCCCGGCGGAGCCTGCCGAGGCGCAGATTCCCGGGCCGGTGCGCAGTGGCCCGGAGGCCACGTCGCGCGGCACGCAGCCGACCGGTGCCAACGAAATCGGGGACAACGCTACAGCCGCTACAGCCGCCACAGATGCCACAAATGCTGCAGGCGCTGCAGACGGCACAGAGGATAACGACGGCGTCGACGAAGCCGAGCAGACCCAACAGGCCACCGAGGTCGGCGCCGCTGCGGACAAGAGCCCGGCCAGCGATGACAAGCCCAAGCCCCGCCCCAACCCCGGCATGATGGCGCGGCACCGCAAGCTCCGCAGCCGGTACGTGCCACTGCCCAACGAAGTGTGGGCGTCCTCGGGCGAGCAGAGCCCCTTCGACATCGGCCAGCAATACGCCGTGTGGTGGTACGACCACGCCGCCACCGAGGACCAGAAGGACAACGCCCACCTGCTCTCCGGCGGCGGGCTTCCCCCAGAGATCGACCGGCCGCTGCTGCAATTCGCGTGCGAGACGCTGCACGAATACACCCTCACCGAGACCCAGCGCGTGGGGCTGCGCGACGGATTCCACTCGGGCATCCGTGGCATCATGCTGCGCTAGCACCTCTCAAAGTCCTTAATGCCGTTCCGGGTATGCGAAAATTGAGGGCATGACTCAGCAGGATCAGGCCAGCCGACCCAGCACACCCGCCGCACCCGCCGGAGATTTCCTGCGCGTGCGCACGATGGTGCTGGAGATGATCCTCGCCGGCGGCGCGTCCGCTGTGCTGGCGCTCGTGGCCTGGGCCGTGATGGGCCACACCAACATGCCGGCCTTCAGCAACAGCTACGTGCTGCGCGCCCTGGCCGTCGCCGGCATCACCATCTCCATCGTGGGCACCGCCGTGGCCTGTTACTTCTGGGTACACCCGCGCAAAGGTCACCACACGCGGGCGTCCACCTTCCTTATCAAGGCCGTGGTGCACCTCGCCCCGGCGCTATTGGTGATCACCGCCATCGGCGTGCCGCTGGCCGCTACCCGCCTGTACCTCGACGGCATCAGCGTGGACCAAGTCTTCCGCACCCAATACCTCACCCGCATGACCAACCACCCCGGCTGGGAAGACATGGCCTACATGGACATGCCCTCCTTCTACCCCGGGCTGTGGTTCTTCACCGGCGGCATCTTCGCCAAGGTCACCGGCATCGCCGCATGGGCGGCGTACCAACCGTGGGCGCTCATCACACTGTCCGCCACCGGCGCGATGCTGGTGCCGGTGTGGCAGCGCATCACCGCCTCGCTGCCGACCTCCAGCGCCATCTCCCTGCTGACCGTGGCCGTCACCCTGGCCGTAGCACCCGAGGAGCCCTACGCCGCCATCGTCGCCATGGGCGTGGCCCCTGCCATGGTGCTCGGCTACCGTGCGGTCCGCGGCTCCACCCTGGCCATCCTCGGCATGATCGTGTACCTGGGGCTGTCTGCCAACCTCTACACCCTGTTCACCGGAATCTCGGCACTATCCGTGGTGGTGCTGGCCCTCATCACCGCGTGGAACCTGCGTTCCATCCGCCCGCTGCTGCGCGTCACCGCCATCGGCCTGGGATCCATCGCACTCGCCCTCGTGGGATGGGGACCCTACCTCTACGCCCTGGCCACGCGCCCCCACGGGCCGACCGGCAAGGCGCAGCACTACCTGCCCGAGATGGGCACGCAGATCCCCGCCCCCTTCTTTGAGTCGGTAGTGCTCGCCTTGCTCAGCATCATCGCGGTGATCTGGCTGGTGACCCGACGCCGAGACGCAGATGCCTTCAGCCTCGGCATCGGCCTCATCGTCAGCTACGCCTGGGTCATCCTCTCCATGCTCGTCACCGTCCTAGGAACCACGCTGCTGGGATTCCGCGTAGAACTGCCGATCATGCTCATCCTGTCCACTGCCGGCGCCCTCGGCATCACCGAATGGCTGCGTCAAGACCGGCCCCAGTTCATCACGGTGAACTGGGGAGCCCTCGCGGCGGCGTCGAGCAAAACAAAGGCAGAGGTGGCCGGTGACGACGTCGCCGTGAAGGGCGGACACTCCGCCGACGGCAACACGGTGTTCGTCCGCATCATGGCGATCGTGCTCGCCTTCTCCGGCATCTACTACGCCACCACGATCCCCAGCCTCAACGAGCGGCACATCGACTTGGCCTACACCGACTCCGATGGGAACGCCAACCGCGGCGACCGCTTCCCCGCGGACTCCACCGCCTACTACGCCACCATCGACAAGGTCCTGTTCGACAAGCTCGGCACCCGAGCGGGCGCGATCATCCTCACGGATGAGAAGAACTTCATGGCCTACTACCCCTACCACGGCTACCAGGCCATTACCGCCCACTACGCCAACCCGCTCGGCGAATTCGCCAAGCGCAATGACGAGATCGAAACCTGGACCAAGATCACCGACCCCGCGAAGCTCACCGCCGCCATGGACAAGGCCCAGGAGACCCACGGCTGGCAAGCCCCAGACGCCCTGATCCTGCGCGGGCAGTTGGACGTCGAAGGCGAGATAGACAAATCCGGGTCACTGATGCCCAAGGACGGGTCGCTGCCCACCGTCAAGGGCACCGGCGACGGCGAGTTCAGCTACATGATCGCCGACGACATCTACCCCAACCAGCCCAACGTGCGCTTCCGCACCGTGAAGTTCAAGGCCAAGGCATTCGCGGAAGGCTGGGACCTCAACCAGGTCGGCCCGTACGTCGTTGCCATCCGTCAGCGGTAGTCCCCGGCCGTCCCACGCACAGTTCCCCCAGCGGACTGCGACGGTGTTGAGATGATGCTGAGATGATGCTGCGATGATGTTGTATCCATCACGGTTAGCTTTTTTCAGCTAGAGCAGTTCGGAATGCCTGGTGTCGTCGCATAGAATCAACACCCGTGTCTACAGTCCAGCAGCAGAAACGAACAGAAGAAGGGTTTTCCGATTCCGCAGACAGCGGCGCGGCAGACAAGCGCCGCCGGATCAAGCTGATCTCGATCATCTCCGGCTTCCTCGGATTCTTCCTTTTCCTCTCCATCCCATTCCTGCCCGTCAAGCAGGAACAGGCCAGCTTCAGCTGGCCGCAGGGCGGGGACCTCACCTCCGTGACGGCCCCGCTGATGTCCTACGTCCCGCAGGACCTGGACATCTCGCTGCCGATTGAAGAGACAACAAAACTTAACCCGGGCGCGACCACGGTGCTTTCCACCGTGCCCCAAGACGCACAAGAGGCCACGCTACGCGGCCTCTTCGTGCGCTCCACGGACAACGGCCTAGATGTGGTCATCCGCAACGTGGTGCCGCTGAGCATCCCCAAGGATGACCTGAGCAAACTCCCCGCCAACGCCGTGCTGCGCATCACCAGCGATTCCACGAAGACACACGTGTGGATCCCCGACGCAGACCGCCCCGATGGTCAGCCCTACGATTCCACCATCAACGATGACATCCGGCCGATGCTCACGGGCATCTACTCCGAGATGGACAACACCCCAGCCAACACCCAGGCTGCGGAAGCTGCTGGACTGAAAGTCGACGTCAAGGTCGACTCCCGCTTCACCACCTCGCCCTCGCTGATTAAGACGCTCGCGATGTGGCTGGGCATCCTCGCCACCCTCGTGTCCCTGTGGGCCCTCTACCGCATCGACGCCATGGACGGCCGCCGCCGCTCCGGGCGCTTCCTGCACAAGAACTGGTGGAAGCCGCGCCCGCTGGACGCCGTAGTGGGCTTCGTCTTGCTCGCCTGGTACTTCGTGGGCGCCAACACCGCCGACGACGGCTACCTGCTCACCATGGCCGAGGAATCCCAATCCTCCGGCTACATGGCCAACTTCTACCGCTGGTTCGGTGTGCCCGAATCTCCCTTCGGCTCCCCGTACTACGACCTGCTGGGCCTCATGGTCCACGTGTCCACCGCCTCCATCTGGATGCGCCTGCCCTCCCTCATCGCGGGCATCATCACGTGGCTCGTGCTCTCGCGCGAAGTCATGCCCCGCCTCGGCACCAAGATCAACTCCCGGCGCGTGGCCCACTGGACCATGGCCAGCATGTTCCTGCTGTTCTGGATGACGTACAACAACGGCACCCGCCCCGAGCCGATCATCGCCATGTTCAGCCTCCTAGCCTGGGTCTCCTTCGAGCGCGCCATCGCCACCCGCCGCCTGCTCCCCGCCGCCATCGGCACCATCCTGGCCACCCTGGCCCTCGGCGCCGGACCCACGGGCCTCATGGCCGTCGCGGCCCTGCTGGCATCGCTCGGTTCGCTCATCAAGATCGTGATCCGCCGCCTGCCCATGCTCGGCGCCCCGAAGGGCTCGAAGCGCTCCACCTCCATCGTCGCAGTACTGGCGCAGATCGCCCCGTTCCTGGCCTCCGGCACGGCCATCCTCATCGCCGTGTTCGCCGACCAGACCTTCCGCACCGTCATGGAAGCCATCAAGGTACGCAGCGCCATCGGCCCATCCGTGCCCTGGTACCAGGAATACCTGCGCTACGAAGCGCTCCTCGAGCAGACCGTGGACGGCAGCTTCCCCCGCCGCTTCAGCATGCTCATGCTGTTCTTCTGCTTCGCCGTGGTCATCGCCTCCATGCTGCGCAACGGCGGGCGCGTGCCCGGTGCGGCCAAGGGCCCATCCACCCGCCTGACGCTCATCATCCTGGGCACGATGTTCTTCATGACGTTCGCGCCCACCAAGTGGACCCACCACTTCGGCGTGTACGCCGGCATCGGCGCAGCCCTCGCTGGCCTCGCCGCCGTGGCCGCCAGCCACGTTGCCCTACGCTCGCGGCGCAACCGCATCCTATTCATCGGCGCCTCCCTGCTGCTGTTCGCCTTCACCCTCGCCGGCACCAACGGCTGGTGGTACATCAGCTCCTACGGTGTGCCGTGGTGGGACAAGACCATCCAGCTCGGCGGCATCCAGGCCTCCTCCGTGATGCTCGCCCTCTCTCTGCTGGTGCTCGTGTGGGGCGTGCTCGTCGGCTTTCTCTCCGACGCCCGCCACGCCCGCGCCGAAACCACCCAGGACCTTCGGGATATCGACGCCGCCGAGCGCAAACGCCTCCGCCGATTCAACGGTGTCGCGGCCGCGCCCATCGGTGTGCTCACCAGCATCGTGGTGGTCTTCACCCTGCTCTCCCTCACCAAGGGCTTCATTGGCCAATGGCCGGCATACACCGTGGGCAAGGGCAACGTCGAGGCCCTCACAGGCAACACCTGCAACCTGGCCAGTGACGTGCTCGTGGAGAAGAACACCAACGACTCCTTCCTGCCCGTCGCCGACGGCAGCCCGCTCAAGGACTCCCTCACCACCGAGGGCAGCACCGGCTTCAAGCCGAACAACATCCCCGCCAAGATCCAAGCCGGCTCCGAAGGCTCCTCGGAGGCAGCCACCGCCACCACCCAAGGAGACCAGTTCTCCAGTTCCGATAGCAGCAACACGACCGCCGGCTCCGGAACGGATAAGTCGGGAACGGGCGACGTTGAGGCGTCGAACCAAGATAGCCCCGAGAAGACAAACAACAACGAGGCCGCACCCACGGCCTCCAGCAACCCCAACGACTCCGGCACGACCGGCGGCACGCGCAAGACCCCCGGCATCAACGGCTCCTACGCGCAACTGCCCTTCGGAATCGACGGCAACAAGATCCCCGTGGTCGGCAGCTACCGCGACGGACTGCAGGAACCCGCGCAGACCACCACCAAGTGGTACACCCTGCCGCCGCGCAACGCCGACACCCCGCTCATCGTGTTCACTGCCGCCGGGCGCATGGCACACAACGACATGAACGGCGTGTTCCAGTACGGCCAGGAAATGAAGGTCCAGTTCGGCGAGAAGGAACCGAACGGGAAGTTCAAGGTCATCAGCGACTACGTGCCGCTCGACATCGGCACCGGGCCGGAGTGGCGCAACATGCGCATCCCCATGTCCGTGGTGCCGCAAGACGCCACCGACATGCGCATCGTCGCCGTGGACACGAACCTCACGCCCGACCAGTGGCTGGCGTTCACGCCGCCGCGCGCTCCCGAAATGGAGGGCCTGAACCAGTACCTCGGCAAGAACGAACCGGGCCTGCTGGACTGGTCCACCGCCTTCCAGTTCCCCTGCCAGCGCAACTACCACCACTGGGCAGGCGTGGCCGAGGTGCCGAAGTTCCGCATCTCGCCGGACCACAGCGCCCGCCGCGCGCACACGCCGGTGATGGACTACGCCGGCGGTGGCTCCATCGGCCTCATGCAGATGACCACCCAGCCGAACGAGGTTCCGACGTACCTCAACAACGACTGGCAGCGCGACTGGGGCGTGCTCGACCGGCTCTACACCTACCACTCCGTGACGGGGCAGGCGCCGAAGCCGGCGAAGCTCGATGTCACCACGGTGACGCGGTCCGGGCTGTGGTACCCGGGGCCGATGAAGTTCTCGTCGTAGGGCGCTGGGGCCGGAGCCGCTGAGCTGGCTGGGGCCGGTAACGCGGTATTAACAAAACCGTAGTTCGCACGACTCACAGCGCTCCTAGGGTGAAAGCAATCGCGGAACGCACACGCCTTCCGCGCGGCTTTTCCCTCGAATGATCAGGAGCTCATCGTGACCACCAGCCTCTCCAAGCCCACGGTCCACCGGCATACCTTGCCAGCCGACCAACGCCCGCCGGCGATTGATGGGATGAGGGCGGCGTCGAGGTTAAAGGAACTAGAGGCCGGCGCCCGGCGCGAAATGGAAATCCTCGGCCACAACCACGACTGGGTACCCGACCCCTCCGACGGCGCGTACAACGTGCTCATCATCGGCGGTGGACAGGCGGGGCTCGGGGCCGCGTTCGCGCTGCAACGGCACCGAATCGGGAAGGTAAAGATTCTCGACGCCGCCCCAGCCGATTCCATCGGATGCTGGTCGCGGTACGCGCGGATGCACACGCTGCGGAGTCCAAAGAATATGAAAGGCATCGAGTTGGATGTGCCTTCGTTGCACACTGAGTCGTGGTTCCGGGCGAAGTACGGGGACGAAGCCTGGGAGCACACCACGCTCGTGCCGCGGCTGGACTGGCACGAATACTTGGAGTGGTACCGCACGGTCACCGACGCGGATGTGGACTTTGAAACAGAGGTGACGGAAGTGCTGCCACCGAGCGAGCCGGGTGGGGCGTTTACCGTTCGGGCGCGGCGCGGTGGCGACGGCGACGGCGACGGCGGTAGTGAGGGCGTGGAGTACCGCGCGCAACGGGTCATTTTCGCCCTGGGGCTCGACGGCGGCGGCGGAGCCTTCGTGCCATCTTTAATCCGTGAGCTGCCGCATAAGTTCTGGGTGCACACCGAGGACATGATCGACTTCTCGCAGTTCGAAGGGCGGCGAGTGTTAGTGGTCGGCGGCGGCGCTTCCGGCTTCGACAACGCGGGTACGGCCTTGGAGGCAGGCGCGGAGTCGGTGACCTTGTTCCAGCGTTCGGCGCAGGTCGCCACGAAGAACTCGCTGCGGTGGATGGAGTTCCCCGGCATGCAGGAGCGCTTCTTCGACCTGCCGGACGACAAAAAGTGGGAGTTTGGCCTGTTCAACGGCGGCCTTCCCCAGCCGCCGACGCAAGCGAGCATCTGGCGCGCGTTCGCCTTCGACAACTTCTCGCTCCATGAGGGCACCACGATTCAGTCGATTGAGGTGATCTCGGATGGTGACGCCGCTGGTGGCACAGGTGGCACGGAGGAGCTGCTGGTCACCGACAATCACGGCGACGTCACCGTGGTCGACTTCATCATCTCCGCAACGGGCTACACCGTGGATCTGGCCCTGCGGCCGGAGCTGCAGGAGTTCGTGGGCGACATTCAGCTGTGGAGTGATCAGTACTCCCCTGCTGCGGGGCACCCGATGGGCAAGTGCCCGTACTTGGGCGATGGGTTCCAGTTCCAGCCGAAAGCTGGGGCTGAGGCTGAGGCAGAGGTTGGGGTTGAGGCTGAAGCTGGCGCCGATCCGGCCGAATACATTCCCCGGCTGTACCACTTCTCTACCGGGGCGCGGGCTTCCCATGGCCTTGCGGGCAACCAGCTTTCCGGCATTTATGCAGGTATTACTCGAATGTCCGCGCGCATCGCCACGGACATTATGGCCGAGAACTGGGACGATTTCTTCGAGGACTTCAAGGCTTTTGAGCATGTCGAAGTCACCAATGTGGGTCGCCACAAAGAAGGCGACCCCTGGTACCCCCAGCAGCCGCGCTACTAGGCAGCGAGCTCTGCGTGTACGAATGCCGTGTTTTGTGAGGTAGCACATTTGACCATCTGGTCTTTTGTGCCCGCGAAATCCACAAACCACGGCATTCGTACATGTCCCTGCTGGGTTTTCCGGATCGTCGGTCCAGACCGTGCCGCGCTGATCTGCACGCTGATTTGAAGACCTCCAATCGCCTGAACCCTCCGCCTTCTCACCGCCAGCGGTGCTTCACTTGTGACAATGTTGTGTTTTGAGGGGTTACAAAAATTTCGACCTGGGGTTTTGCAAAGTGAATTTCGACAAAACACAACATTGTCACATCTGAAGCCCGGCGCTCACGCTCAGGACCCGCGGTACGTTGAGTAGCCGTATGGGGACAGCAGCAATGGAATGTGGAGATGCGACGCCCCCGCACCGAGGTCCACATCGTCCACCCGGAACGTCACATCGACCCAGGGATACAGTCCACGAATACCGCGTGCAGCAAAGTAAGAGTCCGTGTCGAACCGCAGGTTGTACACGCCGGCCCCCAAGCGATCGGCGAAGGAGAAACGGCCGTCAGCGTTGGTCTCTCCGCTCTCCACTACCGACTGACCAGGATTGACAGTCGCATCGCTGCCGACACCTGCACTTTCCTCAGCACTGTTGGCACTGTTGGCGATGGCACTGCTGGCACTGGCACTGCTATCGCTGCTGGTACCGCTACCACCACTGACCCATTGAATCAGTTGCAGCTCGAAATGCACCCCAGACGCCGGAAGCCCAGTGGATGTGTCCAGCACATGAGTTGATAGCGTCGGGCCGGTCACACCCAGAGACTCCAGCATCTGCCGCATCCGCAGCTCATTGATTGCCGCAAGGTTGCCCAGCACCTCACTCCACTCAGCTTCGGGTGTGTTGGTGAGGCGCTGCTCGAGGTTGGCCAAGATCTGCCCTGCCGTCAACCCCGCCGCACGAATGAGGAACGTGTAGCCAAAGCGCCCTCGGTACTCTTCGTTGAGTGCGCGAATCGTGGTGAGGGGATCAGCACCATCGCCTTCACCACCGCCTTCGCCACCTGCGCCCTGATCACCCAGGGCCGCCGACTGCTCCGATTCCGACAGCGACCCCTTCTCCACCGAACCACCAATCGGAGGATGCGCATTGACGCTTTCCAAAATGGCATCTTCGGGCAGGTCACGGAGCAATTCCTTCATTTCGTCGACGGCATCATCCGCCGTTGCGAAAGGACGCGCCGCCACCACCTGCTCGGCCAGCTGCGCGCTGCAGAAAAGCGGTTCAAGCAGCGAAACAGCTTGCCGCTCAGGGGCGTGATTAAACGCTTCGACGCCGCCAGTCTCGCCCTTCCCCGATGCCGTTCCCGATGCCATTACCTCGATCCTCTCTTCAGTGATGTGTTCATTCATTATTGCCTGCCGCTTCCGCATAGTGTCATGGTGCATAGTGTCATGGGGCTACCCGCGCTCCACGGCACGTGCCGGTCGCCCGTGCACCCAGACTTCGCGAAGGACGCGCTCGTCGGCAAGGAGGAACGTCGCGAACAGCGCTTCCTCGGTGCTCCCACCAGGGCCACCACCGGAAGCACCACTGCACGCGTCCCCAGACACACCACCGCCCAACCGCGCCGCCAGCGCCGGACACGCCGCCGGATCCACCACCAGCACGTCCGCATCCTTGCCCACCTCCAGGCTCCCCACGTGCGCATCCACACCCAGCGCCTCCGCGCCGGCGAGCGTCGCCAGGTACAGCATCTGCCCCGCGTTCACCGGGGTGCCGAGCAGCCGCGACACCTTGTATGCGTCCGCAGCCACGGACGGCGCCCACAGACTCGGCCCAGCACCGACATCCGATCCCAGCCCCACGCGGACGCCCGCGTTCCAGGCCGTTGTGGCGTCGAATAAACCAGACCCCAAAAACAAGTTAGACGACGGACAGTGAGCCAACCCCGCCCCTGTCTCCGCGATGCGGTGCAGCTCAGCAGGCGACAGGTAGATCGAGTGCCCCAGGATGCTGCGCTCGCGGACCAGGCCGCGGCTGGCGTACACATCCGTGTAGTCGGCAGCCTCCGGGTACAGCTCGCGAACCCACTCGACCTCGCCGCGGTTCTCCGCCAGATGCGTCTGGATCACCACAGTGGGAAACTCGCGCGCCAGCTCTCCCAGCGCGTCCAGTTGCGCAGGCGAGCTCGTGGGGGCGAATCGCGGCGTGATCGCGTACTCCAACCGGCCCACGCCGTGCCACGCTTCGATGAGCGCACGGCTGTCGGCGTAGGCGGTGTCCGGGGTGTCCAGCAGCGGCTCGGGGGCGTTGCGGTCCATGCACACTTTGCCGCAGATCACGCGCATGTCCCTGGCCTGGGCAGCGCGGAACATGGCGGCCGCGGAGTGGGGGTGGCTGGTGGCGTACACGCTGGCGGTGGTCACGCCGTGGGCGATGAGTGCATCCGCGAACACGTCTGCTTTCGCCTCGGCGAAGGCGCGGTCGGCGTAAGCCTGCTCGGCGGGGAACGTGTAGGTGTTCAGCCAGCCGAGCAGCTCTTCGCCCGGGGAGGCCACCATATCGAGCTGCGGGAAATGCACATGGCAGTCCACGAACCCAGGCAGCAGGAAGCAGCCACGGTGGTCGCGCACGGTTACCTGGTCCGCTGCTTGTTCCGCGCACTCCGCACGCACGCTGGCGTAGTCTCCCACGGCTTCGATCGTGCCCGTGGCGGTGTCGATGGCGATGGCTCCGTCGGGAATATCTTTGATCTCGACGCCACCAGCCTCTCCCCATCTCACCTGCCCCTGTCGGAGTGCTGCGGAGCCCTGGGCGAGAGGGGTGAGGACGTGGCCGCGCAGGATCATCACGCCGCTGGGGTTGGGGCTGCCGATGGGGTTGCCGCTGCGGTGTGCGGTCTGGGGCTGCTGAGTGTTCACCGAATCCAGCATTACAGATCCAACACCAACTCCGCCGAGCGACTGCGCGAACAACACACGTTGATCTGCGTGTTCGCCTGATGCTCAGCCTCGCTTTGCACCTCATCGCGGTGATCCGGCACGCCGGAGACCACTCCCGTGATGCACGACCCGCAGATGCCCTGCTCGCAGGACAGTTCCACGTGGTAGCCGTGATCGGCCAATACCTCTGCAATGGTCTGCTGTTCGCCGACGGGCATGCGCTCGCCCGTGGAGTGGGCAACCACCTCGAACGCCTCGCCCGTGGTGTCCACCGGCTCGGAGAGCCGGAATCGTTCCACGTGGATGGTGTCTTCCGGCCAGCCTGCGTCTCGCGCTACTGCCACGGCATGGTCGATGAAGCCGGCCGGCCCGCAGATATACACGTGGTCACCGGGCTGATATTTCCGTGGCAGGGCGGTGGCAGTGCGGAAGCTGGGTTCCTCGTCCGAGTAGTGCTGGTGCCACGCCGCCTGCGCGGTTGGTGCGGTTGGCACGGTTGGCGCTGTTGGCACGGTTGGCGCAGTTGGCGGGTCGGGTACAAGGACACTTCCGATGTAGTCCGCCAGCGGGGCGTCCCGGCGCGTGGAGGCATACGTGTGCAGCTCGAACTCCTCGCCCGCCCCGACCAGGTGCTGAGCCATGGCGGCCAGGGGTGTCACCCCGATGCCGCCGCCAAGCAGCACGTGCTGTCCTCCGGCGGTGTGGTGATCCCCACGAGCCAACGGAAAGGTGTTCCGCGGCGCGGAGATGTCCACGATGTGGCCGACGCGCAGCACGTCGTGGATCAACCGCGAGCCACCACGGGACTGCGGCTCCCGAAAGACGGCTATGAGATAGCGCTGGGGTGTGGCGTCGGAGTTGATGAGGGAGTACTGGCGAATGGCGTCGCGGCCATCGACGGGAAGATGGATATCGATGTGCGAACCCGCGCTGGCCTGCGGGAATGCGCCGGTAACGGGGCGGAGTTCGACGATGAGGACGTCCGGTCCACCCCAGGTCACGGAGTGCACGTAGGCCTCAATAGTGCCGGAGGGCGTGCTGGCAGACATGCTGGTTGTCATGCTCGCCCCCTTACGCCGTGAAGAACTCAGACAGGCCGAGGGCGCGCAACGCCCGCCGGTACGCGATGGACGACTTGTCCGCGGGGATGTGCACCTCCAGCTTCGGATCGAGCGGGAGGTTCTCCGGCTTCTGGGCCTCCACCATCGCGCGGTCTTCCTCGAAGACTTGGCGGTTGAAGTCGTAGACGTCCTGCACGGGCTGGTCGGTGTCGAAGTTGCGGCAGCGGGCGTCGAACAGCCGAGTCTTTTTCGCCGAGACGGGGCTCGCGGCGTTGAGCATCGACAACCGCGCTCCCCCGGGGAAATGCACCACCAACGACGCCGCAAAAGGCACATGCAACCGGAAATGCCGCAGCCACTGGAAGCCTTCCGGAACGTCCAGCTCCACGCCGTGCGGGACGTTCGGCATGGTGGACCAGTACTCGGCCTCGAAGCCATCGTCGGTGAGCACGGGGGTGTAGTTCGGCACTTCCTCAATGGCGGCATCGGCGAAGGAATCGGCGTGGACGAAGGGGAAATGCGCCACGTCCAAGAAGCCCTCGACTTGGCGGCCCGCGAAGGCCTCCACGTCGATATACGGGCAGTTGATCTGCTGGAACTCCGGCTCGTCCCAATGCGGCACCGGCGGGATGTGTGCGGCGGGGTCCGCCGCCTCCCCGGCACCGGCCTCCCCGGCGCGGACGGCCAGGCAGGTCCACACCAATCCATAGCGCAGCACCACACCGTAGGAGCGCAGATGCATCTTCTCCGGGATCTTGTTATCCGGGTGCGCCGGAACCGAAATGCACCGGCCGCCCTTGCCGAAGCGCAGGCCATGGTACGGGCACTTGATGCCCTGGCCATCGCCCTGGTCCGAACCCATGGACAGTTTCATGCCGCGGTGCGGGCAGAGATCGTCAGCGACAATTATCTCACCTTCATGGCGGTACACCACCAGCGGCATGTCCAGCAGCGTCACGCCCATCGGCCCCTCGGTGACATCCTCAATCCGCGCCACCGGGTACCAGTAGCGGGCGAGGATCTGCCAGTCACTTGGGATGAACGTGAGGGTACGCGGCAGCGGCAGGTCGCCTGGGTTCTGGCTGGTCTCGCGCGCTTGATGCGTGTTGTCGGTCGGGGTGGTTGCGGCAGTCGGGGCGGTCTGTCCGCCACGACCTGCCATTCTGCGCAGGCTAGTAGTCACAGGGTGTCCTTATCGGTCGGTTGCTCAGCGGGGTTGTGGGGGTCTGCGCGGCCCTACGCCCCGTGCGCGATCTGGCCCACCGGCCAGCCCGCGTACCGCTCCGTGATCACTGAGTTCATGGCGTGCCCGCCCCTTCGAGCGCGCGCTTGGTCTCGGTCGCCGTCTTTTTCTCGACGCCACCAGGCTCCCCCACCTCAGCGTCCGCCTCGCTGGCCAGCTCTGCGCTGACCTCGGCTGCGCCCAGCGGGGTGGTCTCCGCACCCATGGTCTCGTCCACATGACCATTGCCTTGGCGGTTAATCAGCAAGTTCAGAAGGATAATGCTGATTGCGCCCATCGTGATTCCCGAATCAAGGATCATGGCGAAGGTCTTCGGTAGGGCGTCGTAAAAACCAGAAGAAATAGAGGGCAACAGGGCGATGGACACAGACACGCCGACGATGAGAGCGCGGGTCTCATTCCATTCGATGCTGGCAAGGGTGCGGATGCCCGAGGCGGTAATCATGCCGAACAGCGCGATGCCCGCGCCGCCGAGAACCGGGGTGGGGATCGCGGCCACGGCGCCACCGAGCTTCGGCAGCAAGCCGAGGGCAATGAGGATCACGCCCGAGGCGGTCACCACGAAGCGGGAGAACACGCGGGAGAGGCTCACCAAGCCCACGTTCTGCGCGAATGCCGTGTAGGGGAACGTGTTGAACACGCCGCCGAGGAGGGTGGACAGGCCGTCGGCGCGCAGGCCGTTGCCGAGCACCTGCTTGCTTGCGGGGCGGCCGGTGATCTTGCCGACGGCGATGATGTCGCCCGTGGTTTCCGTCATAATGACGAGGCCCACGATGGCCATGGTGAGGATCGCGCCGATCTGGAAGGTGGGAAGGCCAAACTGGAAGGGAGTGGGCACGCCGATCCACTCGGCCTTGTGCATCTCAGTCCAGTTCGTGGCGCCGAAGAGCTGCGCGACGATGGTGCCGACGATCACGCCGCCGAGGATCGCCATGGGGCGCCAGCTGGCGGAAGAAAAGCGGTGAATGACAACGACCGTGAGGAGCGTGACCAGGGCGAGGAGGAAGTTCAGGCCGCCGCTGAGGTTCGGGGCCATCTTGTCCGAGACGATCCAGCCGGCGGGGACCTTCATGAGGGAAAGACCAATGATCGTCATGATGGTGCCGGTGACAATCGCCGGGAAGTACTTGACGATCTTCGAGAACACGGGGGCCACGGCGATCATGATGAGGCCAGTGGTGATGACGGAGCCGTAGATGGCCTGCACTCCGAATTGGCTTCCGATGGCGATCATGGGGGCCACGGATACGAAGGACACGCCCTGGATCAGCGGAAGGCGTGAGCCGAACTTCCAGAAGCCGACGGACTGGATGATGGAGGCGATGCCTGCCACGAACAGGTCCGCGACGATGAGGTGGTGGATATCGGACTGCTGCAGCTTGCCCGCGGCGACCATGGCTCCGCCGACGATCAGCGGCACGGCCACGGCGCCTGCGTACATGGCGAGGACGTGCTGGAGGCCGAGGATGAAAAGCTTGCCGAAGGGTGGGCGCTGGTCCACGGGGTGCGGGGTGTTGGGGGTTGCAGCGGTGGTGGCCGCTGTTGTGGTGTTTGCCATGGCGGTAGTCGAAGTGGTGGCCGGGGTGGTGGTCGCAGCGGTGGAGGCCGTGGCGGTGGAGGCCGTGGCGGTGGAGGCCGTGGCGGTGGAGGCCGTGGCGGTGGAGGCCGTGGCGGTGGAGCTGCGACGCATGGAGACCCTCGACCTCGCTGTAGTTACCCCGGACTTCACTCGATTTGTAGCGCTGGCCCAGATCGTGCGCTCAGCCTCTGCGCGGGCTCGGGCTTTCGCTGCGGCTGCTTCAAGTCTCGCTGTGGCTAATGCCAGGCTGTCTCCGGTTGTCATGATCAGGTCTCCTCATCTCATCATCGGGGCCGGTGTTGCGCCGATAGGGATAAGTCTGATCGATGAATGTTTCGCAGCAGTTAAACAGCGATTACATATAGAAAGCGATGGCCGGGGATCTGTTTTCAGCGGTGTTAACGGAGCCAGAGCATTGGCGGGACTGGAAAGTAAAAGGTCAAGGGGAAGGAGAAGGGGTTTCCGTGGCGTCAATGACCCCGTCAAGGGAAAAGTGCAATTTTGGTCAAGGCAGAACTAAGCAAAAAGCAGGTTTTTACGTAGTTTTGCCTTGACAAAATCTGACCAAATCTCCATTGGCATCTCAGGACCCCCACACAGCCTCGACGTGGAACAGCATTGCACGTTCCGGGAAGCCCTCAACGCATCGAATGCTTCCACCACGCAGCAATTCAGCGTTCCCAGCGCGCCTCGAGCTCGCGCAACCCCGCACCCGTCAACGAGCCAAACACGCGCAGCCGTGCCAAGCCTCCGTCCGGGTACACGTCCAGACGCACGTGGGTAATCGGAAGGTCGCGGGCTTCCTCGGATACCGCGAATCGGTGGCGCGTGTCCGGCAGAACCCGGCGCTTGGATACCAATTCGATGATCTCGGGCCCAGCATTGCTACCAGCACTGCCATCACTGCCATCAGCATCCACACCAGCACTGCTCGCACCGCCATCGCTGCCATCAGCATCCACGCCAGCACTGCCATCAGCATCCACATCACCGCCAGCGTTCCACCCGGTCAGCCGGATCTCCCCCGGCGCGTTGAACACGAAGTAGCTCGTATCCACCTCCACGAACTCCGGGACGCTCTCCCCAGCCAGCCGGATGACGACATGGTCGTTGCCACCATTGCGGCGTCGAGCATTTTCCCAACCCCCACCCATATTGATCGCCCGGCCGAGGCTCAAGATCTGGTTCGGCGAGGAGTAGAACATGTTGGAACATTCGGTGACCCACCCGCCGTGCTCGATCGCCGCGAGGTCCACCGTGGACCCCAGGAACTGCGGATTCGGCGCGGGGATGCCGTGGACGCGCAGGCGAGCGATGCCACCGTCCGGAATCATGATGAGCTTCACGTGCGTGACCCGCGTCTGCCCGGCCGCACTGTCCGGGTCGATGGCCACGGCGTGCCGCGTATCGCCCTGCGCGTCGGTGACGCCAACCAGGTCGAACCACTCACTATCGGGCAGCGCGGCGATCTCGTCTGCGGGGAGGTAGTCGTCAATGCAGATGCCCTTGACCGCGAACTGCGGCGGGTAGTTGCCGGTGAACCAGGAGGTGTCTACGACCACGCCGCGGATGTGGCCGGGCACGCCGAGGCGGACGATGGCGGCATCGTTGTGGCCAATTTCCTCGTGGCGGCGCCGGCGTGTTTCCCAGCCGTCGTAGACCTTGCCTTTGTTGCCGAACAGGGCGGGGTCGAAGGCGGGGTCGTGGGGCATGATGAGGTTCTCGCGCTCGGCGAAGGACTCGTCGCTGGCCCAGATCACTGATCCCGCGAGCTGGCGATTGGCCAGGTCGGGGTAGTTTTCGAAGTCCTGGGGTGTGCTCATGTTCCTAGTTTCCTTGTCCACCGTTGTGTGTTTTAGCGTCGACGCCACCATGCTCCCCCACCGCATCCGGCCTATCGACGAGAGGCGGTGTGCCCCCGGGGAAGGTAGCGGTGTCCGCCTGGGCTGCCGAGTCCGTGGGACGTGCAGCATCAGCTGTGTACACGACCTCCCCGGCGACCCAGGTGGTGTGCACTACCCCGGCCAGGGCGCGCTGGGCGTACGCGGAGACCTTGTTCTTGTGGTGGAGTTTGTCTGGGAGCACAACGAAGGCGTCATCTGCGCTGACGGCCACGAAGTCAGCACGCGCGCCGGGGACGATCGCGCCACGGTCGGTGAGGCCGCACCACCGTGCTGGGTTGGTGCACATCCAGCGCACCACGTCCGTGAGCCCCAGTCCACGCAGGCGGGCCTGTGACCACACGACGGGCAGCCCAAGCTGCACGGATGCCACGCCTCCCCAGGCTTGCCCGAAGCTGCCTTCGGAGCCGCGGCCGTCTGCGCCGGCGCCGCCGAGGTTGGTGCCTTCGGCGTCCATGGCGGAGAACGGCGCGGGAGCGGCGGTGGCGAACTTCTTCAGCTCCGCGGTGCACGGCGAGTGATCCGAGACCACCGTGGAGATCACCCCATCCACTAGCCCGGCCCACAGCCGCTCGCGGTTACCTGCGGTGCGGATCGGCGGGCAGCACTTGTACTGGGTCGCGCCGTTCTGGATTTCCTCACTGAACAGCGACAGGTAATGCGGGCATGTCTCCGCGGTGATGCGCACCCCTCGGCGCTGCGCATCCCGCAGTAGCTCCAGCGAGCCCGCGTCCGAGAGGTGCAGGATGTGCGCCCGGCAGCCGGTGCGCTCGGCGGCGTCGATTACCGTTTCAATGGCGGTTCGCTCGGCCTCCGGTGGTCGGGACGCCTCGAATGTCGCATAGACCTGCGTAATCCCGCCGCGGCCCTGCTGCTCCTGTTCGGCGCGTTCGATGGTCTCGGAGTCCTCGGCGTGGACGATGAGCAGCCCATCGAAGTCCGCAATTTCCTCCATCGCGCGCTGTAGCTGGATCGGTGTGAGAGGCCGGAATTCGTCCACGCCTGAGTGCAGCAGGAAGCACTTGAAGCCGAACACGCGCCCCGTATCCCACAGCTCGCGCAGCTCTCCAGTGCCGAGATTCTCCGGCACCACGCCACCCCAGAAACCCACGCTGATCTTGGCTTTGTCCTGCGCGATGTCGCGCTTGGTGCGCAGCGCATCCATCGTCACAGTCGAGGGGATCGAGTTCAGCGGCATGTCCAGCAGCGTGGTCACGCCTCCGGCCGCTGCGGCCCGGGTGACGCTGACGAACCCTTCCCAGTCCGTGCGCCCCGGCTCGTTGACGTGCACGTGCGTGTCCACCAGGCCGGGCAGCAGAATCTGATCGTCGGGAATGGTGATGATCTCGGCGTCGGCGGTGCCGGGGAGGTCGGCGCTGGTGATCTCGGCGGAGCCTCCCTCATAGATTTTCTCGACGACGCCACCACGCACCACCACCGTCACCGGTGATTCATGGACCTCTGGGTATCCGATGACCGCGCGCCGAGCACGGAAGATCTGCACTGTCATAGTGGGAAATTACTCCTGGTTGGTGAGATGGTCGGTGGGATGGTCGGTGAGGCGCCCGGTTGCCTCGAGTTGCACGAGCTGACCTGCTGTTACTCCGGCGGTGCGCACTTCGGCGTCGGCGATCGCGCCGCAGGCGTGCGCGCGTCGGAGGAAGCTCGCCAGCATCTTCGCGGTAGCTGGCTCGTCCATCCACTCCGAGGTATCCCCGGCCACGTAGGCCTTGAGACGCCGGGCGGACAGTTCCCAGTCGCGCCGGAAGTACGCAATCGTAGCGAGGTGCCGGGTGATCAGCTGGTGTGGGTGCAGATCCCAACCCTGCCTAATTCCCCTGGTCAGGTGCCGGGTGACGAGGCGATAGTGCAGCGCCCACGCCTGCTCCATAGCCGCCGAGCTCCCCACGGGGATGCGGTTCGTGGACCCGTCGGAGAGCTCGACCCCGTGACCGCGGGCCACGACCTGCAGCAGGCCCTTGGCCGTATCAGCGACGGGGTGCTCCATGGACTGCTGGGCCGGGTCCACGCCCAGGAATGCCGAGTAATCGTACGTGCCGTAGTGCAGCGACAGGCACCGGCCTTGCGCGGCCTTGATCATCCGCGCGGCCTCGACCAGGCCGTCATCTCCGATGACGGCCTGGGGTGTTTCCACCTGAATTTCGAAACGGATCTGCACGCCTCGAGCATCCAAGCCCCACTCGGCTTCCAGCATCTGCAGGATCTCCACCAATGCCTCTACCTGCGACGTATCCTGCACCTTCGGGAACGTCAGCCGCAGGGCGCGGGGGTCGAAGCGCGGCGAATCTGGGCGGTACAACGCCTGCAGCACGCCTCGCTCGTGTAGCCCGGTGAGGACGGTGATGAGCGTATCGATGCCCCGCTCGCGCACCAGCGGGTCGAAGGACTTGAATCGGATACCGCAAAACGGCGGCACTCCCGTCCCGCCGTCGAGGAGCCAGTCCGCGAGCAGGTCGGCGGCCCGGGCAGCGAAATCGGACTCCTGCTGATCTCGGCGCTCGGAAGGCACCCCGCGCTGGGTGAAACCGTCCTCGAAGTCGATGCGCACGTCCTCGATCGGCTCGCGCAGCAGCTTGTCCACGGCTAGGCTTGCCACGCGCTGTGGATCCTCCACGCCCAGGGATTCTGCCAGGTCACGGGCCGCATCGGCGGCCGACGCTGACTCCCCGGCGCGCTCCTGCAACACATCCACTATCTGCTGGCCCCACCGCTGCGGGAGGGTGTGGGGCGGGTGGGGTGTGGCGTCGAGAAAGAAGGTCGACGCCGGGATGTAAACGGTGTGGATGGGTTGACGCCACGACAGGGGGCTCGACCACTCGCCCGTGACCTTGGGATCCGTGGCGGTGAGGCGCGCGGCGGCGAGGTCGGCGGCGCGGCGTGACAGGGGCGAGATCATGCGTTGACGAGGGCTTTCTGCTGGGGCGACGTGCGAGGCAACGAGGGGCGCAGGCGCTCCAGGCCGACGAGCACTGCGGCTGCGACCCCGGCGCCGATGAACCAAGTGTAAGTGGCGGCAGGTTGGAGGGCGGGGACAAGGATGGTCAACAGGCTCAGTACAGCGCCCACAACCGTGGCGATCACAGCGTTGATATTGAAACCGTTGCGATAAAAATACGGGCCCTCGGGTGAGGAGCTGAACAGGGCGTCCACGTCCACGCGGTGCTTGTGAATGACGTAGAAGAAGGCGATCAGCACGCCAAACAGCGGACCGATGAAGGAAGCCAGCGTATCCAGCGTGTAGTGAATGACCTCCGGAGAGTTGTAGAGATTCCATGGGGTGAGGAAGATCGACCCGACCGCCGCGATCATGCCACCGGTGCGCCACGAAATTTTCGACGGAGCCACGTTAGAGAAGTCGAAGGCCGGGGCGATGAAGTTCGCAACGATGTTGATGCCAATCGTGGCGATCATCAACGTGAGTGCACCGAAAGCAATGGCAAACGTGTTGCTGAGCTGCGCGATTGTTTCCACAGGGTCGGTGATGAGGCGGCCGTAAACCGGGACTGTTGCCGAGGCCGTGACCACCACGAGGATCGAGAAGACCAGGAAGTTCACCGGCAGTCCCAGGAAGTTACCGCGCTTCACCGCAGCCTGGGAAGAGCTGTAGCGAGAAATGTCACCGAAATTGAGCATTGGACCGGAGAAGTAGCTGACCACCGTGGCGGTTCCGGCACAGAAAGCCGAGAACGCCGCCCAGCCGGAGAGCTGGAAATCTGCCAATGAGAAGCTGATGTTCGACCACCCAGCCTGGGAAATGAGGTAGATCGCCAGCAGGAACATCACCACGTAGACAGCCGGACCACAGAAGTCGATGAACTTTCGAATGGCCTCCATGCCGCGCCAGAACACCAGCGCTTGGAGCACCCACAGGATGAAGAAACCGATGTATCCCAGCACAGACAGTCCGAGGAAACCGTGGAGATCCTTGTCTGCGTAGGGTGCCCAGGATGGGACGAGCTTCACCAGCAGCACGACGAGTGCATGGCTGGCGAGATACGTCTGGATTCCGTACCACGCCACCGCGATGAGTCCGCGGATGATGGCAGGGATCTTCGCGCCCTGAATACCAAACGCGGCGCGGCACACGACTGGGAAGGGTGTGGCGGTGCGCTGGGATGGCAGCGACACGAGGTTGCAAAGGAAATAGACGATGGTGATGCCCAGCAATAGGACAAGCAGAACCTGCCATGCCGTCAACCCTAGGGCGAACAGTGCTCCGGCTGTGATGTAGCCGCCGACGGAGTGGACGTCTGACATCCAGAAGGCGAAGACGTTGTAAGCACCCCAGTGTTGGTTCTTCAGCGGTGCAAGGTCTGGGTTGATGAGGTCGGGGTCGGCATTGGCAGGAATGACAACGTCATTGCCGCTGATATCTCCGGTATTCATGGGGATGGGGTCAACTTTCCGTGAGGGATTCGGTAGGGAGTTCGAGTTGCTCAAAGCCATGAAGGCGCTTGGGACCGCGCGGCGCGAAGGTTCCGATGCGGGAGGTCGTGAGCCCCTGTCGCACAAGCGATTCGGCCTGTCCCACCGCGGCAGCCACGCCATCGACGACGGGGACACCGAGTTCCTTCGACAGCTCGGGGCCCTGGCCCGCCATTCCGCCGCAGCCTAGGCAGATGGACTCCGCGGGATGCTCGGTGCGGCGCAACGCTGCGGTAGCGGCATCGATGATTGCTTGGCGGGTGCGTTGTGGATCTTCTTCCAGCTCGAGCACGCCGAGGCCGGTTCCGGTAATCGACACGCACCGATCGATGAGCCCCGCCTGGCTTAGCCGCGCGCGAATCATGGGCACTGTGCGGTCGAGCGTGGTGACCACCGCGTAGGCATCGCCCACAGACATCGCGGCCACTGCTGCGGCCTCGGTGATATCGATGACGGGCACGTCAACAAGCTCCTGCAGAGCCTCTTTTCCTTGGTCGCCGTAGCCGGCGATGATCCATGCGTCGACGGGGAGCGATGCGGTGTCAGGTAACTGTGCATCGGCAGGGAGCGATGTGGTGGCTGGGGAGTCCGTTTGCGCGCCTTGGGACGCGGATTCAAGAGTGTAACGATGCACCGCCTCAATCACGCCGACAGCGGAGAGATAGGCCTCCACATGAGTCTCGACCGATACCGGACCGCGCTGCGGGGTGAGTCCCACAATGGTTGTGTCAGGGGCTGCGACGGCGCGGGCGGCGTCAACGATGGTGGTGGTCATCGACTCCGACGTGTTGACGTTCACGATTCCGATAGTGGGCATCCGATGGGGACCTTTCCGGCGTATCTGCCTTGTGCTGGATTGGCTTGCGTGGAGCTGGGTGCCCTCTTGTCGTGGGCAATTTGGATACTAAGGTGGCGCGGAGTGCATCCACACGCTGAAAAGGGCCGCCGGAGCAGCGGGGGTTAAAGTTCGGAGATCGCGTTAACACGGTGGAAACTAGCAGGCGTTGAAGTGTGTCTGGGCATAAGCGTGTGCACGCCGCGTGGCGGTCAGGATGGAGCGAAAGTGCTGATAGACGGCATTTCCTATGAGCTCAAGCTCCAAGGCATGATGGGTGCGCACGGAAAACCCCTGCGCGTTCACAGTGACGGAGGGCGTACTGATCTTGCTGTGGCAGCGCCGGAGACTCGACAAGTGTTGGACTGGAAAAACGCTGGTCAGCGAAAGTGCAGCAATGGTGACTGCTGATGGTGATGGCCGGATGAACGGGGGGAAAGTTTTAACGCTCGAGAAACATGGTGGGCGCCAAGCGACAGCGACGAAACGTTCATGCTCAAGCTACGCCGACCTTAGAGCGGAATGCAGCAAGATAGGTCCCAACAGAAGAGAGACGAGTTTCTCCATGAAGGTCTCCGTGAAGCTCTCCGTGACGTTGAAATCGTCAATCATCGCATGGCCTTTTCATGCTGTTTTCACCAAACCCTATGTACGGTTTGGCGAAACGTGTCGTCACCTCGATTGGGGTCGGAGTGAGCTGATTGACATTCCAGCGGAGTCAACGCTGTCGGTAGGTTCTTCCTACCGCTGGGCCCTCCATCAACGACTGGCGGAAACCTCTTATGGCGCGTTCGGCCGTATCCATGCAGGCACGGATGTTGTGAAAGCTAGGCTGGGGCCTGCGAGGGCCGGGCGCTCCCCGCAGCCCTTCACAGTCAGTTCAACAAGCTCCGCCGATAAAAGACGACCATCGCTCCAGCAGAGACAAGGACTGCGATGCAGGCGCTGGTGAGAAAACCCCACCCGACCTGCGTGGTCAGCGGGCCCGCGAGCAGGCTGCCCACGGCGAGGCCGGACACGGGGAACAGCTCACCAATGCCGCGGGCGATTCGCCGCTCGGCCGCCGTATAGGACGTTGTCAGCAGTGCGCTGCCTATCGCATAGCTGATGGCCCAGGCCACACCCACCAAAAATAGCGTGACGGTAATCGCGGGTCCGCTGCCGACGAGACCGACGAGCAAACCTATGAGGCCAAGCACGATTCCTATGATCGCCTGCGCACAGTGACTCAGCCGGCCAGCTATCAGCGGAAGAATCAACATCGGCGCGTACATGCCAACCATGTGTAGCTGCATGCCGAACATTCGCATGGTCTCGCTCGTATGAAGACTGTGCTCCATTTCGAGAGGCGCCCCCGCCATCACGATCGCCATGGAGAAGCATCCAGCAAAGCTCAACAACGCACCGGTGCTGAAAAGGGGTCTACGAAACAAGTCGAGCACCGACACTGATGCCGCTTGCCCGGGTCGTGCATCCTGTTCAGCAACGAGGTTGGCTGATGCGCAGTGACGCGGCAACAAGCTCAGAGTGGCAATCGCGCCGAGGCCTAGAACAGCGACGGCTAGGTACGCTCCCGAGTACAGCGGGACCAGTAGGTCACCGGTCACTGTGGCGATGATCGGTCCGATGATCGCCGCGACCACCCCTGCTGACAGGACCACAGCAACGCTCTTGGCCTCCTGCCCTGGCCTGGAATCCGCAGCGATGTATCGGTAATAGTTCGCTATTGACTGGTACACGCCCACGGCGAACGTGCCGAGGCAGAGCAGCACAAAGATCCCCTTGGTCATAGCCAGCCATGACAACACACCACCCAGCACGGCGGTGACAGCCCCAGCGATGAGTGTTGGCTTTGTTCCGAGCTTCGCCATGAGCCAGCTGACCATGGGAGCGACAAGCACACTACCGATGGCTATGGCGGCCATCGGCAGGGTTGACCACACTGGGCTCGGTGCCAACGACGCACCAGCCAACGCTGTGACGGTCAGGTCAATGCTCATGGCGGACAAATAGAACCCTTGACTTGCGGAAAGAACCACAAGCATTCTGCGTGAATGTCCGGATTCAGCTGCGCCTGTCATAGCGATGCCACCCCCTCGGGCTCGACCTCGAAATGGTATAGCAGCGAGCCTAGATCAAATGCTGATGGGATTCGGTGCATTTCGGGCGACACATGCCGACCGCCCGAGCCCCCCTGAGCGTTGGTGCACCCTCCCCTGAAAAGTAAGCGCCTGAATAGGAGGCCCCCTGGGCGCTAGTGCGCCCCTCTTAGGAAAGTGGGCGTCCGACTGCGACGCCACACTCTCCTTGGGTTCTACTGCGCGGGCGCTGCCGGCGCAGTAGGCGCAGCGGGCGTTGCCGGTGTGGCAGCGCCGCCCTGCTCCGCAGCGGAAGCAGCCTTGGCAGCCTCATCCAGCTTCTTCAGCGCATCAGGATCGGGCTGAACCTCGCCGTTGCGCAGCTTGGCGTTCCAGTCGGAAACCCCGCCGGACTGCTGCAGCAGAGACAGCACCTGGCTCACATTCACCGTGCCAGCACTGCCGTTAGCGCCAGCAGACTTCTGCTGGCTCAGCGCTGCAGTCAGCTGATCCACGGGGATCTTGTTGCCGTTAGCGTTGAACTCCTCGAGGGCGCCAGCCAGTGCGGTGTAGGCACGCAGGATGTTCTGGGCCGCGGCCGTCGCGCGGGACACATCGCCACCGTCACCGCCGTTGGCAGCGTTCGCGTTCTCAATCTCCGTCGCGCCCTGGGTCAGCAGCGCCTCGGCCGGCAGGCGGCCGCCGATCACGCCGAGCAGAACCATGAAGAAGTCGCTGGCCATCGGCACATCCACGCCCGTGGCGTGCTCAATTTCGTTGGCCACGTTCGCCTCGGCACCCGCGACCTGGCGGACCGGCTCCAGTGCGTCTGCGGTATCGCCCGCGACGGTGCCCGACGGCAGATCCTCAGACAGGGCCTTCAGTTGGGCGTCGTCGCCGAAATACTCGTTCATATCAACGGGACCCACGATCCCGTCGACGCTGGCCTTGTCCGCCTTCTGCCAGAAGGTCACGTACTTCCAGCCGCCGGGGATGGCTTCATCGGGCAGGGTGTCGCTGTAGTACGCCAGCCAGAGGGGGTACTTGTTGAACTCGGTGGTGTTGGCCATCCGGTTTTCCCAGAACCACTTGTAGGTGTAGATGATCGGGTCGCGGCCGGTGAGGGTCTTGATCTCGTCGATCCACTCGCGGGTCCAGTTCTGCAGCTGCGTCGGGGTCAGGCCTTCGTCTTCCTCGAGGTCAAGCACCGGAGGTAGGGAGGGCTGAGCGCCAGTCGCCAGCGTTGCCGCGTAGAAGCGGGCTTCGGAGCGGGCGTCGTTCTGGCCCGGGCGGGCGTAGTGGTAGCTGCCCGGGGTGATGCCTGCTTCCTTCGCCTTGATCGAGTCGCCGGAGAAGTAGGGGTTGGTGTAGCCGGTGCCCTCGGTGGCCTTGATGAAGGCGAAGGACTGGCCGTTGGCCTTGACCTGCTGCCAATCGATGGCAGAGTCTCCGGGGTGCTGGTGGGAAGCAACGTCGACGCCACTAAGCGCCCACGACGGGACGGGGACTACGTCTGTGGCAACGAGCGCTGCCACCGTGGCAGCAGAGCCCAGCAAGGCTGCTGCCGTGATGCGTGCGGGAGCGGTTTTGCGCGCAGAGCGGCGCCATGGCAGTGATAACATGAGTCACACGATACCCAAATGTCACAGTTTTCACACAAGCAACACTGTTCACGTGGCGAAAATTTTCGGCCCCCTGCCAGCATTGCTGCAAAAGCGCTGGTCACAGCTTTGAGTGACTTTCATCACACGACACGCCCGAATCATCTACCTGCGGAAATGCTGAGAATCTGTTGCGGGGGCTGCGCGGCGGGGCCAGCCTCCGACCATGGGAGTTTCCTGAGTTTCCGGATTTTCCGGGGCTTCCGGACCTTTCTGTACTACCGAAAGCGATCCGAGCGCGACGGCATGGGAACCCTGTGCTGCGGAGTCGTGGGTACGTAGGCCTGGTGGTGCGGCTGCAGCGGTGCGTGTTGCCCCACCGGCTGCGGCCACGCGGCCGGCAGTCCACTAACACCGAGCGGCACCCCGGCGAAGCGAGTCTCTGGCGCGAATTGCTTTATATATAGCGTCACCGCCGGATACAGCCCGGCGTCCAATTCCGGCTTCAGTTGCTTCGTCTGGCGCCAGATCAAAACGACCAGCCCCGTCACGATCACCAGCCACACCCCGATGTGCCAGATCAGCTGGATCACCGGATAGTCGGAGAACATCATCGCATTGAACGCGAAGTGAGCCGCAAAGCCCGCCGCTCCCCACAGGACCACCTGCCCCAGCCTCCATGCTTTCGTCCGAGGCACCCCGCGCCGATCCGTCCGCGCGAACAGTGCCTGGCCGATACCGAATCCCACGAAGCCGCTGAAAATAATGTGCAGGCCCGCGCCGACCACCGTGCGCATACCGAATATCTGCAGCATTCCCTGCATGTCGCTTTCGGGGTTCATCGGTGCCAGATTCAGCGAATAGATCATGTTTTCCACCGCGTCGAAACCGACCCCGACCAGCATTCCCGCCACGATGCCGTGCCATGGGCGGTTCCACCAGGACCGTCCGATCATGAGCACGAACCAGATCCCGAGGCCCTTCATGATCTCCTCCGGATAGGCCCCAACGAAGCTCGCGGTCAGGGAATACCACCCCAGCTTGTCCACGATGCTCATCATCGGAGCGGCCCCGAACGTGCTGGTCATGATCATCGCGGCCGACCCTCCCCACAGCACTGACAGCACGGCCATTCGAATCGGCGTGCCGCGGCTTATCTTCAACCACAGCACCGCCGCCACGACGACCAGGATTTCCACGAGCATCAGTAGCGCCGCAACGACGCTCACCGTGCCGTCCAGCAGCAACGCAGGAAGCGCCACCGTACCAATCATCATCAGCACTGACGGCACCACAATCACCCAATACACCCAGAACCAGGCACCCTTGAACATCCGCAGCGTCGGTCGCGTGGCCGCCGGCTGCGCCATGTGGAAGGCGCGCGGCACATCCATGACCAGGTAGTTAGACATCCTGGTGCGCTCCTTCCTTACCGGAGCCACTCTCCACGTTGGTCTCCCGGGCAGTCTCAATGACCCTGTTCAGCGCCTCATCGACATCCCTTTCGGTCGACGCCACAACGTCGACCACCACCAAGTCCCCACCGGTGAATGCACTGTCTCCGCTGCCTCGGAAGAAGCCGACGGATCGGTGCACTCCCTGGGCGGTCGGCGCGAGACCTACATCTCCCGGGAGTTCGGCATCGACCGCGAAATACTCCGAGATCCACACCTGATCCGCACCCGAGCGCTCCAATAAGCCGGGCACCCTTGTTTGTGCGTCGGCTGTGTCATCGCGAGGCCCAACGTCCGCGCTGACGATGGACCACATCGCCCGTACCGCCCGATCAAATGCCGTGGCGACCGCGCTCGGATCATCCTTCACATCCACCATGCCGATCACGTTGACGTTGCTGGCGCTGCACTCCAGGTAAACGCGCTCGTCGACGTTGAAGCCGGGATCGCCCGTGCACTGATCCAGCGCCTCGAACGTCAGCGGCCAGCTCGTGGCGGTTCTGAGCTGTGTCGTCAAAAGTTCAGAGGCATTACCCTCCACCGAGTTCTCGGGAAGAGCGCGATCGACAAAGTACGGAATGAGGCATAGGACAACAACCGCGCCGAGGACTGCGAACAGATAACCGGCCGATGTCTTGCGGTTAGTCGGCGCAGGACGGTACCAACCGTGGGGATCGGCGGCCGGCACCTGAGGAGGCGGGCCCTGTATTGGACCCGGCTGCGAGCCCTGCGACGGGCCCTGTGGTGGAAACTGATGGGGCATCACGCGCCTAAGCATAACGGTGGCTGAGACACCGACGGTCCGATCACGCCGCTCCCCCACGCCCTGCCAGACGAACACCATGGCGATCACCGCTGGTCAATGGAGGTTGGGGCGCGTGGTGGCGTCGGAGTAAAAGACGTTGTCCACAGTGCCGTCTATGGTGGGGATCATGACTGACAACACCGACAAGACCATCCCCGACAACATCTCCGAGGCACCAACCGGCGCGGTGAGCGCGGCGCAGGATCTCTACCGCCACGTCAACGGCGCATGGCTGGGGTCGCACACCATCCCCAACGACCGGCCCGTCGATGGCACGTTCCACGAGCTGCGCGACCGCGCGGAGAAGGACGTGCGCACGATTATTGAAGCCGCGGCGCAGGACGAGCCGGACGGGCGCGTGGGCGCACTATATAGCTCGTTTATGGATGTCGACGGTATCGAGCAGGCCGGGCTGGGCGTGCTCGATGCGGACCTGCAGAAGATCCGCGAGGCCAGCTCCATTGAGGAACTCGCGGTGGCGCTCGGCGAGCTGGATGTCACCGGTGTTGGTGGCGTGGTGGGGTACTTCGTGGAGAAGGATTCCGGCTCGGATATCGAGCGCGCCTACCTGGTGCAGACCGGGCTGGGGCTGCCGGATGAGGCCTACTACCGGGAAGATCAGCACCAGCAGACGCGCGAGGAATACCAGCGCTTCATCACGGAGATGCTGGAGCTCGTCTCCGACCAGGAACGCCCCGGACGGTTCGCCGATGCTTCCGCGGAAGAGGCGGCCCAGGCCGTGATGGAGTTCGAAACGCAGCTGGCCAAGGGCCACTGGGACAATGTGACCAGCCGCGATGCGGACAAGACGTACAACCCCACGGACGTGTCCGACTTGCCGGCCGGGTTCCCGTTCGCGCAGTGGCTGCGTGCCACCCACATCGACACGGACTCGGCGGGTGGGAAGATCATCGTGGTGAGCCAGCCCAGCTACCTCGATCACGTGGCCGAGATGGCCCAGAACGAGGATCTCGATGCCTGGAAGATGTGGGCCTACTGGCACGTCGTGACCTCCCGCGCAGGGCTGCTTCCGGAAGAAGTGGGCCGCCGCAACTGGGAGTTCTATGGCCGCACGCTCTCCGGCGCCACCGAGCAGCGGGCGCGTTGGAAGCGTGGCGTGGGGCTCGTGGAATCTCAGATCGGCGAGGAAGTCGGCAAGAAGTTCGTGGCCGAGCACTTCCCCGCCGAATACAAGGAAAAGATGCTGGAGCTGGTGGACTACCTCATCGGTGCCTACCGCGAGCGCATCAGCGACCTTCCGTGGATGACCCCAACCACGCGCGACAAGGCGCTGGCGAAGCTGGAGAAGTTCCAGGCCAAGATCGGCTACCCAGATAAGTGGCGTTCCTTCGACGGCCTCAGCTTCGGAGCCTCCGGGGCGGACCTCGTGGCCAACGTGCGCGCTGCCACGGAATTCAACCATGATTACGAGGTCAACAAGCTGGGCAAGCCCTCCGACGATGAAACGTGGTTCGCCACGCCGCAGACGGTCAACGCGTTCTACAACCCGGTGAAAAACGACATCACCTTCCCCGCCGCCATCCTGCGCCCGCCGTTCTTCGACCCGCAGGCCGACATGGCCGGCAACTTCGGCGCAATCGGCGCGGTCATCGGCCACGAGATCGGCCATGGCTTCGACGACCAGGGCTCCAAGTACGACGGCGACGGAAACCTCAACTCCTGGTGGACCGACGAAGACCGCGCCGCCTTCACCGAGCTCACCGACAAGTTGGTTGCCCAGTACGACGGCCTGGTCCCCACCGGCCTCGCGCAGCGTGGCATCACGGACCACAAGGTCAACGGCAAGTTCACCCTGGGCGAGAACATCGGTGACCTCGGCGGCCTGGGCATCGCCATCGTCGCCCTGCGCCGCTACCTCGCGGATCACGGAGAGACTTTCGAGTCCGCACCGAAGCTGCCGGTCGAGGGCCTCGAGGATGCGGACGGCAACCCGGACACCACCGAGTACACCGCCCTGCAGCGCGTGTTCCTACGCTGGGCCCGGATCTGGCAGACCGCGATCCGCCCGCAGATGGCGGCGCAGTACGCCTCCATCGACCCCCACTCTCCCGCGGAGTTCCGCTGCAACGTAGTCTCCAGCAACATCGCGGAGTTCTACGAGGCATTCGACGTATCCAAGGACGATGCCATGTGGCTGGACGAGGATCAGCGCGTCACCATCTGGTAGCCCCCGCCGCCGCGAGAACGTAAACCTCTAGGCGAAGAGATCCGGCTCGTGGACATCGTCCTCAGCCGGCTCAAACTCCGGCACCTCCACCAGCTGCAGCGGCGCCCCCGCCACGTCCTGGATCAGCGCCGCCGGCTCGTGACCTGCGTTGTCGACCTGCAGCACCAGCCCGCCGTGGTTTTTCACCTTCTCCAGGGCCTCGCTGAGGTTGCTCACACCCCAAGAGATCGTCCACATGCCGGGGACTTCCTCCCCCTGCTGGTGGCCGTTGCCGACGCGCTCCCAGAAGCCCACAACGGGCGAGCCTTCCACGTCGCCGGTGGCATAACGCTGCCCCTCGCCGCCGCCCTGCAGCTTCACATCGAAGCCGCACAGCTCGTGGTAGAACTTCAGCGTCTCATCCCAATTGCGCGTCACGGCCAGCTCGAACCACACCGGCGTGCCCGGTTCGCCGGCGGCCATGATTGCTTGCTCATCCGGACCCTTCCGCAGCGACGCAATCGCGCCCGTCGGGTCCATCAGCAGTGATTGCACCGCGCCATCGTCCGTGGGCGTCGGCGCGAGCCCGGACTGTCCTCCCACGGCCAGCGCCGCCTCGTGCGCGGATTCAACGTTCTCGGCGTGGAAGTACAGCCCCCACCGTGTGCCGGGGCTGTCCGGGTTCGCAATGATCCCGGCGACCGGCATGCCTTCCTTCGTCGCCACGGCATAGCTGGGGTCGTCGTCACGGAACTCCCACCCAAACAGCGGCCCGTAGAACTCCTTAGCCTGGCCGAGGTCACGGGTGATGAGCGTTTGCCACACGGGCATTCCGGGGTGCGCAATCATTGCTGGCATTACATGTTCCTCCATTTTTCGGGGTCGAAGTCATCGTCGGCGGTGGCTTCGTCAAAGTATTCGCCCAGGTCATCCGGATCACCGGCTTCGCCGTTCATATCCGACGCCACCATGCTCCCCACCGTCGCGCCCGCCATGGGCTCACCAGAGTCGAGATCGATCAGCTGAACCTCGTCGCCCGGCCGCAGAACTTTGCCGCGGCGCGTATCAACCTCCCCGTTGACGAGGACGGCACCGGACGCGATGACTTCCTTCGCGATGCCACCCGTCTCGACAAGGTTGGCCAGCTTGATGAATTGACCGAGGCGGATCTCCCCGTCTCGGATGGGTACTTCGGGTAGCTGCATGGTGGCCATTCTACGCAGGTCGGAGACAGCCACCCCCAGGCACTGTCCGGTGCCGGTGTTAGGATCACGACTATGCACGCTGATTCGGATGCTTCGCCCCAGACGGCACCTCACTGTGTAGTGGTCATGGGGGTGAGCGGGTCAGGGAAATCGACCGTGGGGGTCACTCTCGCCGATCGCCTGGGACTGCCGTTCATTGACGGCGACGATCTGCATCCGCCAGCGAATGTCGAGAAAATGTCCCACGGTATTCCCCTAACGGATGACGACCGCTGGCCCTGGCTGCGCTCAGTCGGCCAGTGGCTGTCCGACCACCCCGGCGGTGGCGTGGTGGCTTGCAGCGCCCTGAAGCGCAGCTACCGCGACAGCATCCGCGAACTGTGCCCCGATGCCGTCTTCGTGCACTGCGATGGCACTCGTGAGTTGCTGCTGGAGCGGATGAGCCAGCGCGTGGGGCATTTCATGCCTGTGGCCTTGCTGGATTCCCAGCTCGATACGCTCGAGACCCTGCAGGCCGACGAACCCGGGCGAGCCTTTGACATTGCCGCCAGCCCCGCGTTGATCACGGATGAGATGATTGATTGGCTTCGGAACCAGCACGAGGACGAACCAGGCTCGCAGCATCCATAGGCTTACAAGGCTAGCGACGCTCCGTACAGCACCATGACGATGGCGAAGCCGATGACGGAGATGAGCGTCTGGTTGACCGTCCAGGTCTTCAACGTCGTGGCGGTGTCCATGCCCATAAGGCGACCGACCAGCCAGAATCCCGAGTCGTTCACGTGAGAGGCAATGACCGATCCTGCGGCGGTTGCGATGACGATCAACGCCACCTGCAGCGCGCTGAAATCTCCTGTGGTCACGGCCGGAGCCATCAACGCGGCAGCCGTGGTCAGCGCCACGGTGGCCGAGCCCTGTGCCACGCGCAGGCAGGCGGCGATGAGGTAGCACGCCACAATGACGGGGATTCCAAGCCCTTCCAGAGAGGTCGACAAGGCGTCACCAATACCCGAGGTACGCAGCACCCCGCCGAACATGCCGCCCGCGCCGGTGATCAGCACGACCGAGCAGATCGGACCCAATGCGCCATCCATGGCCTTCTCGATGCTCTCGCGGGACACGCCTCGCCGGGTGCCCAGGAACACCATGGCCACCAACGTGGTGAGCAGAAGCGCGATCGGCGTCTGCCCCAGGAACTGGAGAAACCTGGCCCAGGCGACATCGCCATTGATCCACCCAGCCGACGCCGCGGTATTGATGCCGGTGTTGCCGAAGATCAACACCATCGGCAGCAGAAGAATCGCAATGATGAGACCCGCCGAGGCCGGCGCCTTCGGCAGGTCGTCATCCTCGGCCTTGGTGCCGATCAACAACTCGGGAACCGGGAGCGGGTACTTCTTACCGAGGTACTGTCCCCACAGGTAGCCGGAGAGATACCACGTCGGCAGTGCGACGATGAGGCCCATGAGGAGGATGAGGCCGATGTCTCCCTTGAAAAATTCCGCAGCAGCCACCGGCCCCGGGTGTGGGGGAAGAAAAACGTGAGTCACGGAGAACGCACCAGCGGCTGGGATTCCGTACGCCAAAATGGGGCCGTTCAGCCTCCGAGCTACCGCGAAGATGACTGGAAGCATGACGATCAGTCCGGCGTCGAAAAAGATGGGAAAGCCCATGATGAGCGAGGCGACGCCGAGAGCTGAAGGGGCCCGCTTCTCGCCGAAACGGCCGATAAGGGCGTCCGCGAGGGACTGCGCACCGCCGGAGTTTTCCACCAGCCGGCCGAGCATCGCGCCCAGGCCAACCAGCAGGGCGACGGACGCGAGGGTCTTGCCGAAGCCCTCGGTCATGGTGGGGACGACCTTCTCGAACGGGATGCCGGCCGCCAAAGCCGTCAGCGCAGAGACGCTGATGAGGGTGACAAACGCATGGATCTTGAAGCGGATGACCATGACGAGAATGACGGCCACCGCGATCACCGCGATGCCTAGGAGGGGGCCGGTCGATAGCGTCGGTTCCCACGTATCCATGATGTAACTTTCCACGAAACTGATAGAGCCAGGCGATAAAAGCCAGTGTCAGCTTCCCACGGGGGCGGGTGTCGCCCCAAGCAGTCACGGAGGCAAAGGGGTGAATCAGCGGCGAAAAGAGCAGGTGGAAGATTTCAGAAGGGTATTCACCGGCGGGACATCACAGGAGGCGGTGGATGCCCTCGGCGACCAGAAAACCGCCAAGAATCATGAAGACGATGCCCGCGATGATCTCGATCCACGGGTTGAATTTCTTCAGGCGCGTGGACCAGGCGGGGTTGGAGACGAGGTAGGCGAAGCTGCTGAACCAGGCCAGGCCGGAGACGGTCATCATGACCAGCACAGCAATGCGCTCGGGGATACTGATGCCGACGGGGAGGAATTGGGCGAAGACGGAGCCGAAGAACAGCAGAGCCTTGGGGTTGGAGAGGTTGGTGGCGAGGCCGAGGCGCCAGGCTTGGGCGTCGTTGAGATGGGGGATGGTGGTGGCCGGCGTGGGGTCGACGGCGGGAGAAGCATCGCTGCGAGGGACCGGCACCGAGGCGCGAGTACGCAGGTCGGCGCGGCCGCCGCGGAAGGCGCCGAACCCCATGCGCAGCAGGAAGGCGCCACCGCCGAGATAGAGAATCGTGAGAATCCAGGGGAAGGTAGCGATCAGGGCTGCGAGGCCCAGCATGGTTACGACCGGCCATATAACGTTGCCGGTGCAGATACCCACCGCAGCCAGGACGGCGTTGCGGCGTGAGCGGGAGCCGAGGCGGAGGAGCTGCACCGTATCGGGCCCAGGCGACATGATGGCGATCAGCCATGCGCCAAGAAGGCCTAGGTATGCAGCGACGGTCATGGCGGGTAGCTTATCACCGCCTGTTGGAGCGCAGGATCAACGAGGAAGATGAAGTAGCGGAGTGCGGCAGCGGGTGCGGGGGTGCGGGGGTGCGGAACGGCCGAGTGGAGTGCGGCGCTGGGGGTTTCGGGCGCGAAGCATTGGTCTGGTTAGACCGTCGTGGCGACCTCCAGCTCGTCGCATGACCGCAGCAGCCTGTATCAAATGTGCAGCGACATTAACCACCGAAGGGGCCGTTTTTACCCCTCGAAACGTGCAATAACGTCAACAATTTCGCTGCAAACTTGCTACATTAGCGGTTTAGCTCCGCCAAGCTGCCTAACGCAGAACCAGCACAGCCCCGCACCGCGCCAGTACCGCGCAAGCACCGAGCAAGCACACCCCCACACCGGGCAGAAACAGCGCAGGCGCAGCGCAAAGGGCCCCGCTGAGGAATCAGCGGGGCCCTGCAGAGCTCAAAAGAGCTCAAATGAGGCGAACTATGCGCGCATTGCCACGTCGGTCGGGTTGATCGGCTTCGGCAGAGCGGTCTCGCCCATGAGCACGCGATCCAGCTCGGCGGCTGCGGAACGGCCCTCGGAGATGCCCCACACGATCAGGGACTGACCACGGCCAGCGTCGCCAGCCACGAACACCGGGACGTCCGCGAACTCGGGGGAAGTGGCGGTGGCACGGAAGTGCTCGTCGCGGACCAGGCGGCCACGCTCGTCAACCTCGATGCCGAGGTCGCGAACCACCGGGGTCTCTTCGACGGACACGAAGCCCATCGCCAGCAGCACCAGGTCGGCATCCATCTCGAAGTCGGAGTCCGGCACGTTCTCCAAGCCGTTCTCCCCCTTGCGGCACTCAGCACCCTTGAGGCCGGTGACCTTCTCGCCGTCGCCGGTGAGCTCGACCGTGTTGATGCTGAACTTACGCACGCCCAGCTCGTCGCCCGGGGTGCGCTCGGCGAGGCCCAGAGCAGCGATCTCGTCGGCGGACTCGTTGCCGGTCACGCGGTACTCGCCTTCCTCGTGGGCACTGGCCACGCGCCACACGCGCGGGTAGGTCGGCCACGGGGTGCTGGCGCCACGGGTCTTCGGCGGGCGGGGGCCAATGTCGAACTGCGTCACGGAGACAGCACCCTGGCGCAGGGCGGTGCCGAAGCAGTCGGTACCGGTGTCGCCACCGCCGATGATGACGACCTTCTTGCCCTTGGCGTCGATCTCGGAAACCTCGCGGTCGCCCTCGGTGACGTGGTTGGCGGCGGGCAGGTACTCCATGGCCTGGTACACGCCCTTGAGCTCGCGGCCGGTGACCGGGAGATCACGGCCGATGGTGGAACCGAGGGCCAGAACAACAGCGTCGAAGCCCTTGAGGTCATCACCGGTCGGCGACACGCCGGTCACGAACTTCGTGCCCTCGGCCTCCATCTGCTCGAGGCGGCGGTTGATCCACTTCTTTTCCATCTTGTACTCGGGCACGCCGTAGCGCATCAGGCCACCGATGCGGTCGGCACGCTCGAACACCGTGACCTCGTGGCCCGCGCGGGTGAGCTGCTGAGCTGCGGCCAGGCCGGCCGGGCCGGAGCCGACGATGGCGACCTTCTGGCCAGTCTGGAAGGTCGGCTTGATGGGCTCCACCCAGCCCTGCTTCCAGGCGTGCTCGATGATCGTGTATTCCACGGTCTTGATGTTCACCGGGTCGTCGCCGATGCCCAGCACGCAAGCGCCCTCACAGGGGGCGGGGCACAGGCGACCGGTGAACTCGGGGAAGTTGTTGGTGGCGTGCAGGCGGTCGTAAGCCTCACGCCAGCGACCCTGGCGAACCAGGTCGTTCCACTCCGGGATGATGTTGCCCAGCGGGCAGCCATCGTGGCAGAACGGGATGCCGCAGTCCATGCAGCGGCTGGCCTGCACCTGGACCTTGTCATCTGCGAAGTCTTCGTAGATCTCGTTCCAGTCCATGAGGCGCAGGGGAACGGGGCGGTGTGCTGCTGCTTCGCGCCCATGCTTAAGGAATCCGCGTGGATCAGCCATTAGTTCACTTCCTCCATGATTGCGGCGGCAACGCCGTCTTTGTCCAATCCTGCAGCTTCTGCACGCGCGATGGCATCCAGAACGCGGGCGTAATCCCGCGGCATGATCTTGATCAGCTTGGCCGCATCTACCTCAACAGTAGATCCGGTGAGTTCGCGGTGGGTGGCGATGGTCTCCTCCACCCAGTGCAGTTCTTCTTCGTCGGTGATGCGTTCGATGTCCACCAGATCCTTGTTGATCCGGCTCTCCACGTCCGTGCCGTCATCGAGCAGGTAGGCGATGCCGCCGGACATACCGGCCGCGAAGTTGTTGCCCACCTTGCCGAGGACGATCACGCGGCCGCCGGTCATGTACTCACAACCGTGATTGCCGATGCCCTCGACCACTGCGGTCAGGCCAGAGTTACGTACGCAGAAGCGTTCGCCCACGGTGCCGCGGATGAACATTTCGCCTTCCACGCCGCCGAAGCCCAGCACGTTACCGGCGATGACATCCGTGGAGGCGTCGCCGGAAGCGTTGTCCTCAGACGGGCGGATGATGATCCGGCCACCGGACAGGCCCTTGCCCACGTAGTCGTTGGCATCGCCATTGAGGGTCAGGGTCATGCCGTGCGTGGTGAAGGCGCCGAAGGAGTTGCCGGCCGAGCCGGTGAACTCCAGGTTCACCGTGTTCGGTGCCAGGCCTTCGCGGCCAGCCACGCGGGAGATCAGCGAGCCGGTCATCGTGCCCACCGTGCGGTTGACGTTGGTGATCGGGTAGCTGCGGGTGATGGACACATCGTTGCCCTTGGCTGCCTCGCGGATGGTGTCCTCCACGTCGGCGAGGATCTGGTTGTCCAGAGCCTTGTCCAGGCTGTGGTCCTGCTCCTTGGTGCAGTGCAGGTCCTGGAACATGAACGGGCTGTCCGGGCGCTCAAAGATCGGGCTGAGATCCAGCTTGCCAGCGGTCTTGTGCTCCACGGCCATCGAGCCGCCGGTGAGGCACTCGGAGTGGCCCACGGCCTCTTCGATGCTGCGGAAGCCCAGCTCGGCGAGGTACTCGCGCACCTCCTCGGCGATGAACTTGAAGAAGTTCACCACGTGCTCGGCCTGGCCCTTGTAGCGCTTGCGCAGGTCCGGGTTCTGGGTAGCCACGCCCACCGGGCAGGTATCCAGGTGGCACACGCGCATCATGATGCAGCCCGTGACCACCAGCGGGGCGGTCGCGAAGCCGAACTCCTCGGCACCCAGCAGGGCTGCCACCACAACGTCGCGGCCGGTCTTGAGCTGGCCGTCGCACTGCACGGTGATGCGGTCACGCAGACCGTTCATCAGCAGGGTCTGCTGGGTCTCGGCCAGGCCGAGCTCCCAGGGACCGCCGGCGTGCTTCAGCGAGGTCAGCGGGGATGCGCCCGTGCCGCCATCGTGGCCGGAGATGAGCACCACGTCAGCGTGCGCCTTAGACACACCGGCGGCGACCGTGCCCACGCCCTGCTCGGCAACGAGCTTGACGTGGATGCGCGCATCCGGGTTGGCATTCTTCAGGTCGTGGATGAGCTGAGCCAAGTCCTCGATGGAGTAGATATCGTGGTGCGGCGGCGGGGAGATCAGGCCCACGCCCGGGGTGGTCACGCGCACCTCGGCGATCCAGGGGTAGACCTTGTGCGGGGGCAGCTGGCCGCCCTCGCCGGGCTTTGCGCCCTGGGCCATCTTGATCTGGATGTCCGTGCAGTTGTTGAGGTAGTGGCTGGTCACACCGAAGCGTCCGGATGCGACCTGCTTGATGGCGGAGCGCTTCCAGTCACCGTTGGCCTCCGGCTCGAAACGAGCAGGATCCTCGCCACCCTCACCGGAGTTGGACATGCCCTTGAGGCGGTTCATGGCGATAGCCAGCGTCTCGTGCGCCTCGGCGGAGATGGACCCATAGCTCATCGCGCCGGTGGCGAAGCGCTTGACGATCTCGCTGACCGGCTCCACTTCCTCAATCGGCACCGGCGGGCGGTTGGAGTTGAACTTGAACAGGCCGCGCAGGGTTGCCAGGCGCTCGGACTGGTTGTTGACCTTCTCGGTGTACTCCTTGAAGATGCGGTACTGGCCCGTGCGGGTGGCGTGCTGCAGCTTGAATACGGTCTCCGGGTTGAACAGGTGGTACTCGCCTTCGCGGCGCCACTTGTACTCGCCGCCGATTTCCAGCTCGCGGTGAGCCTGCTCCTCCGGGCGGGGCAGGAAGGCCTCGCGGTGCCGGGCAGCCACGTCGCCGGCGATCTCTTCCAGACCCATGCCGGAGATCGGGCTGAAGGCACCCGTGAAGTACTCGTCCAGCAGGTTCTGGTGCAAGCCGGTGACGTCGGCGAGCTGCGCACCGCGGTAGCTGGCCACGGTGGCGATACCCATCTTGGACATCACCTTCTGCACACCCGTGGTGGCGGCGTTGATGAAGTTATCCTCGCCGGTTTCGGCGTCGACGTCACCAAGGCGCCCTTCGGCTGCCAGGTCGTGGATCGTCTGCAGAGCCATGTACGGGTTGATGGCGTCCGCACCAAAGCTCAGCAGCATGGCCATGTGGTGGACCTCGCGGGCGTCACCGGTCTCGACGACCAAGGACGCGCACGTACGGGTCTTCTCATTGACCATGTGGTGGTGGACGGCAGAAGTCAGCAGCAGCGACGGGATGGGCGCCAGGCGCTCGTTGGACTCACGGTCGCTGATCACCACGATGGTGGCACCGTCGGCGATGGCCTGGGACACCTCGCGGCGCACCCGCTGGATGGCCTGGCTGAGGCCGCGGCCGCCGTGGGCAACCGGGTACAGGCCGGAGATGGTGACGGTCTTGAAGGCGCCATACTTCTTGTACTCGCTAAGACCCTTGAGGTTGGCGAGCAGCTGGTTGCGGATGATCGGGGTATCCAGGTGGATGCGGTGTGCCGCGTCGCGCCCCGGGTTGAGCAGGTCGGCCTGCGCACCCAGGTGGGTGAACATGCTGGTCACCATCTTCTCGCGGTAGCTATCCAGCGGCGGGTTGGTGACCTGGGCGAAGCGCTGCGCGAAGAAGTCGTACAGCATGCGCGGACGGTTGGACAGAGCGGCGATGGGAGTATCGGTACCCATGGAGCCGATGCCTTCGGCACCGACGGCAGCCATCGGGCGCACGAGCGTCTCGATGTCTTCCTCGGTGTAGCCGAACACACGCTGGCGCAGCACGGTGCGCTCGTGGTTCATTTCGATGGTCTCGGCCTCGGGGAGCTCGTCGCCGCGGACCAGGTTGTCATCGACCCACTGCTGGAACGGGCGGGAAGCCAGCTTTTCCTTGATTTCTTCATCGCTGACGACGCAGCCCCGGGCGGTATCGACTAGGAACATCTTTCCGGGTTCCACACGGGTGCGCTCCACGATGTCGGAATCGGGGATGTCCAACACGCCGGCTTCGGACGCCATGACGACGAGGCCATCCTTGGTGATCCAGATGCGTCCCGGACGCAGACCGTTGCGGTCCAGGGTGGCGCCGATGATGGTGCCATCGGTGAAGGCGAGGGCAGCCGGGCCGTCCCAGGGCTCCATGAAGGTGGAGTGGAACTCGTAGAAGGCGCGGACCTGGGGGTCAACGTTCTCGTTGCGCTCCCATGCCTGCGGAACCATCATGAGCACGGCGTGCGGCAGGCTGCGGCCGCCAAGGTGCAGCAGCTCTAGCGCTTCGTCGAAACGGCCGGTGTCGGAACCATCCGGGTCGCAGATCGGCAGCACGCGGTCGAGGTCGCCCAGGATCTCGGAGTGGATCTGGGACTCGCGGGCGCGCATCCAGTTCTCGTTGCCGCGCACGGTGTTGATCTCGCCGTTGTGGGCGAGCATGCGGTACGGGTGAGCCAGCGGCCAGGAGGGGAAGGTGTTGGTGGAGAAGCGGGAGTGCACGATCGCCAGGGCGGATTCCAGGCGCTCGTCCTGCAGGTCGAGGTAGAACTCGCGGAGCTGCGGGGTAGTGAGCATGCCCTTGTACACCACGGTGCGGGAGGACAGGGACGGGAAGTACACCGTGTCGCCACCGGAGCCGGAGCCTGCGCCGCGGCGGCCCAGCTCGCGCTCGGCGCGCTTGCGAACGAACCATGCGCGACGGTCCAGCTCAAGCCCCTCGAGGGGCTTGCCGTTCTCGTCGTCGCAAGCCACGAAGAGCTGGTGGAACAGCGGCTCGGCATCGCGGGCGATGGCGCCTAGGGAGGAATCGTCGACTGGCACGTCGCGCCAACCGATGAGCTTCAGCCCTTCTTCCTTGACGATCTGCTCGACATCGCGGACGGCCTCGAGGGCCGCCATGCGCGAGTTCGGGAGGAAGGCGATACCAGTGGCGTACTGGCCTGCGGGCGGCAGCTCGATGCCCTGAGCAGCCATTTCTTCGCGGTAGAAGCGGTCAGGGATCTGAATAAGGATGCCCGCGCCGTCGCCGGTGTTTTTCTCGGCACCTGCGGCGCCGCGGTGATCCAGATTGACCAGTGCCTGGATGCCCTTATCCACAATGTCTCGGCTGGCGCGGCCATGCATGTCCACCACGAAGGCGACACCACACGCATCATGCTCGAATTGCGGATCATAGAGACCCTGGCGTGCTGGGTAGTTATTCATGATCTGTGGCCTTACTCTCGTCACAAAAACAGCGGCGTTGTGTATATGCAAATAATTTTGCCGTAGCGGTTGTGATCTGATTCAAAAACACGGACTGTGCGGACTCAGATCACGATCGCCGTTGGGACAGGTAACTAGAGTGACCCTAGCGACCGTTACCAGCAAAATTAGGTGAGCCTTATTTCCTGAGTCGGATGAACGAACGACGCGCGACCCTCACAGGCAACTCATCTTTGGGATGCATTACTCACATTTTGATAAGCACTTTAATCGCATAGAGCCCCGTTGCATACTCCACAGCCATAGATCCAGCCGTAGTTAACATGCTCGAAACATGCACTCCCCCCGCTGCCGGTCAGCACCCGGCAGCTGAGCCCTCCCCTTCATCGACCCGATCGTTGACCATCCCGATGGCCTGCATCAACGCATAACAGGTGGTGGGGCCCACAAAGCTAAATCCGTGGGACTTCAGCGCCTTCGCCAGCGCCTTCGCCTCCGGCGAGGTTGTGGGGATCTCCTCCAGCGACGCTGGGCGCTGCTCGACCTCTGGGACAAAAGACCACACCAGCACGGGCAACCCCGGCGCAAGGCGCTCCGCAGCGCCGCCCAGGATTCGGTAGGCCGGGGCATCTGCGGGGAGCTTCTGATAGTCCGGATCGTCCCGCAACTCCACGGTGGCCTGGGCATTGACGTACAGCGCCCGGTGTTTCTGCGGATTGCGGATCAACCGTGCATCCGACAGGGCTGTTTCCCTATCGGACTCGGTCATGGCGGTGATCCTGGTGGCGTCGAACATAGAAAACACCGATCGGAAATCGCGGCGCTTGCGCAATACGGTGGCCCACGACAGGCCGGATTGGAATCCTTCCAGGGTGATGCGCTCCAGCAGGCCGTGCTCGGTAATGACGGGGCGGCCCCACTCGTTGTCGTAGTAGTCGAGTTCTGCATCGCTGCGGTAGGCCCACGGTGGTCGGGCGACGCCCTCGGAGTCGATGAGCTGACCGGTCGGTGAGGGGGTGAGGTGATCGTCGATCACGGAGGTGCTCCTTGGTTGTGCTGGACGTTGGACGGGATCTGTGTGCTCGATCTGTGTGCTGTGACGTGCTCGCCCAAGCCTAACCCGCCGTGGTCGTTGCGCAGCGCTGAATGCTGCGGGTGGGACGGGGTGGCTGTGGATAACTCGGCGCCTGTGGATAACCGCGTTCACAGTAGCGTTCGCAGTAGGACGCACAGTGCGGTGCAGCGGGGGCACTGCGGGGCACAGTGTCCGCCCCCGCAAACGTCCGGATAGCATCAGTGGCATGTGTGCATCCGTGGCCTCCACCGACAGTTCGGGCGCAACGCCGGCGTATCTTCGCACGTCGGCGGCAGCGCACCTGCCCTTCGCTGCCGCCACGGACGATCTGCAGCGCGCGCTGACCTCGGCGGGCGCGGCGGTCGTACAGTCTCCGCCCGGAACGGGCAAGACCACGCTGGCGCCGGGGATCGTGCTGGGCTTCGTCGATGCCAACGCCACTACCGACGAGCACCACGCCGCGCTCCCCCGCGTCGTTGTCACCCAGCCCCGGCGCGTGGCCGCCCGCTCCAGCGCGGCGCGGATCAACGAGCTATCGCAAACTCCGATCGCCGGGTACACGGTTCGCGGCGAATCGTCCGTGACCAGCGACACGCGCATCGAGTTCGTCACCGCAGGCGTGTTGCTCCGGCGTTTGCTCAACGATCCCGACCTGACGGGCGTGGCGGCCGTCATCCTCGACGAAGTCCACGAGCGCGCCCTCGATACTGACCTCGCTCTCGCCATGCTCGCCCAACTGCGCGAGCTTCGGGAGGACCTGCTGGTCGTGGCCATGTCCGCAACCGTGGATGCCCCCGCGTTCGCCGACGTGCTCGCCGCCCCAGTCGTGGCGGTCGAGTCTCCCATCCATCCCCTCGATATTCATTACGCTACCTCGGCTACCACCATCACCGCGCGGCAGCGCCGGGCTCGGCCCGGGCAGCCGGGGTCTATTGAGGACATCGTGGCATCGGCGGTCGTGGAGGCCCTCGCCGCCACCGAAACCCGCACTGACGCCACCGACACGCACCCCGCCGACCTCCTCGCCTTCGTCCCCACGATCCGCGGCACCGAACTGGTCGCGGACCTCGTCACGCAGCGCACGGGCATCCCGGCCGTCGCCCTGCACGGCCAGCTCAGCGCCGACGAGCAGGCCGCCATCGTCCGCGGCACCACCCACGCCGGCTCCGCTCCAACCTCAACCGACTCCCCCGCCCGCCGGGTCATCGTCGCCACCAACGTCGCAGAGTCCTCGCTCACCATCCCCGGCGTGCGCGTCGTGGTCGATTCCTGCCTCTCGCGCGTCAACCGCCGCGATTCCTCCCGCGGCATGAACGTGCTGGTCACCGAACTTTCCTCCCAGGCCTCCGCCACACAGCGCGCCGGTCGCGCCGGCCGCGAGGGCCCCGGCACGGTGTTCCGCTGCATCACCGCCGAGGAGTACCCGAAGCTCCCCGCGTTTTCCGCGCCGGAGGTCGCCACCGCCGATCTCACCGGCGCCCTGCTGGACTGCGCGGTGTGGGGCGCACCGGGAGGCGCTGACCTGCCGCTGCCCGATTCTTTCCCCGCCGCGTCGGCCGCCGCTGCTCAGCGCCAACTGGAGCTGCTGGGCGCCGTCACAGCATCCGGTGAGGTTACCGATCTTGGCCGCACCCTTGCCCGCCTGCCGATGGATCCGCACTTGGCCCGGGGCGGTCTGCGTGCGTCCGAGCTGGTGGATCCCGTGACCGTCGCCGTTGTCTTGTTCCTCCTCGAGCAGGGCCGCGTGCCCGATAACCTGCCGCAGGCCGTGGCGCGCGCGGATCGCCGCCATCCTACGGTCCGCCGTTTCGTCCGCTCGCTCCGCGATGTAGCCAACCATTCGTCTGCCGAGCTCACCGGCACCGACGCCATCGCCTACACCGTGGCCTGTGCTTTCCCGCACCTCATCGGCCGGGTCACCGCTGGCGGCGATCGCGTGGCCACCGTGGGCGGCTCCGCCGCCTCTTTTCGTTCGACGCCACCAGCCTCCCCCGACCACTGGTACGCCATTGCGGATGTCGCGAAGGCGAATACCGGCGACGGCACGGGGGCCGTCATCCGCTCAGCCCTCCCCCTCCCCTTCGAGCTGGCCCAGCGCGCCGTGGGAACCGGCGTGGCAACAACCCGGGTGGTCACCTGGGACGGTTCCGCCCGAAAGGCCAAAGCCCGCGAAGTCACGGCCCTCGGCGCACTCGAACTGTCCTCCCGGCCGGTGCAGCCCACCGCGGAGGAGACGCGCGAGGCCCTACGCGAAGCTCTGCACCGCGTCCTCACGGTAGCCAGCGCTGGCGGCCAGCCCAGCGAGCAGGCGATGCTCGGCGGGGACCTCATTCCCTTGTCGCAGGCAACCCTGGAGTTCCTGCGGAGGGTGCAATGTGGGCATGCTGGTGGCGTCGTCGGATATCCGGATCTGACGAAAGGGCTGCCGGACACAGTGGTGAGCTACGTGGTGGACGACCTTGCGGCGGGCCGATCGCCCGACGTTATGCAGCTGCTTAAAGGGGTTCTGCCGTGGGATCAGCCGGTCGATCAGGTGGCTCCGGCAACGATCGAGCTGCCGAACGGTCGACGGGCGAAGGTGACGTACCCCGAGCTCAGCGCGTACACGGACCCCGACAATCCGCCCGGTCCGCCCGTGGTGGCGACAAAGCTGCAGAACTGCTTTGGGTTGCGCGAATCGCCAATAATCGCTGGGCGGACGGTGCAGTTTCATCTGCTGTCGCCGGCGCAACGGCCGGTGGCGGTGACGGATGATCTGGCGAGCTTTTGGGATGGGTCGTACCAGGGTGTCCGTAAGGACATGCGTGGGCGCTACCCCAAGCATGACTGGCCGGAGAATCCGTAGAGTGAAGAGCCATGCAAAAAGGCCCGCACCGAAGTGCGGGCCTTCATTCTCACGAAGCAAGTGTGTGCGGATCCTTAGACAGGAACCGCGGATGACGTCGTAGGAACGGGGGGATGTTGGCTGCTTAGCGCTTGTTGCCGAAGATCAGCTTGAGGATCCACAGCAGGACGACGGCGCCCAGCAGACAGGTCAGGAAGCTCCAGATCCAGCCACCGTTGCCGATGTTGAACAGGGTCAGGATCCAGCCACCGAGGAAACCACCGATGATACCGACGATGATGTTGGCGATGACGCCCATCTGGGCGTCGGTGCCCATTACCTTAGAGCCGATCCAACCGGCGAGACCGCCGATGATGATCCAGCCGATGAAGCCGAGAGCAGGAGTACCGGAAGCGGCAAGAATCTGAGTGCTTGCCTCTGCAAGAAATTGTGTAGTCATAGGTCATATTTTAGCGCAAACCATTGCGGAAAATGCAATAGCTGACACAACATTTTCGTTAACGACGCGAAATCTTAATCAATTCTTAAGCTAAATTTGCCAAAATTGGGCACCACGGCCAACCAGCAGGCAGGCGCAGCGCTCCCGTTAGAGGTTCTTCTTCAGCCACTTTTTGAGGATTTTCGCGTGCTGATTATCTTCGTCGCGCGCAGTGTAGAGAAGAACGATTCCCCGCTTCTTGTCCTTCTTCTTGAGAGATTTTCCCTTTTTCTGCTTCTTCTTGATCTTTTTGTGCGTCTTCTTCAGACCCTGCTTCAGCTCCGGCAGAATCTCATCCAACTCGCCATTCTCGAGTCGCTGGTCGAGCTCGGTTTGATATTCAGCGGAAAACTCCTTGTATCCCAGGGTGGGCTCGTCGCTGGTTCCCTGGAAGCGCTTGCGCAGCTCCTCGCTGGGCGCGAGCTCCTTGGGCCAGCCCTGCAGCGCCAGGCGCTCCTTGCGCACGCCCACCGGCCAGATGCTGTCGATGAGGTACAGCTTCGGCTGCTTCTTATCCTCGTCCGTCCAGTTCTGGACGCGGTCGATGCGGAGGTACTTCGTAAATTTCTTAACGTTCTTCTTAGCCATGACCTCAGTTTACGCAGGGTAATGTGCCCCTACGCAAATATTGGTAGGCATCATCGTTGAGTTTTCTAACTATTTCTTCGGCGCTCAACTCCGCGCGCAGCAGCCCGATCCCCTGCCCGGCGTGAAGCTTGAGATCCTCCGAGAAGTCCCCTCCCTCGCCACGCGCATCGCGCAGTTCTGCATCCGTCACGTCACCGGATTCAGACATCGGCCCGAAGATGTCCACGAAAGAATTTCTCACTGTACGCGTGGGCCACTTGTCCGTGTTCCACTTTTGGCCTTCGGCGCGGTCATAAATGTCCGTCAGCACCGTCTGGTCGCTCGTTGCCCGCACCGCTGCGGCACGGAGCTCGTCCGATCCGAGTGCTTCGGGCGACGCCAACAGCGCCGTCCCCACCCACGCAGCATCGGCACCCGCAGCCAAGCACGCCGCCACGCCACGGCCACTGCCAATGCCACCAGCAACGGCAGTGGGAATGCCCGGCGCGTTGACCTCGATGTAATCCAGCACCAACTGCATGAGCGGCATGGTGCCGATCCGGCCGGTGGGCCCGCCCGCGTCGGTGCCTTGAATACAGATGGCATCCACCTCGGCATCGAGCGCTTGGCGGAGCTGTGCCAAGTCATTGACCGGCGCGACCACCGAGATTCCGGCCTTGTGCGCCTGCTCCACGTACGGCAATGGGTCGCCGAACCCCAGAGACACCACCGTGGGCCGCGCCTCCAGCACGGCCTCCCACTGCTCCGGCGCATCGTCCTGAGCCCACAGCATCAGGCCGATTCCGTAGGGGCCTGCCTCGGCCGCGATGGACGCATTGTCCTTGATCCACTCAGCACTGGTTGCCGCGCCGACGCCGATCATGCCCAGTCCCCCGGCGCGACTCACAGCAGCGGCGAGGTGCCCACCCGATCGCCCAGCCATGGGCGCGCCGATAATGGGCTTGTCGATGCCCCACAGCTTTGTGAGCCGAGTGTGGATTGCGTGGGGTTCTTCTGGGAGTTGACTACTCATCCGAAGCTCCTCCTTCTTATTCCCTGAGTCTATGCCCTGAAGGCGAGCTTGTGCAGTCGCTGCACATGGCTTCAAGGGTACGATCGCACCCATGAGCATCTTCAAAAAGAACAAGTCCAAGGATACGTTAGAAAAGCTGAAGCCAACCACGACACTCAAGCCCGCCCGCGAGGTCAACACCGCGGCTGTGGTTGTCACCGGCCTGGTTGGCGGATGGCTGACCGCCCGCGAGACCGGCATCCGCCCGCTCGGTGGTGTGATCCTCGCTGCCGCTGGTGGCTACGCCGCCCGGTCGTGGAACGCCAAGGCTGGCGCTGGCACCGCCGCTGGCCTGACCGCTCTGTACACGCTCGCCTTCGGCGCGTCTCACCCGCTAGCGAAGAAGATGGGCTCGTGGCCGGCCGTTATCACGGTGACCGCCGTGGCCGCCGGCGCCGCCTACGCTCTGTCGGACGCCAAGTAAGTCCGCCTATTTTTCTTTTTCCGACGCCATAACGGCCGCACCGACCACGGATTGAGCCATGGTGATTAACTGGTCAGCGTGCTCGCTGGGATCGCCGACGAACTCGACCGGTTCGGCGGCAATTTCCCAATTCATCCCCGTGGTCAGGCTGCGCATGGCTTTCTCCGCCCCGGCGGTGTCGTACCCTCCACGGATCCACCAGCTCACGGGCAACCCCGCGGTCGGCTCGTGCGCGGCGACGAACGTGGAATCAAAGTAGTGCTTCAACGCCCCAGAGATGTACCCGAAGTTGGCCGTTGTACCGAGGATCACGGCATCTGCGGCGAGGAGCTCCTCCACGTCGGGTTCTAAGGCGGCGCGCTCGACGATCCGCACCTGACATGCGTCCCCCATGGATTCCGCAACCTCGGCGGCCGCCTCGCGGGCAGCGGTCAGCACCGTGTCAGCGATGCCACGGGCGGTGGGCGTGGGACTGTGGTGAACAACGAGAATGGTGATGGCATTCATGCCTTCCCATCGTGCCATGCACGGCTAGCATGAGAAGCATGAACAGCCCCTTGATCCTGCCGTTCAACGGCAAGACCCCACGCATCCACCGCAGCGCATACATCGCTCCTGGCGTCACCATCATCGGAGACGTTGAGATCGGCGCCGATTCCTCCGTGTTCTACGGCTGCGTATTGCGCGGCGACGTGGGCGCCATCCGCATCGGCGAGCGCACCAATATCCAGGACAACTGCGTGCTGCACACCGAAAGCGAATCGGACTGTGTCCTTGAGGACGACGTCACCGTGGGCCACCTCGCCCTCGTGCACGCCTGCCACGTGGGCGCGGGCACCCTCGTGGGCATGAAGTCCGCGCTGCTCTCGCGCTGCACGATCGGGCCAGGCTCGCTCATCGCCGCCGGCGCCATCGTCCTAGAAGACCAGGAGATTCCGGCGCGCAGCCTTGCCGCGGGCGTTCCGGCCAAGGTGCGCCGCGAGCTCACGGAGGAACAATCCCGCGGCTTCATCGCCCACGCCGCGCGCTACGTGACCACCGCCCAGCAGCAGCCCGACCCCTCCGAGGCACTCACCCTCGAGGACACCTGGTTCGACTAAACCCACGGGGGTCAATACACTAACTCCCCGTTATGACCCCGGCACCACCAGAAACTTCCGCAGCGCCCAGCACTGTACCTGCAACAAGCGCTGCACCCGCGGCCCGCTCCTCCATGCGCTACGACATCGAGGGGCTGCGTGGCGTCGCCATCGCCCTGGTGGTCATCTTCCACGTTTTCGTTGGCCGCGTCTCTGCCGGCGTGGACGTGTTCCTGCTGCTCGGCGGCATTTTCTTCTTCTCCTCGCAGCTGGCCAACGCGCGCAACCCCAAGGGTCTGACGTTGGTGCAGTCCCTCATCCGGATGCTGCGACGCCTATTTCCGCTGTTGGCCGTGGTCGTGGCCTCCACGCTCGCAGCCAGCCTGCTGCTCATGAATCGGCTGGTGCACCAGACCATGGCCAGCGACGCCGCCGCTTCCCTCGGTTACGTCATCAACTGGAAACTCGCCTTCTCCGGGCGCGAGTACACCGCCATCCGCACCACGGTCAGCCCCTTCCAACACCTTTGGTCGATGTCCGCGCAGCTGCAGATCTACGTGGCATCGCTGCTGGTCATCACCCTGATCGCGCTGATCTTCCGCCGGCTCGCCCGCCCCGCCGTCATCGTTGTGGTCTCCGCCGCCACGGTCGCCTCGTTCTGCTACGCGATCTACCTCAACGCCGTTGACCAGGACCTCAATTACTACTCCTCCCTCTCTCGCTTCTGGGAGATCGGCCTGGGTGGCCTCGTCGGCCTGGTTATTCTGCGCCGGGATAAAGGCGCGGCACAGATGGGGCCCATCCCGGCGTGGCTGCGCCGCGTCATGGGTGTGGTCGGCCTCGCGATGATCGTCATGACCGGATGGGTCGTCAACGGCGCACAGACCTTCCCCGGCCCCCTCACGCTGCTGCCCCTCGGCGGTGCGTTGCTGGTGGTCATCGCGGGCTCGTCCGGCACCCCAGTTGGCCTTACCCGCTTGCTGGAGACCTCGCCGTTCCAATTCTTCGGCCGCATCTCCTACGCCCTGTACCTGTGGCACTGGCCGCTGCTCGTGCTGGTCATGAACCACTTCGACGCCCCAACGGTCACCCCAGCCATTGGACTATCGGTGATCGGAGCCAGCGTGGTCCTGGCCTGGCTGTCGCACAAGCTCGTAGAAACCCCGCTGCGCCAGAAAGGCAAGCCAGCCCGCAGCAGAGTGCTGACCAATCCGACTTATTGGAAGCGCTCCTTTGCCGCCCGACCCAAGGCGATCTATGGCTCCGCGATCATCGTGGTGGCGCTGAGCGTTGTGGCGTCGCCAACATATATCGAGCGACGTATCGCCATGGGCAACGAAGAGCTATGGGCGCTGGCCGAGGAACGCGGGCTGTATCCCGGCGCCGAGGCGTTCCTCGATGGCGACAAAGTGCCGGCGGACATGCCGCTAATCCCGCCGCTAGACGACTTTGAACGTCTGCTGCCCCCAACGCAGCAAGACCAGTGCTTCACCGGCTTCGAGGGCACATTCGTGGCCACCAAGAAGGGGTTCAATAGGAGCCAGGAGGATTGCGCCTATGGTGACCCGAATGGCAAGACCCTCTACGTTATCGGCGGCAGCCACAGCGAGCACTACTTGCCGGCGCTGGACATCATCGGCAAGCGCAAGGGCATCCGGTTCGAGCCGGTGCTGAAGATGGGCTGCCCCATCAACGCGAACGTGACGCTGTGGAACGGCGAGGACTACCCGGACTGCCGCGAATGGTCGAAAAAGGCCATGCAGTACATCAAGAATAACCCGCCGGAGCTGGGTATTTTCATGACTGGGACGCGGCCCACGACCATCGCGGGCAACGGGCCGGAAATTGTGCCGAAAGAATACGTGAAGACGGTGCAGAAGTTCACCGACTGGGGAATTCACAGCTACCTCATCCGCGACAACCCGTGGCACATGCTCCCCGCCGGCAACGATTGGCTGAACATGCGCACCTGCGTGGCGGAAATGATGGATGGCAAGTTCCCGGGGATCGGCCCGACCCACCGCGGCAAGGATTTCCCCGGGCTCGCAACGCCGGGCACGCCCACGGCGGAGGAAGTCGAGGAGATCAACGCCGTGTGCGGCACGCCGGCGGGTGAGTCACTGCGGCCGGTGGATCCGTCCATCGCGGCGTATGCGGGGCTGGATGTCACGTTGCTGGACGTCACCGCAGGTGTGTGCGAGGACGGCTGGTGCCCGGGGATCATCGGCAACATGGTGGTCTACCGCGACGCGCACCACTACACGAACGTGTTCGCGGAAACGCTTGCGCCGGAGCTGGAGGCGCAGATGTTTGACCCGACCTACGAGGTCCCGAAGACGGTGGTGCGGTAGCGGGTGCGCTAGCGGCGCTTCGGCTTCTTCGCGCCCGCGATCTTGCTCGGCGGCGGGGCTTCGCCATTGGCCTGGGTGCGGGCGGTTTTCGCGGGCTCGGACGACCTACTGAGCAGGTCGGAGAATGGGCTGGTGGACAGCGGAATTTCCTCCCGAGCGAAGGCCTGCATCACGGCGGTGATGACCGCATCGGTGGCCTCGCGGGCTTCCAGGCGGGTGGAACCGGACCAGAAGATGAGCTCGAGAGTCACGTCTTCCACGCCCACGGTGGTGTAGAGGCCGCGCGGCTGCGGGTCGTTAAGGACTAGGTCGAGCCCGCGCATGGTTTCTTCGGCTACGGTGCGGGCGCGTTCCAGATCGGCCGACGTGGAGATCGCCACCGGGACGGTCGCGCGCGTGGTCTCGAACCCGGTCTGCACGATGATCTGGCTGGAGTGCATCACGGTATTCGGCACGATCACCAGCTGACCGTCAAAGCGGCGTATGGTCGTCGACGACAAATGGATAGCGGTAATGGTGCCACCGTTGTCCTCAACTTTGACCTGGTCGCCCACGCGGAACTGATCGCGGCTGAGGATGACGATGCCGGCGAACATGTTGCCCAGCACCGTTTGGAAGGCAATACCGGCGGCGATGGAGACAACGCCCAGGCCACCGAGGACGTCCACGGGGTTGATGGAGGGGAAGATGACGGTGAGGGCGGCGAGCAACGCGATGATCGCGCCGATCCAGAACACGAGCTTGCCCAGGACGCGCCGGGAGCTTTCGCCGCGGTGCCGCGCCTTGAGGAACAGGCCCACGAGGAACCACACGACGGCGGCGATGGCCAGTCCGATGACGAATACTTTCAAGCCTTCCAAGGCATCGTGCCAGGTCACGGCCCTGATAATTTCCTCACCCTTCATGTGGGGCAGTCTATCGGACTTTTGTGGGGGCGGTTAGTCGGCTGGGTTGCCGGGGACCGAGTTGTCGAGAGGCTGGTCGTCGAGGGCGGCGAGCAGCGCCGGCACACCCTCAGCAGCCGTAGCGCGGATCGACCACGTGGCCAGGTCGGTGAGGTCCGTATCGGCCGGCGAGATCTCCACGATGGGCGTGCCTTGTCGCGCCGCGATGGCGGGCAAGCCAGCGGCAGGCCACACCACGCCGGAGGTGCCGACGATCACCACGAGATCCGCCTCCCGCATCCACCGTTCGGCGCGCTCCCACTCTTTCTGCGGCAGGGATTCCCCGAACCACACCACGCCGGGTCGCACGGGGTTCCCGCACAGACTGCAGGCGGGTGGGGTGACGCGCTCGACTTGCTCTTCTGGCAACTCGGGGGTTGCAGCGGGCTTGCCGCAGATGGAGCAACGGTACGCGAACAGGCTGCCGTGGAGGTGGGCGATGTTGTCCGCCCCACCTCGCTCGTGCAGGTCGTCGATGTTTTGGGTTGTCACATTAACTTCGACGCCATCACGCCGCGACCATTCACCAATTGCTCGGTGGCCAGGGTTTGGTTCCGCACGGCGGCAGAGGGTGCCGCGCCACAGGTACCAAGCGAGCATGGGATCGGGGTCCCGCGCCCAGGACGAGAGGCTAGCCATGGCCTGCGGATCGACGTGGGACCAGATGCCGGTTTGGGCATCGCGGAACGTGTCAAGGCCGGAGTCGGCGCTCATGCCAGCGCCGGTGAAGAAGTTCACGCAGCGAGCGGCGCGGATGGCTTCGCGGAGGTCAGAGGGCAACCGGCGATGCGGATTCTGGTCAGCTTGTTCGGTGTGGTGAGACATGCTTCCACGATATCCAGTAATGAGATTGGATATGCTGGAGAAGCTATGAAGAGAATTAATGTTGTTGGTGCGGTCCTCCTTCGAGATGGGAAGATCCTGGCAGCTCAACGAGGCACAGATATGTCTCTGGGCGGCTTGTGGGAGTTTCCCGGTGGAAAGATCGAAAAGGGCGAAACTCCCGAGGAAGCACTGGCCCGGGAACTCGAAGAAGAGTTACACATCACGGCACAAATCGGTGACAAGATCGAAACTACTGAACACGAATACGACTTCGGTATCGTAATCCTGACCACGTTCTATGCCAGCCTCGATTCAGGAGAACCGGAACTCACCGAGCATGCGCAAGTCCGTTGGTGCACTCCCGAGGAGCTTGAGACGCTCGAGTGGGCTCCAGCTGACGTACCGACTGTGAAGAAAATCGTCAACGAGCAGATCTAAGTTGGGAATGCTCGCGCTATAGCTCCGGAAATACGAATGGTATTTCATCAAATCCTAACTTTGGCCCAGCACTAACACAGTACCTTGGCTATAGTCCAAGTATGGAGAGCCTCGATAACATCATCACCAAGACCGGGTCCAAGCTAAGCACCGAAGATGCCATTAAGGCCGATACGAACTTCGGGTTTTTGGATAGAGAAGGCGACGTTAATCGCGGTTTTCACCCGAGATTGATCGCTAATGCCGGACCGATAACGATGAAGGCCGCCATTCAGCACGAACTTGCACGGTGTACGACGTTCAAGTTTTCCGTCGCGTTCATCACAACGAGCGCCATCGCCGAACTAAAGAATGATCTCGTTGAACTGGCAAGGGGCAGAAAAGGAACTATATACACGTCCACGTATCTGGACTTCAATGAGCCAGCAGCCTTCGAAGAGTTGATGGCTTTAGAAAATGTCGAAGTACGTGTTCTCAAGAACAAGGATGCCTTCCACAGTAAGGGCTACATCTTCGAGCAAGAGGGAGCCACTACGGCAATCATCGGCAGCTCCAATCTGACGAGAGGAGCACTGCTGGAAAACAGCGAATGGAATATGCAGTTTTCCGCACTGCCTGGAGGCGATATCGTTGATCAACTCAACAATGCTATCGACCATCTCCATCGTGAATCAGAACCACTTACCCAAGAGTGGATAGATCACTACGCCGAGACCCGGCGCCCGCGACCCAACCCGGCCGCAGACGATGGAGCCAGCGAGGAGGTCGTCCCTGATGGCAAACTCGTACCGAACAAGATGCAAAACGACACGCTGGATGAGTTAAAGAAGCTCGAGCTCGCTGGGGAATCGAAGGCGCTGATTGTCTCGGCTACAGGTACAGGTAAAACAATCCTCTCGGCTTTCGCCACGCAACAGTTCAATCCCGAACGGATGCTGTTCATTGCCCACCGTGAACAAATTCTCGACAAGGCGACCGAGGAGTACCAACGAGTCCTCGAAGACGCGTCCTCTGATACATGCGGGAAATTTGTTGGTTCTCGTCGAGAACTAGACCAAAATTACACGTTCGCCACCATCCAGTCGTTGACCAACAGGAATACGCTCGAGTCAATCGATCCGAATCACTTCGATCTCATCATTATCGATGAAGTGCACCGCGCGGGAGCACAGTCTTACCGAAAGATCTTGGAGCACTTCAGTGCTAAGTTCACACTCGGCATGACGGCTACACCGGAGAGAACTGACGGCTTCAACGTTTTCAGCCTATTTGATCATAACGTTGCGCAGAATATTCGGCTCCAGCAAGCTCTTGAAGAAAAGATGCTTGTACCATTCACATACCAGGCTGTGACCGACTACGTGGACAGCGATGGAAATACCGTTACGGAGAGTTCTGATCTAGCCAGGCTTGTGAGCCCTGAGAGGGTCGAACATCTCGTGGATTGTTTGGGAATCTACGGACTTTCTCGCGATGTTCACGGTCTCATGTTCTGTTCCTCTACCACTGAGGCAGACGAGCTTTCAATGCTTCTCAATGAGAAAGAGGTGTACGGAAGGAAGCTTCGCACGAAAGTCCTCACGGGCACCGATTCAATGAGCTCGAGAGTTAACATCGTTAAGGAATTGGAATCCGGCCAACTGGATTACATTCTCACTGTTGACATCTTCAACGAGGGTATTGACATCCCTTGCGTAAACCAGATAGTCATGATGCGTCCAACACAGTCGCCCATTATCTTTACCCAGCAGCTTGGGCGTGGTCTACGCAAACTCAAGGGAAAGACCCATCTCCGGGTAATCGACTTTGTTGGCAACTACCAAAACAATTACAACATCGCACTTTCGTTGTTCGAGGACAAGAATCTTGACAAAGATGGACTGCGGCAGGAACTAGCGACAGCACGCAGGTCTCGAACCATCTTTGGGCTGAGCTCTGTCAATGTTGACGAGATTTCCTACCAGCGCATCCTCAAGTCTCTCAATCACACGAAGCTTGACAGTATGGTCAATCTGTGTCGGATTTATCGCCAGCTGGAAGCGGCTCTAGGCCGGCAACCTATGCGCCTAGATTTTGCAACTAGCGAGAAGCTGAATCCCACCATTATCGCTACGCATCCCGCTGGGTTGAATAACTTCTGGGAGTTCCAAAAACATATCGGTAAGGTGGATTCTGGCCCCACAGAGAAGCAGTCCTACTACCTGAATTTGCTTGATAACGAGTTCCTCAACGGCAAACGGCCTCAAGAATTGGTCTTGTTGAGGGAGCTATTGAAGCACCAACGGGTATCTGTAGCAGACCTAGATATCGCCCTATCGAAATTCTGTTCCCCAGCGCCTGCTGGAACACTGAACTCAGTCGCAATTAACTGTCTAACGCAGATCTTCAGCCTCGATTGGTTCACCGCTCCTGAGCAGAAGAAATATGGTCATGTGAAGTTGGCTGATTTTCACCGATCAGCCGGCCCCGATAGTTACTTTTCAGTCAACGAAGATTTCTATCAGGAGTACCAGAACTCCGCAGAGTTTAAGCGTCATGTTGATGATGTTATCGACGCCGGCTTGCACACCAACCGCCATGACTATAATTGCGCTATCGCCCTCGTTGTCGGCAGAAAGTACACACGTAAAGATGCCTGCCGTTTGTTGAACTGGCGCAAGAATGAGTACGGAGGTATTTTCGGCTACAAGCTGGATCGGGATACTAATACGTGCCCGATCTTCGTTACCTATCACAAAGATTCTCAAATTTCTTCGACCACCCAGTACGAAGATGCCTTCGAGTCTCGAGAGACGCTAAGGTGGTTCACTCGCTCCGGAAAGACGCTCAGTTCCAAACTGGAACGCGAGATCGCTGCTGGACAACATGAGCTCCCGATCTTCGTAAAGAAGGATGATTTCGAAGGAAGGTCTTTCTTCTACGTAGGCACCGGAACGCCCCGGGATGCGGTAGAAACTACGATGGCCGGTTCGAAATCAGTCGTTGAAATGAGGCTCGACCTCGCTAACCCGCTGGACGACGTGACCCTCGACCTGATCCAAACCCCTACGAAGGTCGAGTCCTAAATCTTTCCTGTTTAGCCCTCCGCCCAACCCCATCGCACACTTCGAGGCGAAAGTGCATGGGGGTGGCGTCGAAGGTAAGAAGGAGCACGAGGCCAACGTTGGCCGCACCAGAAGAACCGAAAGGGAGCCCGCAATGCTCGTCACAACCACCAACACCGTCGACGGTCACGAAATCAACAACTACCTGCGTGTTGTGTCGGGCGAGACCGTCGCCGGCATTAACGCTCTGAAGGACATCGGCGCATCCTTCCGCAATTTAGTGGGCGGTCGTTCGGGTTCATACGAAGGCGAGATCCGCAATGCCCGCGAATCCGCCCTCGCGGAGATGGTGGACAGGGCAATCGAACTCGGTGCGCACGGGGTGGTCGGCGTGGACGTAGCGTACCAATCGCTGGGCGACGGGGCGGTGATCCTCGTCAGCGCGGCCGGCACCGCAGTGACGTTCGCCAGCTAGGTGAGTCCGGTCGGCGTACGCGCGCGCCGCGAGGGGATTCATCGGCTCGGGCGGCTAAGATGGAGCGCAGCAAGAACCGCCCACCGACCGCCAGAAAACGAGTGACGATGAGCAACCCCATCAAGTCCGCCATCAATCGCGCGACCACCACCGCACGCCACGCAGCTCTCACGCTGCCGCAGGTCTACGCACCGCAGACTGCGAGCAAGGTCGTCCGCGCCGTCACAGGTGGGTCGGGCAAGAAGAAGGCCCAGGGACCGTCCGAAACAACCGGCCACACCCCCAAGGTAGGCTTCGGCACCACCATCGGCGAGCCCGGCGAGCGCTACACCCCGCCAGCGCCGAACAACGGCCGCACGGATGGTGTGGTGGCAGCGCAGTTCGCGGCAGCGCAGCCCGTGCCGAGTGCACCGCTGGATCGGGATATCAAGGACGTGGAGGCGGAGGCGTAGCATCCACAGCGCTGCCCCCACAGCGCCACCCACCGCCTACGGCCGCGGCACCAGGTACTTCCCCGCTCCCGGCACAACCTCAACCTCCATCGGCAACGGTGCGTACAGCTCACCATCCGCGTAGCCGTTGATGCCATCCATCTCCACGCGCACCTTCTTGGCCTGATACATCTCGATGCCGTTTTCCCCACGGATGCTGCCGCGGAAGATCTTGCCGAACTTCCACACCACCTCGGCACGGTTCATGCGCCCCATGACCGTCACATCGAACAGCCCATCGTGGTGATTCGCATCCGGGCAGATGTACATGCCGCCGCCGTAAGTGCGGGTATTGCCGATCGCGCACAGCGTCACGCGGTCGCCCAGCTCCCGCTCCTGGTCCGTCCCCGGATCCAGCACCACCCGCGCGGGCAGCGAGTGGAAGTTCAGGAACTCCAACACAATCGCCAGGTTGTAGCGGTTGCGCCCCTTCGGCCACGTGATCTTGTTCGTGCGGTCACTCACCAAAGAATCGAAGCCCGCGCACGCGATCGTGCCGAACCAGTGCGGGTCCACATCCGGCGCGTCCGCCCGCATGGTGCCCAAGTCGGTGGTCGTCCAGAACCCATCGGCAATCACGTCCGCAGCCTTCTCCGCATGCAGCGGAATGTTGTACTCGCGCGCGTGATCGTTGCCCGTACCAGCGGGGATGATCCCCAACGGCTTGCCGGACTGCGCCTGCTCCTGGAGGGCCAAGTTGATCAGCCCATCGCCGCCGCACACCACCAGCGCATCCACGCGATCGTCGTTGATCGCATCGGCGGCCAGCTTGCGCGAGGCTTCCGGCGTGGCGCCCTGGATGCTCACCACGTCCACGCCGCGGTTGTTCAACCGTTCCCTAGCGACTGTGGCGGCATCCGCGGCCGACCCCTTGCCCGCCGCCGGGTTTGTCAGCAGCGCAACGGTGCCGATCTGCGCGTGGCCGACCTGAAACGTCTCCGGCACACTCATAGCGACCGCTCCGCGGACTCACGCGCCGCCGCCGCGTTGAGGTCAAACGTCTTACCCGGGTTCAGAATGCCCGCCGGGTCCAGCTGCTTCTTCACGGCCTTGAGGATCTGCAGGCCCAGCACGCTGACCTCCCGGCCCATCCACGGCAGGTGATCCGTACCCACGGCGTGGTGGTGCGTGATCGTTCCGCCGGTTCCGGTCATTGCCTCCGACGCCGCACTCTTCGCCGCCTTCCACCGCGCCGTCGGGTCCTCGCCGGCCGCGCCGACCACAGTGAAGTACAGGGAGCAGCCCTCGGCGTACACGTGCGAAACGTGGCACATGATCAGCGCGGGCGAACCATCCTTGACGAGCGTCTTTGCCAACGCCCCGCCCACTGCCTTCTTCAGCGCAGGCACATTTGACCAGTCGGTAGCGGTTTCCAGGGTTTCGCACAACGCACCGGCGTCGATCAACGAATCCCGCAACACGGGCGCCCCGAAACGACCCTGCTCCCACTTACGGGCGGGGCCTTCGCCCACGGACTCGCCACCATGGGCCAACATGAGCGCGCGGGTTTCCTGGTGCCGCGACTGGGCGTGCTGGATGGTGCCCTCGAACACGGTGATGGCCAGGCAGCCGTTGTGCTCGGACTCGTCCTGCTCACCGATGTTGTCGGTGCTGGTGAGGTTCACGGAGGACTCGATCTCGTCAGACAGGCGCATGACGGTCGGGCCAGCGCCGGCCTGCTCCACCGCGCGCAGGGCATTCACGCCGTCGGTGAAGGTGGGGAAGCTGAAGGCCTCGTAGATCTTGGCCTCCGGGATGGGGTGCACGCGCACACGCACCTTCGTGATCACGCCGAGGGTGCCCTCCGAACCGAGGAATAGTTCCTTCAGCGCGGGGCCCGCAGCGGTCGCAGGCGATGCCTGACCAGGGGTGATGATGCCGCGCGGGGTGACAACGGTGAGGCTGCGCACCATCTCATCGAACCGGCCGTAGCCCGCCGAGTTTTGCCCGGAGCTGCGGGTGGCGGCGTATCCGCCGATGGTGGCGTACGGGAAGGACTGTGGGAAGTGGCCGAGCTGTAGGCCGTGCTCAGCGAGCTTCATTTCCGCGTGCGGACCGGACAGGCCGGCGCCGAGGGTGGCCAGGCCGGAGACCACATCCACATCTTCGAGCTGATCGAAGCGCGCCAAGTCCAGGCTGATGACCGCTCGGTTGTTGCCCTCGCGGGGGTTGAGGCCGCCGACCACGGAGGTACCGCCGCCGAACGGGACCACGGCCACGTGCTGGCGCTCGCACCACTCGAGCAGCTCCGCGACCTCTTCGTCGGTGGCGGGGGCCACCACAGCATCGGGCGCGGTGACCTCATGATCGCGGCGCCATTCCAGCAGATCTAGGTAAGACTTGCCGCGGGCGCGGGGCAGGCGCTGATCGTGGTCGGTGGACACGTAGCCAGCGCCCACGATGCCTTCCAACGCAGAAAGATCAGACTCGCTCAGGCGGACCGGAGCCAAGCGGATGTCCTCGGCGGGGATGCGTGGCTGAGGATCGGTCACGCCCAGCATCTTCACGAGCATCTTCTTGATGGAGGGCGACAGGACCTTCGCCTCATCCGGGGTACCCCACAGGTTGAAATCCATCGGCGGGGTGGGCAGCTGGCCACCGGAGGTGTGGCTCTGGTTGTGTTCACGCTGTTGGCTCATGCCCCTGATTGTAACTGGCCAGGCCTGCACATCGCGGCTGCAATTGTGCATTTCACTATATCTTTCTGTCCCGGGCGCGCGGTATCCTTAAGGCATGAGCCGCATTCGCTTCGCCACCGCCATTGCCAACCGCCCTCGCTCCGGTCAATCCGCTGGTGAGGCCCCGTTTATGCCCGCCGACGCCGCGCTGTCCCCGGCCACCCGGCAGCGGGTTGTGGAGTCCCTCCGGCAGGGGAAGCGCTACGACGTCGTGGTCATCGGTGCGGGCGTGACCGGTGCCGGAGTCGCCCTCGATGCCGCCACCCGTGGCCTGAGCGTGCTGCTGGTCGACAAGCAGGATCTCGCCTTCGGCACCTCTCGGTGGTCGTCCAAGCTCGCGCACGGTGGGCTGCGGTATCTGGCCACCGGCAACGTGGGCATTGCGCACCGCTCGGCCCGCGAGCGCGGCATCCTCATGGAGGTCACCGCCCCGCACCTCACCCACGCGCTCCCGCAGGTCGTGCCCGTGATGGACTCCTTCTCCGTGGCCAACCGCGTGTTGCCGCGCCTGGCTTTCATCGCCGGCGACGCCCTGCGTATCGCCGCCGGCACCTCCGGCTCCACGTTGCCGCGCTCACGGACCGTGTCCGCGGCCACGGTCGCCAAGCTTTGCCCCGCCGTGCCGCGCGACAAGGTGCGCTTCGGCTACGTCAACTATGACGGCCAGCTTATTGACGACGCCGCCCTCGTGACTGCCTTAGCTCGAACCGCCGCTGGGTACGGCGCGGATGTGCTGCTGCACGCCAATGTGGATTCTGTGGACACCGAGTCCGGTTCTGTGTCGTTGCAGGTCAGCGGCGCAAAGGGCGAGCAGGAGTCCCTGACCGTGCACGCCGAGGCCATCGTCAACGCCACCGGCGTGTGGGCTGGCGGCCTGTGCCCGCAGGTGAGCGTGCGCCCCTCCCGCGGCACGCACCTGGTGGTGGACGCCGAGCGGTTGGGCAACCCCACCGGCGCGCTGACGGTTCCCGTGCCCGGCGCGACCAACCGCTTCTGCTTCATCCTGCCCACCCAGCTGGGGCGCTGCTACGTCGGCTTGACGGATGAGCCCGCCCCCACCATCGAGGAAGAGCCCACCGCTCCGGAGGAGGACGTGCGCTGGATCCTCGATGTGGTTAATCAGGCGCTGGAGGTCAAGCTCACGGAGGACGACGTGATCGGCACGTTCGCCGGGCTGCGCCCGCTGGTGCACTTCGAGAAGAAAGGCACCTCCTCCACCGAGGCGGATGACAACGAATCCACGGCGGATCTGTCCCGCGAGCATGTGATCCTGCGCGACGGCGCCATGCTGACCGTCACCGGCGGGAAGCTCACCGAGTATCGGCTGATGGCTGAGCAGACGGTGGATCAGCTCGTCAACGACGGCATGGTGCGTTCCGTAGGCACGTCTGTCACCGCCACCACTCCCCTGGTCGGCGCGCGGGATGATGCGCTGACTACCGATGAGCCGGTGCTGCATCCGGCGTCGTCGTTTACAGAAGCAGCATCGTCCCCGGCAGTCCGCGAGCGGCTGCACCGCCGCTATGGCAACGAGGCGACACACGTTGTGTCCGCGTGCCTGCTGGATCATCCGCTCAAGCCCGTTGCCGAGGGCACGGATGTGACGCGGGCCGAGTTCAGCTGGGCCGTAACCCACGAGGGCGCGATGACGGTCGCCGATATCCTGGACCGCCGCACCCGGTTGGGCCTGGTTCCCAAGCAGCGTGCCGCCGCTGAGGCCACCGCGAAGGAAGCCCTCGAAGCCGCACGTGTTCTGGAAGAGGACTCAGTGGGCGAGGACGCCCACTAACCTTCTCGTTGTTATGTCCGGCGTTCTGCCCGGTCCCGGCCTCTAGACCTGATCCAGGGGCCGGATCATGATGGATTCCACGTCCATGTGGCGGGGGCGATCCGCGATCCACCGGATCGTCTCACCGATGTCCTCAGCCACCAGGTTGAGCTTGTCGGCGTACACCTCGTCCGCGCGATCCTTGTCCCCCTTGAAGCGGTTGAGGGAGAAGTCCGTGGCCACCCGGCCGGGATCCACCTGGCACACGCGCACACCGCGTTCGGCGAACTCCATGCGCATCACGTCCGTGAGTGCCGTCTGCCCGAACTTCGCCGCGTTGTACCCGGCGCCGTTGCGGTACGCCCCGCGCCCGGCCACGGACACCACGTTGATGATCTGCGGCGCCTCGGCGGCCTCGAGCTGAGGGAACATCGCGCGGGTGACCTGCAGGGTGCCCATCACGTTGGCTTCGTACATCCAGCGCCAATCGGCCGAGTCCGTCTCCAGGATGGGCTCTAGGCCACGCGCACCACCGGCGTTGTTGACCAGCAGATCAACCGTGCCGCCGGTGATCTCCTTCACCCGCTCGGTGAATGCCTCCACGCTCTCGGCGTCCGTCACGTCCAGCACCGCCGGGACGGCGCGGTCCTCGCCGCATGCGGTGCGGATCTTCTCGGCTACTTCCTGCAGCTTATCCTCGCGCCGGGCGGCCGCGATGACGTACCAGCCGTCTTTAGCCAACAGCTCGGCGGTTGCCTCGCCGATACCTGCGGAGGCGCCAGTGACAATCGCCCAGCGGGTTTTGCTTGTGCTGCCGTTACTCTCTGATGCTTCATGTGCGGTCATGGTGACCAGCCTAGTTTCTCCCGCCCGGTGAAGTTTGGAATCCGCTCACGTTGCCACCCCACGCATTTCTATGCATACTTATACGTATGCCGAATAAGACGATCTACATCTCCGACAACGACCTCCCCATCGTGGACACCGCAGCCGAACTCAGCGGTGGCCTGTCCGCCGCGGCCGTCGAGGGGATGAAACTCCTTGTCGAGCGCAAGAAAGCCCACTCCGAGGGCTTCCAGGAAGTCCAGGTCACCGACTACTCAGATGCCTCCACCGGCGCCCCTTCCCGCAAAATCTTCCAGGGCCGCCAACTCGCCCAGTTAGATCAGTCTTTTAGCGGCACCCGCACCGTGTGGACCAGCTACCTCACGCCGAAGGACAACATCGTCATCGTGCGCACCACCCTCCCCGACACCGTGGGCGTAGCGACAGACGCACCTCGCCGCGGCGCGGATGGGGACAACGTAGCGGCGTCGAAGAACAAAGCCCATTCCACTGGGCTGACCGGCAAGATCGAAGAGTTTTTGCTCGGAGACATGCCGCTCAAAACCGGCAAACTGCTGGGCCCGGCGCAGCGCCTGACCCGCGATATGGACCTGGAATGGATCAATAACCCGTGGAAGCTTTTTGATCTACTGTCGGATGATTCCACGCATGATTCCACTGATACTTCTCATTCTTCGTCGACGCCACACCGCGGCACCACCCCGCACGACTCTCCTGGATTCTCAGGATCCATTCCCGTGAATTCGGAAAAGGACTCCGGGCGCGATGCGGACCGCGATACAGACAATGAGACAACAAACTCGGATTCCTCCTCAAAGCGGAACGAAAAACTGCCCGCCCCGGAAAACTCTGCTGGAGCTGACCGCTGGCAGGCGTCGAGCAGCCTCGAGGTCTTCGACTCGACCGAAGCGCTCCGAGAAGCGGCTTTTCGGCAGGTAGATGCCCCGGGCACGCTAGGGGCCATTCCTGCAACGCTCATCACGGCAACCGAACGCGGATTGGATAGTGGCGGAGCAGAATATCTCGATATTTAACGCCATATTTTCGAGCGGGGGGAGCTGAAGATAAAAGTGGCGTGCTTGCCGAGTGAAAAGAAGTTTGGTTGTCGTAAGCTATGAACACGTTTCAAGAGAAGTAATACGTGTTTGGAGAATCATGGCAGACAACAACTCCCGCAATCCCAACGGGTTCGGTCCACAGGGACCGCACAATCAAGGCCCGCACAATCAAGGCCCGCACAACCAGGGACCGCAGGGATATCAGGGCCAGGGTCACCCGCAAGATCCATTCAACCCTCACGGTGAACCGGGGGCTTACGGCAGCTTCGGCCCCATGGGCCCAATAGGCCCACAGGGCAACCCCAGCGCCAATGCCAACCCTGGCGCATTCGGGCCTCAGGGGCCGCTAGGCCCGGGAGGGCCACAGGGGCCACAGGGGCCGCAAGGCCCCGGCGGCCCAGGTGCGCCTTTTGGCCCAGGACCGGGTTTCGGCCCTGGCCCCACCCCCGAGCCAGACAATGGCAGTCAGTCTAAGTCGGTTGCCCTGGTGATCGTCGGGCTCATCGTTGCCATCGTTGTGGTTCTCGCCGCGATCCTGTTTCTCGGCAAAGACAACGAATCCTCCAGCAATAGCGCCACCGAAAGCAACACCGAGGGCACGATTGGCCTCACCGAGGAGCAGAGCACCCCTGGTAGCGCTAGCTCCCCGTCGCCAGGCGGACTGCAGGCAGATGGAAGCCTCGACTCCACCTACGTTGATGGCCTCCCGCCGCAGCTCAGCGGATTCCTCACTGCATGCTCAAAGGCTCAGTTCGAGTTGCAATACGAAGATGGCTCCAGCCCCAGCCGCATGATGGACGGAATGCAGTGCTCCGGCACATCGGGTTCGCCGTTCTTCATGCAAAAGGTTGACCTCGTCAACGACAAGGAATACGCCAACGAAGTCGCGCTCCGCAAAAACGTCAGCGATGCCGTCATCGCCAGCGATACCCCCACGAACTTCGCGGGGTACAGCGCTGGCCCCGCCCCCACCTTGTTCATCGCCAACCGGGAGAGTGGACGAGTCCTCGAGGTCGAGAACTTCTTCGGTGGTGACCAAAAGGCCCGCGAGGCCCTCCAAGCTCTGGGCTACAACATGGCCGACAGCGTGGGCTAACCACGCAGACCCCCAAGATAGTTCGCGACGCGGTCGCGTCGCGGATATCGATAGTCCCGCGGTGGTGGCATAATGAGTGATTTGTATGAGGAAATGGGTTAAAAACACGCTAGCCGCCGTAGGCGTCACCGGCATTTTCGCCGTGGCCACCGGCGTGGGTTTGGGCATCGCTGCTGCCCCCGCAGCCGAGGTTGGCACGGGCTACTACGCCGAAGCCGCCTGCGCCACCCGCTATGTGCTGGGCAAATACAATTGGGATCCGGACATCCCAGACAACCCCCTCGCGGGGCTCATCACCCCGGCGCGCAACATCATGGAGCGCTCCACTTCCGCATCCATTCTGGGGCTGTACACGAAGCGGGCTTATGGCGTCGAAAATAGTGGCTGTGTCATTGCCGACACCCCGCCCAAGTATTCGACCAGCGTGCCGGACATCGACACCCGCGCCGAACAAATCCGCGCAACCGGCGGCGGCGTACCCCAACCCACGGTGGAACCCAGCGACCCCAAGCGCAAAAAGGAGCTCGACAAGGCAGTCGAGGACGCCCTCGACGTGAAGGGTGCTCGGGCAGTCGTCATTATGAAGCAAGGGGCCGTTGTCGGCGAGGGGTATGGCAAAGACTTCGACGCCACCACGCCGCAACTGGGCTGGTCAATGTCCAAGTCTTTGACGAATCTCATGGCCGGACGGCTGGCGATGGAGAACAAAAACTTCAGCGTAAAAGACTCGCAACTGCGCCCTGAGTGGAACGGCGAGGGAGACGAGCGCGCCGACATCACCATCGACCAGCTCATGCGCATGACCAGCGGCTTGGAGTGGAACGAGAACTACGACACCGGCGGCGACACCCCGCAGATGCTGTACCGTGAGCCCAACATGCCGGAATACGTGGCAGACAAACCGCTCGAGCACACACCGGGCACCTACCAGGAGTACTCAACCGGATCGACGAACCTGCTGTGCAACGCGATGCAGGAGAAATCCGGCATGGGCATCGACATGGCCTGGCGGCTCATCTTTAAACCGCTGGGAATGCTGAGCGCTGAAATGGCGCCGGATGCGTCCGGCAACCTGGTGTGCGGCTCGTACACGTGGGCCACGCCGCGCGACTGGGCGAAGATGGGGCAATTCGTGGCCAACGGTGGCGAGATCAACGGCGAGAAGCTGCTGCCCGACGGCTGGCTGAAGGAATCCACGACCGCCACCAAGGTCTCTGAGCGCGATGACCCCAATTCGCCGGCCTACGGGGCCGGATGGTGGCTCAACAAGTCGGCGAATGGCTCCCTGTTCTTCAAGGATTTGCCCGCGGACATGATCTGGGCGGACGGCCACGACGGCCAGTACACCGTGATCATCCCGAGCAAAAACGTTGTGGTGGTGCGCCAAGGGTTCTCGGAGAATTCCACGCTGGAATCCTCCGGCACACTCGACGTGGTGCGCACAGCGCTGAAGTCCCCCGAGGGTGAGGACGAAAGCAGCTCGGGTGCTGGAGCGGGGGCTGGGGCCGGAACGGGTGTCGGCTACGGTGCCGGGGCTGGAGCGGGCTACGGCTACTAGGCCGACTGTGCTGAGGCCGACCCTACTTTGGCCGACCCTAGTTAGGCCGACTCTGCCTTGAATGCCTCGTGGTAGGTGACCGTAGCCTCCGGCAGCTCGTCACCGTCGAGCGATAGCGCCTGGAAGTACTCGCTCGGCGCCTCCGCATAGGCCAGCTTGCTGGGGCCGAAGCCGAAGCGCTTGTAGTAGCCCGGATCACCCAGGACCACAGCACCGCGGGCGTTGATCGCACGCAGCTGATTCAGGGCGTGCTCCATGAGAGCCGCGCCGTATCCCTGGCCCTGCAGCTCCGGCAGAACAGAGATCGGGCCGATGCCGTAGAAGCCGTCGAGCTTCTGCTTCTTGCCCTTATCGTCGGTGGCCTCGACCGTCACCGGGGATACCGCGACGTGCCCCACCGGGCGACCCTCCTTGATGGAAACGAAGCTGAAGGTCAACGCATCCGCCGCGCGGAGCTCGTCAACGACGAACTGCTCGCGGTGCGACGCATTAGGGGCATCCGCGAATGCCTGCATGACAATGGCGTGGATGGTGCCGTACTCCGAGGGGCGTGCCGGGCGGATGTGGGTAACTTCCTCGGTGGCATCCTCATCCAAGTGGAAAGTGGACTGGGTGTTCTCATTTGCTGCGCTCATACGCCCGAATTTACCCGTGTTCCACGGCCGGTGCAGTTAACTTTTGGTTACAGCTGCGCCAGCGCCTGCTTCACATCGGCCAGCAGATCGTCGATATCCTCGATGCCCACACTGATGCGCACGAGGTCTTGCGGCACCTCCAGCTGCGACCCCGCCACTGACTGGTGCGTCATCGTCGCGGGGTGCTCCAACAGACTTTCGACGCCACCAAGCGACTCCGCCAAACAGATCAACTTCGTGGCCCCGCAGAACTTCAGCGCCGTGGACTTGTCGGCAAAACGCACGGAGATCATGCCGCCGAAGCCCTTGCCGGTGGACTGCTTCTTAGCGATCTCGTGCCCGGCGTGGCTGGCCAGGCCGGGGTACAGGACCTGGGAGACCTGCGGTTGCTCCTCAAGGAACTCCGCGAGGCGCTGGGCGTTCGAGCAGTGCCGATCCATGCGAACCCCGAGGGTCTTCACGCCGCGAGCAGTGAGGTAGGCATCGAAGGGGCTGGCGATTGGGCCTGCGCCGCCGAGGAGGAAGTCCAGCTTCTCGTCCAGCTCCTGGTCATTGCTGACCACGGCGCCGCCGACCACGTCGCTGTGCCCGCCGATGTACTTTGTGGTGGAATGCAGCACGATGTCCGCCCCCAGATCCAGCGGGCGCTGGAGGTAGGGGCTGGAGAAGGTGTTGTCCACGATCAGCTTCACCCCGGTGCCGCGGAGAGCGTCCGCAACGGCTGCGATATCGGTGATCGCGAGCAGTGGGTTCGTGGGGGTCTCTACCCATACCAGGCGCGTGGTGTCCTTGACGGCAGATTTCACCGCGGCGGCGTCGGTCGTATCGACAACCGTGAAGTCGATGCCCCATTCAGCAAAGACGCTGGCGATGAGGCGGTAGGTACCGCCGTAGGCGTCGTGGCCCATGATGAGGTGGTCGCCGGGGCACAGGATGGCGCGGAGGAGATGGTCGGTGGCAGCCATGCCAGACGCAAACACACGACCATACTGCGCGCCCTCCAGCGCCGCGATGGTGCGGGCCAGGCTGGCGACAGTGGGGTTCGCCACGCGGCCGTACTCGAAGCCGCCGCGCAGGTCGTTGGGGGCGTTCTGAGCGAACGTTGTGGATGCGTAGATCGGCACGTTGATAGAGCCCATTGAGGCATCGGGTTCGTAACCTGCGTGGATGGCTGCAGTATCGAATCCGGTGGGCTGCGTTCCGGTCATCATCACTCCTGTGCTTCGTGGGCTTGGGGTTGGGGTTGGGGTTGGGGTTGCCGTTGGGGTAGCTTCGTGACCTGCTCGTATGTGGTGGTGTCCACCGACAAACACGCCCTGCCAACAGCGCAACTGCACCGATTCTAGACCAAGCTGTCTCTTTTGTGGCGATTGGGGCGATTTTGGACTCTTTCCCATGTCATCCGCGCCCCACCTACCCTCCACTCCGCCCCCCATTCGGCCTCCATTCCGCCTCGCCCTCGCCCCCGGACCCACGCCGCTGCACGGGATTTGGGGGAGCCCCGCCAGGCTTCCGTGTCCGGGGAATGCCACCATCCGCGGGTCCCAAACCTCTGCGCACAAGACGTTCCGGGGCTGCACTTGTGACAATGTTGTGTTTTGAGCCTTTTTCAAAATCGCGACCTGGGGTTTTACAGAGCCGATTTCTACAGAACACAACATTGTCACATCTGAAGCCCCATTTGTTGTGGGGATTGCACGGATGCCCCACCGCATGGCCCAGCGAACCTTGCAGCAACCCACCGTGACCGCCCTACTATCTGGGACAATGGCGCCATGACCGACACAACCAAGCCAACCTCCACCAACGCCTCCACCCGCAACAGCGCCGACGCCAGCACAAGTGACAGCACCAGCGCCAAGACGAGCACCACCTCGACTGCGGCGCACAATCTCGCGGCGGAGCTGCGCCTCACCCCGGAACAGCTTGCGGAAAGGACGAAGAACCGTCACGCAGGCCGCAATGTCGAGGGCGACGCTGGCGACGCCGGCGACGCTGGTGTCGCTGATATCGCCAAACCCACCGACTTTGCCACACTGAGCATGCTGCACCGCATGATCGCCGGGCAGCTCTATCGCGCCGATGACTCCGAGATCCGCGCCGCCTCCATCGCCGGTAAATCCGCAGCTCAGGCCATTAACCGCTTGGACTTCGCCGATGAAGAGACCCGCAACCGCAAGCTCGCAGAACTCCTCGGCACTTTCGGTGAGGGCACAACAGTCATCCCCGACATCACCGTGGACTACGGCTTCAACATTCACATCGGCGACCACACCTTCGTGAACTTTCACTCCGTGTTCCTCGACGTTTGCCCCATCACCATCGGGAACCACTGCCAGATCGGGCCGCGAGCGCAGTTCCTCACCCCACTGCACCCCATCGACAACGTTGCCCTCCGCGCAGCCGAGTGGGAGTACGGCGCCCCGATCACACTGGAGGATAACGTCTGGCTGGCGGGCGGAGTCACCGTCTGCGCCGGCGTGACGATCGGCGCCAACACCGTCGTCGGCGCAGGGTCGGTAGTCACCAGGGATCTGCCCCCGGGCGTGGTTGCGGTGGGCTCCCCGGCGCGCGTCATCCGCGAACTGCAACAAGAAGCATGACGGACCAGGCACGCACGTCAAACATGACAAACACGCCAGCCACATCAACCACACCAAGCACACCTCCCGCCCCATCCATCGACTTCTCCCGCCCCGCCGACGAGGTCGCTCCCCTGCTGCTCGGCGCAATCCTGCGCGTCGGCCCCGTCGCGGTCGAGCTCACGGAAGTGGAGGCCTACCTCGGCGAACTCGACGCCGCCAGCCACGCCGCCAAAGGCCCCACACCGAGGGCGTCCGTCATGTTCGGTCCCCCGCAGCGGCTCTACGTGTACGTCAGTTACGGCATCCACCGCGCGGGCAACATCGTCTGCAGCCCGAACGGCACCGCCAGCGCCGTGTTGCTGCGCGGCGGGCGGGTCGTTATGGGCGAGGACATCGCCATGCAGCGCCGCCTCGACACCCGCACCGGCACCCGCTCGGCCATCGCCCCCGAGATGCTCGCGCGCGGCCCCGGCAACCTCGGCGCGGCGTTGGGCCTGGACCTGCACCTCAATGGTCAGCCCTTCTCGCAGGGCTCGGGGACGGGGCTGGCTGGTGGCGTCGAACTAACACCGGCCGCACGGCGGGTCGACTACGTGACTGGGCCGCGCATCGGCATTTCGAAGAACACCGACGCCCAACTGCGGTTCTGGATCCCCGGCGACCCCACCGTCAGCAGTCCCCGGGGACGGGCGGCACGCGGACGCGCCTAGCTAGCGGAGCGATCGGAAGCCATCAGGATTCAGTGCCGGGATTCAGTGCCAGGATTCAGCTCCGAACGCAGGCGCGGCTCCACACGCTTGTGCGGATAGAAGCCGGACTTATCCGGCTCTTCACGATTTAGAGTGCGTTGATCCGGTTGTGTATCTGGCCGGAGTGGATCAGTGACCGCAAGATGTAGTGGTTGAGATTCCTGAACCCCAGAGCAATCCCGCGTAGATGCTCGAGCCGTCCGTTGATCGCCTCGACCGGACCGTTGGACGCCCCGATATCGAAGTACGCCAGGACATCCTCACGCCGACGCCACAATGTCCGACCCAGTTGCGCGAGCTCTTCCAGCCCCTTCGGTAGGCCCTTACGAATGCTGTTGATCACCCTGCTCATGAGCTTCTTGCCCTCCGACTTCTGCGGATGCCCGTAAGCCGCAATCATGTCCTGATAGAACATCCAGGTCACCTCCAGGGCCACGTATTCGTCATCGGTGGCCCACAGCATGTCCAGGCGCTGCTTCTGCCGCTCGGTGAGGTAGTCCGTCCTGGTCAGTAGCGTGCGACGGTGCTTGTACAGCGGATCGTCCTTGCGGCCCCGGTGTCCGGTGGTCTCTCGTTGGAGCCGTTGCCGGCATCCGGTGAGTTTGTCGGCTGCCAGATGCACCACGTGGAAGGGGTCCATGACCTTGGTGGCATCCGGGAGCATCTGATCGACGGCTGAGGCGTAACCGGTGAAGCCGTCCATGGTCACCACCTGCACATTTTCCCGGAAAGCAGGATCGCGTTCCTGCAGCCAGGTGCGCAGCACCTGTGCACTGCGGCCGGGGCGCATGTCCAGCAGTCGGGCAGGGCCACGGCCGTCGACCAGGGGCGTGAGGTCGACGAGGATGGTCACCAGACTGGATGGCTGACCTGACTTTCGGGTGTGTTTCCATACGTGCTCATCCACCCCGAGGATGCGCACCCCGTCCAGATGCGGAGAGTCGTCGTAGACAAGCTTGCGGCAGGCCTCGAGGGCGACCTGATTGACCAGCTCCCAACCCACGCCGAGTGCCTTGGCGGTGGCAGACACGCTCATCCGGTCGACCGCGAGGCGCTGGAGGATCCAGCGGGTCACCCGGTGGGTGAGTTTCGCTCCGTCATCGGCGCAGCTCAGTGTGGCCTGGAAGATCTTCCTGCCACAGGAGGCATTCGTACAGGTGAAGCGGGGCACGCGGACGTGCAGACGGGTCGGGAACCCGACCACCGGCAGATCGACGAGACGACGAAGGACGTGGTCGCGAAGCTTCCCGGATTGTGCGCAGTCAGGGCAGGTGTTGCTCGCGGACACGGGTGTGGCGTCGATGATGGTGATGTTTCCGGCGTCGGCGGCACCGGTGATCGTCAGGCCGATCTCGGCGGTGCGGCAGATGGTGTCGGCGACGAGGTTGCCAGTAGTAGGCTGCACAGTAGGGTCCTGGTTCGGTTGGATGGAAGCGTCGTAACTCTCATCTTGTACCGGCCAGGACCCCTATATGTTGTGCCACCCCGAACCCCACCCCGCGGTCAACTACGCACTCCGAAACGTGAAGAGCCACTTATCCTCGAAGAACTCGCGGATGCGGTCCATGTCGGCGGAAACATCGCCGGTGAGGGTGAACGTGGGGCCCAGTCCGGAGGTCATGGTGTGACGATCCACGTAGGCGAGCGTCACGGGCAGCCCGGTCTCCTGGGCGATGCGGTAGAAGCCGGACTTCCAGTATTCGTGGCCTCCGCGGGTGCCGTCCGGCGTGATGACGAGACCCGCTCCGTGGCCAGCGCTCATCCGATCCACGAGTTCGGAGACGACGTTCTGCGGGTTCTTGCGATCCACGGCGACGCCACCAAGTGCGCGCATAATTTTTCCGCCAATGCCCTTAAACAAGGCGTCCTTGCCGACCCAAAAGATATCGATATCTTTCTGCCACGCCACGGCCAGCATGAGGATGAAATCCCAGTTCGAGGTGTGTGGCGCGGCCACGAAGACGCTCGGTGAGGAGGGGGCGTCTTCGGAGCGCAGAGTCCAAGGGGACACGGTCCAGAAGCCGCGGGCAAGCAGGCGTTTAATCATTGGTTCAGTCTACGTGGGGTCTGCGGGGTCTAGGATATTTCTCGTCAGGAAAACTATTGTCGAAGGTGAACTGTCATCGCTATTCATACTCCCATCGATCGCGGGCCGCGCCCGATCCTGCGCGGACGGTTGCACGCCAACGCGGCGTGGTACTTCGGCGGCACCTCCACAGCGCTGGTGGTCGCCGCCGCCGGGTTGCACGGGATCAGCCCGTTGACGTTTGCCACGGCGGTGTACGCCGCCCTGCTGGTCTGCATGCTCAGCGTCTCGGCTCTGTACCACCGCTTCCCTTGGCGCACGGAAGGTGCCGTGGCCGGATGGCGCCGAGCAGATCACTCCATGATCGCGCTGTTCATCGCCGGAACGTACGGGCCGGTCATCATCGGAGCGAACACCGACGCGCGAAGTTGGATCGTGCTCGGTGTGGCCTGGGTGGCCGCGCTGGCGGCCGTGGCGCTGAACATCCTGTGGATCACGCACCCGCGCTGGCTATCGGTCTCCGTGTACCTCATCTTGGGCTGGACCGCGCTGGCTGACCTGGGCAATCTTTCCCGTGGGCTCGGCCCGGCCGTCCTCGTTCTCATCATCATCGGCGGCATCATCTACACCGCCGGCGCGGTGGCCTACGCCCTGAAGTGGCCGAACATCAGCGTGCGTTGGTTCGGCTTCCACGAAGTCTTCCACGCCGCCACGATCTTGGCCGCAGGCTTTCACCACATCGCGATCTGGCTGATCGTGCTCAACAATTTTTAGGCGCTACTTAGGCGCCACAGGTGCTCAGCACCCGCTCGATCGCGTCCTTTTCCGCCTGCGTGACCCACAAGTGATACTTGGCCTTCACCTGCGTTTGAATGGTGACGTACTGGCACCGGAATGCCTTGTTCGGGGGCAACCAGGTGGCAGCATCCCCGGCACCCTTGGCCTGGTTGGTGGGGCCATCGACGGCGAGCAGGTTCATGGTGTCGTTGCCGATCTCTTCCCGCTGTTCGGGGGATAGCTGCTGGGCGCCCTTCTGCCAGGCGTCGCCAAGCGCGACCACGTGATCGATCTGCACGGCAGAAGACGTCTTCGCTCCGCGCCGGAAATCGATGGTCTCACCCGTGTAGGGATCCTGCAGTACACCACTGAGGACCTTGCAACCCTCCGGTGCGTTCACGTCCGTGAGATCCCGGGCCAACACGTCATTGCGCTGATCACAGCCGTTGCGGTCGATGTCCTTCCAGCGCTGCCCGAACTCGTCGCGCGAGTACCCGGTCTTCGGCGCGCGACCCTTGACCTCGAGGGTGTTCAGCAATGCGAGCGTGCCTGGAACGTCAACCGGGGGATACTGCCGCGCGGCCGGTGGATCGGCCGGTTCCGGTACGGGCGCAGGCGCCGAATCCGAGTCGGAATCGGTCTCGGAACCGGCCACGGAGTCAGGTGCAGAGCCGGGCGCAGAATCAGGTGCGGAGTCGGCAACAGAACCAGAAGACCGCGCGGCCCCAGGCTGCTGCTCCACAACCGAACAGCCAGCAAGCCCCAGCACTAGCCCCAGCGCCAAGGCCACCATCACCGCAACTGCGGCTGCACACATCGCGACCGCTACCGCAGACCCCCCGTATCTCCCGAGCCCCCTTCTCGTCCTTTCACTCGTCTTCTCGCTCCGAACCATGGAGCACACCTTAGCCAGCTGGCTGGACAACACCCTCCTGCGGCTCCCGCAGCGGACTGGTGGAGTGCGGCGCGGGGTGGCGTCGGAAAGGAAGAAGCGGCGGGGCGCCCACGGGCTTTGGCACCGTGACCAGGTACGTAACGAACAGGATCAACCCCGACAAGCCCTGCAGGTTGTAGACAAACCACTCCGGAAATTCGAACGAATAAGTGGGCTGGTTCGGGTACAGCACCCAGAAACCCGCGAAGTTCGCATACAGGAACAGCAGCATCGCCGCCCCCACATAGCGATTCACCGCGACGAACACCAGCGGCAGCGCGATGACCATGCCGGACCAGTGGTGCGTCACCGCAATGGGATTCGCCAGGGAAATACCGAGCAGCACCAGCATCAGGGCGTCCACATGCCTGCCGGACCACGTCAGCTTCCACACGCCCCAGAAGGTCAACGCGGCCAGGATCAGAAAACCGGGGCCCATGATGGTGGAGGCAGTGTCGTCCGAGACACCGAGGCGCGCAATCAACCCCGTCAGCGCCTGATTCGGCGGATACGAAGGGGCACCGCCACGATCAGGATTGAAGAACTCAACGGTCCAGTAGTACCAGGCATCGGACGGCCGAATGAGGAAACCGATCCCCACCGTGACCAGGGCGAAGAACACCGAGCGACCCAGCGACCACCAGTCCCGGCGCACGAAGAAAATGAGGGCATACGCCGCCGGCGTGATCTTGATGCCCGCGGCCACGCCGATGCCCAAACCCCGCAACCAGCGAGGCATATACCCCAGCACGTCGGCGGTGATGAGCAGCACAAGGAAGATGTTGATCTGCCCGTACATCAGGTGCTTCTGGATCGGGTCGAGCATCAGCGCGAAGCCAGTCAGACCGATCGCCCACATCCACCAACGGCGCAGGCCAAGCCGGTGCGTTGCCATCGACACCACGGCCAGGACTGCAACCACGGTGGCGATGGTCCAGACGGCCTGCATGCGCTCCTCGCTCATCCACGTCAGCGGCACAAACAATGCTGCGGCGAACGGTGGGTAGATGAAACGGAACCCGGAGCGGGTGGGGAAATCAGACGAGTACAGCGGGAAGTTTTCCGTAATTGCCCGGCCCGCGTCACGGAACACACCGACGTCGAGGAGGAAAGCCACGCGGGCGTGCTCGAGGGTGTCCTACACCGCGTACGCACCAAAGAACAGCCCCATGATCAGCACACATGGGGCGAGATAGTCGAGCGAGCGGTGCGCACGCACGGTCGGAGGAAGTTGAAGCATGGAAAATATCGTAGCCCGTCAACCTTTGAAGTCCGGCACGCTGCACACTACCTGCAGCTGCCCGCCACGTAACTAGCGCAGTTAATGTAACTAATGCAGCTTCTCGCGCACCCATCCCACAACCTGCGGCCACAGTTCGCGATTCCTCGACCGATAGAAACCCATATGCCCCACGGCCCCGCGTGGCGTCGCCTTCCCGCATTCGATATCCAGCTTCTCCACTTTTGCGCTGGTCATCCGGTCAGTCAGCACATCCACGGCCGCTCGGTTCGCCCACAGGTCGTCGGTGAGCACCACGGACAGCACCGGCCCGGTCGCCGCCGCGTAGCGTGTAGCCAGGTCGAACTCCGGGTCGCCGAAGAAGTAGTCCGGTTGGCGGCTCCACCGCGCCCACTGGGTCATCACGCCCACGGGAATCTGTTTGCCCACCCCGAGTTGTTCGACGGGCACGTAACCCAGAACTTTCGAGGTCACGGGCGTGATGATGTTGAAGATTGCCCAGATTTTCGCGCGCTCGGTTCGCGTGGAAATGGTGGCGGTGATGCCGGCGTGGCTGGCGATCATCACCATCGCGTCCACGGGTTCCTGGGCCTGCGTCGCGAGCATCCCGTGCGCACCCACCGAGTGCCCAATTCCCACGTGCTTGCGCCCTGGAAACCGCTCCTTCAGCCACGCGGTCGCTGCGGGGACGTCCTTGAGGATCCAGTCGGACATCCGCACCGTGGTGTCTTTTTTATCCGACGCCACAACGGACAGCCCTGACCCCCGAAGATCGTAGGTCAGTGCAGGCCATCCCTGGCCGGCGAGGTAGTCCGCAAATTTCCGGTAGAGGTGCTGGTTCACGCCCGTGGCTGGGTGCAGGACCGCTGCGGTGCCGGTGGGTTCGCCGGAGGCTGGGAGGAAGAGTGTGCCGACGAGTTCTCGCCCGTCGGCAGCGGTGATGGTGACGGCTTCCGTCGTGGCGGCACCGGGCTGAGCGTTCATGTGAACCACGTTACAATCCACTCGGTGTGCACGTGGCACAATAAGAGACATAGTTTTATACATATGCGTTTGGTCATACGCTCGGGTCGGAAGGTTTTAGCAGCACATCATGGCAGAAGCATCACACGCCGGACATAACACGTCTCCCCATGCGGCAGACGATACAAAGGGCAGCGCGAAGAAGGGCCTGCTGGGCACGCTGAAGAGCTTGGCGAAGAGCCCGCAGAAGATTACGTCCACGCTGGTGGGGCGCTCCATGAAGTCGCCGTCGAAGATGAAGGGCTACATGAATCTGTGGCCGCCGCTGTCTGGTTCTGGCGTGAAGATGACGCACATCTCGGACGATTGGTCCAAGGCGCGCATTGAGCTGAACCTGCACTGGTGGAACGCGAACATGCACGGCGCTGCCTTTGGTGGCACGCTGTTCGCCATGACCGACGTGATGTTCGGAACCCTCGTTGCCCGCTACCTGGGCAAGGACTTTGAGGCCTGGACGCGCACCGGCACCTTCCAGTTCCTCAGCCCCGGCCGGGATGGCGCCTACCTGGACGTGGAGATCACCCCGGAGCTGGGCGAATGGATGCGCGCCACAGTCGCGGAGGATGGATACGCCAACGTGCCCTACACCTCGGTGATCAAGAACAAGGACGGTTCCATCGTGGGCATCGGCCAGCAGGATCTGCACGTGCGCCCGCGTGGCGGCGGCCAGCGTGCCGAGAAGCCGCAGCAGGCAACCCGCCCGCGCGGCCTCGTGTTGGAATCACTGGCCACCGCCGTGGTGTGGCACTGCTTCAAGGATCAGCCGGAAATCCTCACGGTGCTCATGTCTGAGCAGCGCCGCATCCCCGATCCCGAAGACCAGATGCGACACGTTGTGAAGGTCGCGCTGGAAAAGTCGGACAAGTCCCGGGAGGATCTGCTGGCCTTGGACATTCCCGAGCACTACCTGCCCGCCGACTAGCTAGCCGGCTCCACAAGATCCACCGTGTAGGCGGCCTCAGTCTTTTCCTCGATCTCATCCAACGTCACGCCCGGCGCGAGGCGGCGCAGGATGAGGTGGCCCTCGCCCGCATCGAAGCTGGCCAGGTCGGTAATCACGCGCTTAACCACGTTCACGCCGGTCAGCGGCAGGTTACATTCCTTCACCAACTTCGGCTCGCCGCTCTTGGACACGTGATCGGTGAGCACCACCACACGCGGGGTTCCCGCCACAAGGTCCATGGCCCCACCCATGCCCTTGATCATCTTGCCGGGGATCATCCAGTTGGCGAGGTCCCCGTTCTGGGAGACCTGCATGGCGCCCAGCACGGCCATCTTTACTTTGCCGCCGCGGATCATGCCAAAGCTCGTTGCGCTGTCGAACACGGCAGCGCCGGGGCGCAGCGTCACGGTCTGCTTGCCCGCGTTGATGAGGTCCGGGTCCTCTTCACCCTCGTAGGGGAACGGGCCCATGCCCAGGATTCCGTTTTCGCTCTGCAGCACCACGCGCACCCCGTCGGGTAGGTGGTTCGCCACGAGCGTGGGGATGCCGATACCCAGGTTGACGTAGTCGCCGTCGTTGAGCTCGCGCGCGGCCATCGCCGCCGTCTCGTCCCTCGTCCAGGCCATGATTACTTCGCCTCCTTGGGGCGGGTGGTTCGTTGTTCGATGAGCTTTTCGCGCTCCTGCGCCTGCAGGATGTGGGTTACGTACACGCCGGGGGTGTGCACACGGTCAGGGTCGATTTCTCCCCTGCCCACGAGGTGTTCCACCTCTGCGATCGTCACCTTCCCAGATGCCGCGCACAGCGGGTTGAAGTTCTGGGCGGTGCGGCGGTACACGAGGTTGCCGTCCACATCTCCGGTATGCGCGTGGACCAGCCCAAGGTCCGCCACGAGCCCGCGCTCCTGGATGTAGCGTTCGCCATCGAATACCGCTTCCGGCTTACTTTCGGCGATCATGGTGCCCACGCCCGTAGCGGTGTAGAAGGCAGGGATGCCCGCGCCACCGGCGCGCAGCCGCTCGGCCAGGGTGCCTTGGGGGTTAAACTCCACCTCCAACTCGCCGCTGAGGGCGAGTTCGGCAAAGAGCTTGTTTTCCCCAACATAGGACGCAATGACCTTGCTGACCTGCTTCTTTTCCAGCAAGATACCGAGGCCCTGTCCATCGATGCCCATGTTGTTGGATACGATGGTGAGGTCCTTGGCGCCGGAATCCCGCACGGCCTCGATAAGGTCGTAGGGCACGCCGCAGAGGCCGAAGCCTCCTACGGCCAGCGTCATACCGTCTTCGATAAGCTCCGCGATGAGCTCGCGAGCCGTCTTATCCGTTGTCGTCGCAGTCATAATTCTTCCGTCATGGGAGCAGCTAGTGATTGCTACCCATGCTGCCCTTTTTACTTTTTCCCGCAATAGTATTGGCCAAACTGGCTAAAGATTCTCCCTCCCGCGCGGCCATTACCGCAGGTCGTCCACTCCGTGGCGCTGCCGCGTTGCCCCGGCCACGATGGGTTTCCCTGTTAGTTCACGGGCAAACCGTTTATGGACTCATAGACAGTCTGACGCCGCTACGTCCGCCCGAACGGACGGGAATTGTGGGCGGCTTGCGGCGTCGCAGTCGCTGCTAGGGTGAAGGCAAGGACGCCATCCACAGAGTGGCTACCCCCTGCTCGCATACCGAAGGAGTGTTACCGTGCCATCGCAACTGATCTGCTCGCCGCCGTCTCCCGCTTCGATGTTCCTCGTGTTGACCGTCAACGACGCGCCGGAGAGCCGGGAGGCCGTGCGTGATTTCCTCGGGGATTTCCCAGGCCTCACGCGCACCGTGTCTTTCCGTTCTCCAAAGAGCAACCTTCTCAGCGTGGTGGGTATCGGCGCTGACCTGTGGGAGAAGCTCTTCCCCGAGCACAAGCCGAAGCACTTGCACCGTTTTGAGGAGATTCGGGGTGCGAAGCACACTGCGGTGTCCACGCCTGGCGACCTGCTGGTTCACCTCCGCGCCGCGGACCTAGATATGTGCTTCGAGCTGGCTCGGTTGATTTCCATCAAGCTGGGCGAGCACACCACCGTGGTGGACGAGGTGCACGGATTCAAATACTTCGACCAGCGCGACCTGCTAGGGTTCGTCGACGGCACCGAGAACCCCGAGGGCTCGGACGCCGACGAGGCCGTCACGATCACTGAGGAGGAAGACCCGGAGTTCGCGGGCGGAAGCTACGTGATCGTGCAGAAGTATCTGCACACAATGAAGGAATGGTATGCCCTCAGCACTGAGGAGCAGGAGAAGGTTATCGGGCGCACGAAGCTGGATGATGTGGAGCTAGACGATGACGTCAAGCCCAGCAACTCCCACGTGGCGCTCAATGACATTGCCGATGAAGACGGCAACGATCTGGATATTTACCGCCTGAACATGGCGTTCGGATCCGTGGGCGATAATGAGTACGGCACGTACTTCATTGGCTACGCCAAGGACCCGGGCATTACGGAGCGGATGTTGCGCAACATGTTCATCGGCGAACCCGAGGGTAACTACGACCGCATCTTGGACTTCTCCGAGCCGAAGACGGGTGCGCTGTTCTTCATTCCCTCGGCAGAGTTCCTGGAGGAGCTGGACTAAGACCAGCCGAACCGGCTGAAGGAGGTGCGGCGATTAGCGAACAGCCGCAGCCTCGATGCGTGACGGCGTGGTGTACGCCACCGCAGCGGTACAGATGATGCCCGCCAGGGTGACCAGCGTGCGCCAGTCGCCCTGCAGCAGGCCGCCAAGAACGACCCACAGCACGGCCGCCACCACAGCCAGGGCAATCACTGCGAGGCCGAACATGTGCTCGTTACCCGTACCCGAGACTGGAATGTATAGCAGGCCGACCAGCACGCCGATCACGCCCGCAACCACTCCGGCCATGACTGCCGTGCCAACCCCGCCGGACGTCTCGTCGGGCAGCAAGCCAACCAGCAGATCCACGATAAACACCACTGCGAACGTGATGGCGCCTGCGAGAATGGCGAAGATAACGAGGTTAACGGCAACCTTCTTGCCGTCGAAGCGGCCAGCGAGCAGACCCTTTTCCTCGTAACCCGCCTGGCTGTAGTTCTGGCTGTAATTCTGGCCATAACTTTGGTTGTAACCCTGCGAGCCCTGGGAATAGGGCTGCTGATACTGGCGAGTCTGGTCGTACTCGTTGTAGTCGTCGTAGCGGTCCTCGCGGCCGTAATCACCGTAATTGTTGTTGGAATTGTTCGGGTAGGTCACTGCAGGGACTCCTTTCGCGGTTGTTCGGTCTGCCATGTTACCGCATGTAACTGGTGTGACCACTGTGAAAATCCGGGGGTCAGCCTCCCAGTTCTCCACAACCCCATCAGCTTATTGGATTTCATTTCCGTTAAGGCGTCTCATGCCTTATCCTTCTTGTTGATAACTCTTTCCATTAAGGCGCGGGGCCTGCACGCGCCCCGCAGCTATCTCAAGGAGGATCATGAACCATTCCCCCACCCGGCACGCCCTTGCCGCCATTACTACCCTCACCAGCATCGCAGCACTCTCGCTCACTGCCTGCAGCGCAGACTCTTCTTCCCCGTCTGCTCAGTCCACGGAAGGATCCCTGGCGGCGTCGGAAACAACGACCCACCAGCCCGAACGCACACCGCAGGAAGCAGCTGGCCCCAGCCCGCGGCTCGTGGCCACCTACGATGGAGGGCTCCTGACCCTCGATGCCGCCACCCTCCGCGTCATCGACGACACGAAGCTCGATGGCTTCAACCGCCTCAATCCCGTCGGCGACGGCCGCACCGTGCTCGTCTCCACCCAAGACGGCTTCCGCGCGCACGATACCGGCACGTGGACCCAACCCCACGGCGACCACTCGCACAGCTACACGATGCCGCCACAGCTCACCGAGACCACCTACGCCGCGGCCAAGCCCGGGCACGTGGTCAACCACGGCGGCCGCACCCTGCTCTTCGGCGACCGCGATGGCAGCATCCAGGAACTCCGCATCGGCGACTTCAACCGCGCCTACCAGCACAGGAAACTGGCAAAGGCGCAGGATATCGCCACGATCACCCCTCACCATGGAGTTGCCGTGCCGCTCAGCGACAACGGCGGGATGCTGCACACCGAAGGCACCGAAGATGAACGCCACTCGGTCCTCGCCGTGGACGCCAAGAACAAGGAAATCGCCCGCGCCGACAACTGCCCGGGCGTGCACGGCGAGGCAACAGCCGCGAACGGAGTGATCACCGTAGGCTGCGAGGACGGCGTGCTGATCTATCGCCCCTCCGATAACGGCGGCTCGTTCACCAAGGTCACCAGCCCCGATTCCTTCGGCCGCATCGGCAATCAGGCCGGCAGCCCCGTCTCCCCCGTCGTGCTGGGCGATTATAAAACCCAGAAGGAGCCGAAGGAACGCGAGCAACCCACGCGCATCTCGCTGACGAACACGCAGACCGGCGAGCTGCGGCTCGTGGACCTCGGCGCGAGTTACAGCTTCCGCTCCCTCGCTCGCGGTCCCCACGGCGAGGCGTTGGTCTTGACCGACGCCGGTACGCTGAAGAAAATCGACCCCGCGACCGGTAGCATCACGGGGACTTATCCCGTGGTGAAGCAGTGGGTGGAGCCGCTGAAGTGGCAGGAGGCCCGGCCGACGCTATTCGTCCAGGGTGCAACGGCTTATGTCACGGAACCGGCCGCCAACAAGATCCACGCGGTAGATATCGCAACCGGAAAAGTGACCGCAACGGCAACGACACCGGCTCAGCTCAATGAGCTCACCGGTGTCAGTGGCTAGCTTTCAGTGGCTAGCGAACTTTAGTGCTCGTCCCAGTGGTCCTCGTGCTGGGCGTGGCGGTGACCATCGTGGATGTAGTCCACGTGGTCACCGTGGGGGATCGCCACGTGGCCGCAGTTCGGGCCGTGCTGGTGCTCGTGGTTCTCGTGGGTGGTGCAGCTCATGATGAATCCTCCTTGGGTAGCGGTGGGCGCTTATGCCCTATCGTCTGACTACATCTTACTGATTTTCAATTGATATTCAATAATAGAAATATGCAGATCAGGCTACTTATCGAAGTTGGTTTTCAGCAGCGTTCACGTTTTCAATAAGAGGGCAGCAAGTATGCTGGTCACGGTCATTCCTCAGACATGAGGCGTGCCAGTTGGCAGGCTGGGAGGAGCCCGAGAAATTCCCGCTAGGCGTCGATATCGTCCAGCATGATCGTGGCATCGTCGCCGTCGTCTGCAATCCAGACATTCTTCGCCAACGGGATCTGGTGCGACGCACTCTCCAGAATGTGCATGAAGTACCCAGCAGTGTTGGGGATCAGCAAGAAATCTCCCGGGCACACGCCCTGCGGGAAGACCATGCGGCGGCGGACAATCACCTCATCCTCGATGCAGTAGGCACCCACGAGGAAACCCTCGAAGGGATCGCCAGCACCGGCACCCTCTGCACGGACGAGGAGCGGATCGACCAGGATGTCATCGGCCGTGGTACGGCACTGTGTGCGGTTCATCTCGAGCCCAACCAGGTTCTCCCCATCGCTGCGCTGCTTGACGAACGCCACCCGCGCCACGATCACGCCGCCGCCATCGAGGATGCTGCGCCCCGGTTCCATGTGCAGGCGCAAGTTCCGGCTGCGCAGGGCATCCGCCGCCGTGGTTCCCAGCCCCGGCACCGCCCCGTCCAGGAGCTCGCCGAGCCACTGCCCGCGCACCGGCGACTGCCTGAAGGGGTACACGTTCGTCAGCGGATCGGCCTTCCACGTGAACACGGACCCGCCCGAGCGCTGCTCAGCGATGCGTTGCTGGAAGGTCTCCCATTCCCCATCACTATCGAGGTAGCTCATGGGCACGCCGCCGCCCAAGTCGATGAACTCGACTGCATGACCGGCCGACGTGGCGACGTCGACGACATGAACAGCGTCGGCCAGAGCCACCCGGCGATCCGATGCGGAGTATCCGTGCAGGTGCATGTGCACGCCGACGATCCGGACGCCAGTGCCTTCAGTCCCAGCACCTTCAGTCGGCAGGCCGTCGATGACCTCCTGCCATGTGCCCGCCAACTCGCCGAAGCGGGTCGGCGGCAGCACCGCAGGGTCCGGCGCGACCCGGGGAACCACCGGCGCGGTGACCCCCAGCTCACGGGCGATCCGCTGGATAGCCCGCAGTTCAGCAACGTTATCCACGCTGATGGGCACCCCGGCGCGCACAGCCTCGTTCAGCAGCCGCTCGGGCTTCACCGCCGCACTGAGGATCATTTTCTCCGGTGCCACGCCGCGGTCCAGCACCTGCAGCAACTCCCGCTCGCTGGCCACGTCCACGCCGTGCCCAGCATCCCGGGCGGCGTCCACGAAGCTCAGCCCCTTATTGGCCTTGCGGGCGAAGAACACCCGCACATCCACACCGCGCTCGGCACCGGCATCCACAAGCTCTGCGGCGTTGCGCGGCAGCACCTGCGGGTACAGCACGTTGACCGGCGAGTCGTAGTCCGCCACGAGCTGTGCGACCTGCGCCGGGTTAGCTGCGAGTCGTTCCATCCACGGCTCGAGCCGCGCGGTCAGCGGCGGGGTGCCGTGCATCCCGGCCTGCGGGGTGGCGTGGCTCGCCTCGGTTGTCATCACTCCTGCGCTCCATTTCTTCAGTTCGGGGTGCATCGTTCGGTTGAGGGTGTCGTGTCCGAGGACGGTACCTTCGGCGTCCCGCCCGATGACGGCGAGGCTGGGGTGGCCAGGCACCGTCGCATCCCGGTTGAGGTCCAGAGTGCCCCAGGGCGTCCGTCCGATCACACCGCGGGCGACCAGGTCGGCGACGATCGTGCCCGGCTGCACACCGGGTGGCGGGATGACCGCATCGACCGTCACGTCTGCCGTGTCCAGCGCGCTCGGCTCCTCCCCGACGCTCGGCCCATCGGCCACGCGCACCAGCCCTTCATCGATCACGGCCAGCACCCGGGCGCTCGTCACCGCAGGCGGTCCGAAACCCACCCGCTCGAGGCGGCGCGCCAGTTCCGCGAAGCCGTCCAGGTGGCGGTAACTCATCCGCTCCACGATCGCCGGATACAGCCGGCGCCACGCCTCGCCCACCGCCCACGCGGCCGAGGGTTGCGCCAGCCCCCGCACCACGTCGAGGGATCGCCGCAGGTCGCGTACTGGGTCATCGCTTCCATCCGTGCCGTCGAGCACCGCAGCAATATCAGCAATAGCAGCAGCGTCTGCGCTACCGCCCGCCTGAGTCAGCAACTCACCCGACGCCACAGTCAGCGCCCGCCGAATCGTCGCCACGTCCTTGGCACCCCTGATCTCATCCGAGAGCGCCTCCACACTGGGAATCGGCAGGTTGTGCAGCGCGCTGCCCGGCTCCGGCTTGACCTCCATGAACCGCCCCGACCGGCTGTACACCACGATCTCCGCGGGTTCCTCGCCACTCGGCTCGTAGCGCAGACCACTGGTTCCTGCGCCGGCTCCAGCGCCCGCCTGCTCCATGAACCGCCCGCCCCTGCCCTCGGTGAGCGCCAGGCACACGTCAATGAACGTCAACGCCGCACCACGCACGCACACCCTGTCACCTGCGCCGATGGTCTCCAACCCCGGCGCGCCGTACGGCCTGACCACGGGCGTTCCGGCCTCCGCCTCGCTCAGCGCACCGTCCCACTGCCGCGCGTGCCCGGTCGCAATGAGCAGCCGATCGACCTCCTCGCCGCCGTTGATCACCCAGCGGCCACCCTCGGCCGGATCCACGGTCTCCACCTTCTGCTTACGGTGGTTGATCTGCACGTTGTCGGGTGCCGACGCCACAACGTAGCCCCAGCTCTCACTCAAAAACTGGCCCACCACGGCGCGTGGTGGAAAGTTTTCCTTCGGCAGGCCGCGCTCATCCATCCAGTCCGTCAGATCACCTGCAGCGGTGGTGACGATGGACGCGGGCGCATTGAGGCGCCAGCACAGTGGCTGATCCGCGCGGTACACCCATCCGGCACCGGGATCCTGTGGGTCCCACAGATCAATGATGATGTGGGGTGCGGTGGGGCGTCGAGCGAGAGAAACAAGCAGTTCCACGGCCCAAAGTGCCCGAGGGCCGCCGCCGATAATGCCAATGCGCATTAGCCCACGACCTCCCGTACGCGACGCTCGATGAGCGTGGCGGAGCTATCAAGGTTGTGTTCCACCCAGGCGTCGTTATAGATGGTGTCGAGGTAGTTTGCGCCGCCATCGTGGAGGACCATCACCACGTCCGAGCCCGGCTCGATCGCGGGCGCTGCCTGCAATAGTGCGGAGACAACCGCGCCGCCAGACGCGCCCGGCAGGATGCCCTCCGTGCGCGCGAGTACGCGGGCGCCGATGACGGAATCGAGGTCGTGGATGCGCATGATCTCCGTGGGGGTGACCTCCTCGGAGAGTTTCGGAATCACCCCCGCACCGAACCCCGGGAGCAGGCGTGTGGCGCGGGTGCCGCCGAACAGGACCGAGCCGAAAGCATCTACGCCCACGCTATGGGTGGTGGCGCCGACGTCGGCGAGTTTGCGCAGGCAACCACCGATGGTGCCGGTAGTGCTCATCGCCACGAACAACCAGTCCGGGGCGTGGCCGAGGTCGCGGAGGATCTCCGTCATGGTGCCATCGCAGTGGGCGGTGAAGGCGGCGCGGTTGGAGTACTGATCTAGGTTGATGGCGTGCGGGATGTCGGTGAGGAGCTCCTGCACACGGGCGCGCCTGGCGGCAAGCCAATCGCCGGTCTCGGGGTCGGGGCTGGTGATCTTATCGACCGTGGCGCCGAGGGCTTCCATCGTGGCGATGGTGGCGGAATTGACGCGGGGGTCGACCACGCAGTGAAACTCCCAACCGCGGAGCAGAGCCTGGCGGGCTAGGGCGATGCCGAGGTTTCCGGAGCTGGATTCCACGAGCGTTACGGGTGAGGTGGGATCGATGAGCCCCTGCGCAATGGCGGCCTCCACGAGAGCCGCGGCAGTACGATCCTTTGCGGAACCGCCGGGGTTGAACTGCTCAAGCTTCGCCCACAGGCGAAATGGAGCGACAGAAGGGGTGGGAGATGAGGTGGCACCAGTTCCACCGGCTGCGCGAGCCACCACCTCCGCAAGGCGCGGAAGTTCGACCAGTGGAGTGTTTCCGAGCAGCGCGGACACGCCAGAATAATGTGCTAAAGGCATATATGCCATCTTAGCGGCGGGGCTGGACAGCACGTGTGGTGCGCACAGCAGGTGCCGGGTGCGGTGTGATGGGCCGCGTCCTACGATGCCCCAGATTCCAGAATGCTGACGATGGAAAACAGGGTGAAGCACACCGCGCCCAAGCCCATGAGCACCCGGGCGGGGATAAAGAAATCCGGGGTGGTCGTTGCCAGCTCGAACATGAACGACGCGAGGAAGCAGCAGGCCAGCGCCGTGAAAATGGGAATCATGGGAATGCGGTTGGCCAGCGGGAATTTCTTCCACCACAGCTTCGCCAGCAGGATGACCTTGCTCGAAATCGAGAAACACACCAGGGACAGGCCGATCACGATGAAGCCGATGACGTGCACAGTCGATCCCACGTAGGCGATGGCCATGTACAGACCCCACAGGAGCATCACCGTGGCTACGCCCAGCACCATCCACGGCCAGAACACGGCTTCTTTCTCGGTATAGACGTTGCGGATCTGCCGCACGATGGTGCTCACCAGCGCGATGAGGCACGTGCAGATCGCTGCCAGCCCGGCCACCACGTGACCGGCGATGAACTCCTTAGCATGCTCCGTGGATGCCTGCGACAGCAGCACAATGGCCCACACCCACAGCACCACCGCGCTGATCACGGTGATAGATTCCAGCACCCGCTCGGCACCCACGCTGAACGTATTGTCCGGCACGTGACCCACCCGCTTGTGCTTGCTGTTCTGGGGAATCAGGGTGAACTTAGTGGAGGACGTGGCGGCGGTTGCGACACAACAGGCAATGAAGCCGATGCCGGTGACCACATGGGCGGCCACGAATTGCTGATTGGTCTCCGCCCGCCCCACGAGCACGAGGCCCACGATGATGGTGCCCACGCCCATGATGTAGCCCAGGATCGGCAAACCCCACCGCGCGGCGGTGGTGTAGGTTCCCAGAATTTGCCGGATGATCGTGGCTGCCGTGCAGAACAGTGCCACGCAGATGGCACCAAGAGCCGTCACGACCGGGCCGGCCACCATGCGCTCGGGGTCCTTGCCCCAGTTCAGGATGAACAGACCGTAGCCCACGCAAAACACAGCCATGGCCAGGGGAATGAGCCTAAAGATGACGCTAATGGTCTTATTCACCGTGATCTCCTCTCGCGCGTGCTCCCTGTGTGCTCTTTACACGCTAATGTCCGCCGACTTCTCCCGCTGATCGAGCGCTCTCTCATTCCGCTCGGCCAAGCGTGCCGAACGATCCGCCAGAGCATCGTAAATCGGCTGGGCCTTGAAGAACTCCGCCACGAAAATGGAGGCAGCGCAGATGCCCAGCAGAGGTGGCAGCAGCGACACGGCACCGGTCATCTCCGTGGTGAGCACCAAGCCGGTCACCGGAGCACGCACACTAGCGGCGAAGAACGCGGCCATTCCCATGATGGCCAACGTGCCGGGATGGGGTGCACTGCCCGGAACCACGTAGTTCGCCGCAAGGCTCACGATCACGCCGATTTCCGCACCCAGTACGAGCATGGGGGCGAACAAGCCTCCTGGCGTCAAGGCGAGATACGACCCCACAGCCAGCACGAACCGGAGGACAAGAATGCCCACCGCCACCGCGAGAGTGCCGTGACCGAGCAAAGCACCGAAGGTGAGGTTGTCGCCGCCACCGACCATGTCCGGCGCGAACCACCCCACCAAGCCGACCATGCCGCCGATGAATGCGGCGCGCAGCTCCACGGGGATGCGGGAAGTATCGACGATCGCCAACAACCGCATCAGCGAGGAGTTGTAGAACACCGCCACAGCACCCGCCAGCAGACCCGTGATGAGAATCACCGGCGCATGCTTGAGAGACGCGGGTTCCACCGGAGGCAGCGGGAACATCACCTGATCGCCGAGCATTTGGTGCACCACCACGAATGCTCCACCCGACGCGGTGAGCACGGCCACGGTCATGCGGGCCTCGAACTTTTTCACCAATTCCTCGAGCACGAACACGGCACCCGCCAGAGGGGCGGAGAACGCCGTGGTCAGGCCAGCCGCAGCACCGGCGGCAATGAGCAGGCGCAGATCAGCTTTGTTCGTGTGGAAGATGCGGCCCAGGATGGTGGCCACCGCGCCGCCCATGTGCACCGACGGACCCTCTCGGCCGAGTGCCAGACCGCTACCGATCGCAGCCACGCCGCCCACGAACTTTACGGGGAGAAGGCGCACTCGGGAGGGAGGCACGTCGCCGCGGACGGTGGCCTCCACGCGGGGAATACCAGACCCCTCAGCGATAGGCTCCCACCTGCGCACCATGCCGGCGGCTGCGGCGGTGAGGATAGCGGGCACGGCGATGGCGATGAAGATTCCGTACCACCCCACATCGCCCGTCCAGTTCAGCACGGCCCCGCGAATGTCATCGGCATAGTCGAGGGTCTTACGGAACCCGGCGGCAACGAACCCCGTTCCCAAGCCCACCATGGCCGCTGTGACAACGAGGACGGCGAGGGACTTGGCGGGCTCGCTGGCGAGCTCCTTCAGGCGGTTCTCCTCCCTCTCAGACGGAGCGCTCTCGGGGTGCTTCCTTCTACTCGGCATGAGGGTTCTCTTCCGTCACAGTTGTCGCGAAACGTCGTGCAGCGTGCATATCCACCTGCATATCCACCAAGGAAAGCCGAAAGACTCCCCACTGTGGCAATCCAGTTAGGGTTTGCTATGCTCACCTGTATTAGCGTTAGCTACCCTGATCTAGGGCTTGTTCCCAAACTCCAGCGAGCCTGTCACCGGCAGACCCGCCACAGCAGAAAGCTCACCGCACAGATGTCACTTGCAGTTTACGCCCTAACCGTGGCTCATTAAGCGCCATCGCTGAGCACGCTGCTTGTACCGACATCGCCATCAGTGCTGACAGTTCAACCGAAAGGCTTTATTCACTATGCGACGCATCGCCGCGACCATCGCCACCGTTGCCATGGGATTGTCCCTCGCCAGCTGCGCTGGAGGAAGCGGAGATGAGGGTAACGATTCATTCGATATCTCCTCGCCGGACGTAGTCAACGTCTACTCCTCCCGCCACTACGACGTCGACAAGAAGATCTACGACCGGTTCAAGAAGGACACGGGCATCAAGATCAACGTCGTCGAGGGCAAGGCAGACGAGCTCATCGAGCGCGTCAAGCGTGAACAGTCCAACCCGTCTGCCGATGTGTTCCTCACCGTTGGCGCGGAATCGCTTTACCCCCTGAACCAGGCCGGTGTGCTCGCGGATTCGACCTCCCCGAAGATCAAGGAGAGCATCCCCGAGAACTACCGCGGCGATAACTGGATGGGCATTGCCTCCCGCGCTCGCGTGATCGCATACAACAAGGACAAGGTTGATCCGAAGGATCTGAAGACCTACGACTCCGTGACGGATCCGAAGTTCAAGGGCAAGCTGCTGACTCGCTCGTCCAGCTCGTCGTACAACCAAGCTCTGCTGGCATCCTTCGTATCCCTCTGGGGCGAGGACAAGGCCAAGGACTGGGCCCAGGGTGTCGTGGACAACTTCGCCCGCGAGCCGAAGGGCAACGACCGCGACCAAGCTCGGGCCATCGCCTCCGGCGAGGGCGATATCGCGATCATGAACTCTTACTACTGGGCCCAGATGAAGAAGTCCTCCGACCCGGAGGAGCGCAAGATCACCGACAAGGTCGGCCTGGCCTTCCCCGAGAACACGCACCTGAACCTCAGCTACGCCTCCGTGCTGAAGGGCGCGAAGCACACGGACAACGCCAAGAAGTTCCTCGAGTACCTCGCCAGCCCCGAGATCCAGGAGCTCATCGCCAACGACAACGGCGAATTCCCGCTGAACCCGGCCGCTCCCCTGCCCGAGGTGCAGAAGTCCTGGGGCACCTTCACCCCGCAGAAGCTGGATTACGCCACCTTCGGCAAGGAACGCCCCGTGGCCACCCGCATCTTCGACGAAGTCGGCTGGAAGTAATACATTGTTGATCTGCCGGTAAGGTTCTCCTGGTGAGTTTCCCCCAGCTCGCGACCGCCCGATCCCGGGCGCCGTGGCTCATCCTCAGCGTGGCGGTAGTGGCTTTGATGCTGCTGCCGCTCGTCGGCATTCTCTTTGGACTGTTCGCACCGGTCACCGACACGTGGCGCCACATCCAAGACACCCTCCTGCTGGGCTATATCAAGGAGACCGCCATCGTGGTCGGCGGAGTACTGCTCGTGACGTGCACGCTGGCCTCCGCATTGGCGTGGCTCGTGACGGCCACGGAGTTCCCCGGCCGGAAGTTCCTCAGCGTGGCCCTGGTGGTTCCGCTGGCCATCCCGCCCTACATCGCTGGCTACACCTACGTGGCCATGACCAGCTACACCGGTCCGATCCAGGTCACTGCCCGCGACCTCGGGATCAATCTGCCGCCGGAGCTCATGGACATCCAAAATGTCCCCGGCGCGATCGTCGTCTTCTCCCTGTTCCTGTACCCGTACATCTACCTGGTGGTTCGGGCATTCCTTGACCGCCAGGCCGGGGCGCTCATCGAGGCATCGCGGATGCTCGGGGCGGGGCCGTTCCGCACCTACTTCCGCGTGATCCTGCCGCTGACCCGCAACGCCGTCATCGCTGGCGCCACACTCGTGGCTTTCGAGGTGCTCTCCGACTACGGCTTGTCGCAGTACTTCGGACTCAACGTGTTCACTACCGCCATCTTCAAGAGCTGGCTGGGCTTCCAGGATGTCAACGCCGCCCTCAAGCTGGCGGCGATCCTGCTGCTCGTGGTCACGGTCATCAGCATCGGGGAAAAAGCCCTGCGTGGCTCCCGGTCGTCGTCATACGCTTCCGGTCGCGTCACGCCGATCAAGCGGCGCCAACTTAGCGGCGTCGGAAAAATAGCAGCGATGCTGCTGGCCTGGGGCACTCTAGCGTTTGCGCTGATCATCCCGGTGGCGCAGATGGTGTACTGGGCGATCCTCTCGCTGCCGCGCATCCGCACCGAAGGTCTGCTGGAGGCGGCGACCACCACCGTGTGGGTCGCGGCACTCGGCGCGCTGCTGACCACAGTGTTTGCGATCATTGTGGCGAATCACCAGCGCCTGTGGCCCTCGCGGCTGTCCAAGCTGCTCGCACGGGTGACGGTCATGGGCTACTCGGTGCCGTCGACCGTGATCGCCTTGGCGATCCTGTTGGTGGCACTGTGGATCGACGCGCACTCGCCACTGCAGCTCATGCTCTCACCGATGATCATTGTCATCGGCTATGTGATCCGCTACCTGGCAGTGAGCATGCAGGCCGTGGAGTCCGGCTTTGACCGCATCGGCGTGAAGTTCAACGAGTCGGCACGGATGCTGGGGTCTGGGCCCACTCAAGCCTTTTTCCGCGTGGACATGCCGCTGATGTCTACCGCCGTGTTCGGTGCGTTTCTGCTGGCCTTCATCGACATGGTCAAGGAACTGGCGATCGTGCTGATTCTGCGCCCATTCAACTTCAACACTCTTGCCACGCGCGTGTTTGAGTACGCCAATGACGAGAAGATCCCGGAGAGTTCCCTGGCTTCCCTCTTGATTATTCTCATCGCGGTTATTCCGTTGCTGGTGCTGCTGTGGCGGCAGCGCGCGGCTGGCACTGCAAACACCGTGAACACCACAAGCGACACAGATTCCGCCAAGGAGCACTAGACGATGACGAACGCCAACACTTGCCCGTCCATCGAGCTCACCGACGTCTGCTTCTCCTACCCCGGATCCGAGCGGCCGCAGTTGCAGGATTTCACCCTCGTGGCCCCGGCGGGCGATTGCACCGCCCTGCTCGGCCCCAGCGGCTGCGCCAAGACCACCGTGCTGCGGTTGATCGCGGGCCTGGAGCAGCCGAGTTCGGGAACCGTGTCCCTCGACCACACCACCATTGCCGGCCCCGGCGTGTTCGTGCCACCGGAGAAGCGGAAGATCGGGCTGGTGTTCCAGGATTACGCGCTGTTTCCCCACCTCACGGTCGCCGCAAATGTGTCCTTTGGTCTACGCGGCATGCCACGCAAGGCGGCGCGTGAGCGCACGCAGGACATGCTCGGCATCGTGGGCCTGAAAGGCTACGACAAGCGCTATCCCCACGAGTTGTCGGGCGGCCAACAGCAGCGCGTGGCCTTGGCCAGGGCGTTGGCTCCTGCCCCACGCGTGTTGTTGCTCGATGAGCCTTTTTCTAACCTCGACGCCGACCTCCGCGGCCAGGTGCGGGATGAAATCGCCTCGATTATCGAGCAGCAGAATGTCACCACGGTGTTGGTGACTCACGACGAGCAGGATTCTGCTCGCCTAGCTCAGCACACGGTTCGCATGTCTCCGGAGCAGTGATGCCAATGATGCCAGTGGAGTCAGTCATGCCATTGGTGCCGCAGCGCCCCGCAGCCTGCTCCACTTCCCGTCACGTACCGTGAACCGCCCGCCAGCAAGCTCGGCGACCACCACGGTGGTGACCCACCACAGCGCGATGCCAGCGAGGAGCGACAACGGCACGGTGATCACCTCTGTGATGGGCTGATCCAGGATGTCGAACTGGATGAGGTAGATGTACAGCGATGCCGAGGCGATCAGCCCGACCGGCTTCACCGCAATGCGCGGTACGGGCAGGCGCACGCCCAGCAGCAGTACTGCGCAGACGATCATCACGTAGATCCATTGGCTGGTGTGCTCGAAGAGGGAGATCGACCCGCCGACGAGCATCGCCGCCGTGATGAGCTTGTGCCGCGTAGTGCGGGCATTGGCGATCATGATGCCGGCCGCGATGAACCAGATCACTCCCGGTGGCTCGAAGCGCGTCTGCATGATGTCCCACGCGCCCGTCTTGAACCGCCAGGCGAGCAGCACGGCCGTGAGCAGCGCGGCGGTCCAGAACGGCTGGCGCTGGTAGAGCCGGTAGACCTGCGGTATGGCGAAGAAGCCCACGATGAGAAGCATGCCCAGCAGGTAGGACTCGATGAACCACAGCGAACCGCTGCCGCCCAGGCTTGGCTTCCACCAGTGGATGAACAGGAGGTTCGCCAGCCCGTAGCGCCCCGTGATGGCCATACCCACGAGCACCACGGCGATGGTGGGGATAGCCACGGCGGCGAGCGAGCGGGCCGTCGCGCGCAGGCGCGTGCGCGCACTGGGAATGGAGAGCCCGAAGGAGCCCAGCATGACTCCCGCGATGACCAGCAGGGAGTGTGCCCCACCCATGATCTTGTGCGAGCTGGCGTGGGTGAGCACGATCGTGATGGCGCAGATGGCGCGCAGCACGATTGGGGCATCGAGCCACCCCAGGGACAGCGGCCGATCGCTCGGACGGGCTAGCAGCGCGTCAATAGGTACGTCGTGCCAGCCAGTCGGCAGCTCGATGCCCGCATCCGCGAATGCCATGGCCACGGGGACAAAGCTTAAGGAGCTGCCGCCGTTGTCCACGAAAGACAGGTCCCGGCGCACTGCATCCGGGGCGACACCTAGGGCTCTGGCGATCTGTGCGATGACGGCCTGCTCGGCCCCTACCTGCTCACCCGCTGCCCGGTTCCTCCCTTTCCGCTGTCCCCCGCCGTACCGCGCCTGCTCTGGGATCTCGGCGGCGGCATCGGCGAGGGCGGCACAGTGGCGTCGATCAATCTTGCCGTTATCGAGCAGCGGAAACGCGGGCAGCACCACGACCCGCACGAACGCGGGCGTGAGCCCGGTGAGCTGGCAGATGTCGCGCTCGATGGTGGGCGCACTCAGGCGTGCGCGACTGGTCTGTACGTCTGCGGCGATGCGCAGGGCGGTATCGTCGCCGGTCACGCACGCGGTGATGCCCCGCTCGGCGAGCCACAGGCGGATCTGTTCGCACGAGGTTCGCACGCCCGCGAGCTTGACGAAATCTGATGCCCGGCCCGTGATGCGCACCAGCGGCACGCCCCCGTCGGTAGTGACGATCTCGCCGAGATCGCCCGTGCGCAGCTCGGTGATGGTTCGGCCAACGCGCAGGTCCTCGGGGCTTTCCGCGTATCCGAGCATGACGGAGGGGCCGGTGAAGACGAGCTCGCCGGTGCCTGTGACGCGCATGTGATGGCCGGCCAGGGGTGTGCCCACCGCGTTCGGGTGGTCGGCCATGAGCTCGGCGGGCATGATCGTCATACGTGCGGTGGCCTCGGTCTGGCCGTACATCACGCGGAAATCCGTGCCGTGATCTGCGAAGAAGCGGTGCCAGTGGGTCACGTCGGCGGGGTCGAGCTTGCCGCCGGCCTGGTAGACGAGGCGCGCCTGCGCGAGGCTTTGGCCGCCGTCGGCGGTGCGCAGCACCTGCAGCATGTGCGGGACCACTCCTATGTTGGTGACGCCACAGCGCTCCACCTGCTCGGCAAAGCCCGGGGCTGCCACGGAGCATTCTTCCACGGCAATGGAGGCTCCGCTGATGAGGTGGGAGTTCAGTACCGACAGGCCGAAGGAGTAATGCAGAGGCAGCAAGGTGATGCCCCGGTCGGCGGCGGTGATGCCGAGACCGTGGGCGATGGCGCGGGCGTTGGCGATGAGGTTGTCGAGGCTGAGCTTGACGAGTTTCTTCGAGCCGGTGGAGCCGGACGTGGCGAGAAGCACGGCGATGTCCGGGTGGATGGGCTCAGGAGTTTCAGCGTGGTGGAGCCGGACGAGTTCTCCGGTGTCGGGGTCAATCGTGGCGGCGGGTTGGTAGGTGCGGATGATCTCGCCGTATCCGCTGTCCACCGCGGGGTCTACCTGTCCGGTGATGAGCAGGGGAAGGCCGGCAGAGAGCGCGGCGAGGTAGGAAACCACGGCCTCGATGCGCGGCTGGAAGGGCAGGTGCAGCAGGGTACCGGGGGCGACGGTTGCGAGAAATTCGGCGGCCCGGCGCGCGGTTGCGGTCTCGAGCTCGCGGTACGAAAGTTCACGGTCGGCACTGGTGATCGCGCTGCTGAGGGCGGTCGTCATGGTTGCTCCTTGTGTGCCCGTCCTGTGTTGTGCTCTTGTGTTGAGCTCTGCCATGCGAGCCAGCAGGCCCACCGCTGCGGGACACGCTCTACCCAGACTACGTTCGGGTAACCATAACATAACCTAACTTAGGCAACCATTGCCAAATCGGGTGTGAGGAGGATCGCCACGCCCACCCCACATGGAACTTCGCTCCTCACTTACCCTAGAACGTGATGGAGCACAGTAACTGTCACCGAACACTGTCACTGCACACTGTCACCACAAGTCGACAACCCTTCAAGGAGAGTAACGATGTCATCCACCACCCCGACCACCCCGACCCGCCTCACCGGCCGCACCGCACTGGTTACCGGATCAGCAAGCGGCATCGGCAAGGCTGCCGCCGAACGTCTCGCAGCCGAGGGCGCGAACATTGTGGTCGCCGATGTTCAGGATGACTAAGGCGAGGAGTTCGTCAAGGAGCTGGAGACGCAGGGCACGAAGGCCATCTTCGTCCACCACGATGTCACCAGCGAGGATGAGTGGCAGAAGGTCGTCGACCGCGCTGTCGAAGAGTTCGGCGCTCTGGACATCCTCGTCAACAACGCTGGCCTGGCCGACAAGCACTCCATCGACGACGAATCATTCGAGGAGTGGCAGCGCACCATCAACGTTGACCTCAGCGGAGTCTTCCTGGGCATGAAGGTTGCCGGCCCCGCACTGAAGAAGTCGGGCCACGGCAGCGTCATCAACATCAGCTCGATCTTCGGCACCTCGGGTGGTTTTGGCTCCAACCCCGGCTACCACGCCTCCAAGGGCGGAGTTCGCACCTTGACCAAGAACGCTGCGCTCCGCTGGGCCCAGGAGGGCGTGCGAGTGAACTCGGTGCACCCGGACTTCGTGGAAACCCCCTTCGTGAAGGATCTCAAGGGCACCCCGCAGGATAAGTGGATCATCGACAACACCCCGATGGGGCGCTACGCCCAGCCGGAGGAGGTCGCGGCCGGAATTGCTTTCCTTGCATCGGATGACTCCACCTACGTCACCGGCCTGGAGCTGTACATCGATGGCGGCTTCATCGCCAAGTAGGTAGTCAGTAGTCACTTGCCGCACCCCTCGCCTCCCCCACCGGAGGCCGGGGCGCACACGACCAAACCGCTGACCATCACCGTGTTTGCACTGTGATGATCAGCGGTTTCGCTATGCTCCGCGCACAACCTGCGCGAATCAACTAGTTGGTGGGCGAAGGGGGACTTGAACCCCCACGTCCCGAAGGACACTGGCACCTGAAGCCAGCGCGTCTGCCATTCCGCCACTCGCCCGAGTCGCTGATGCTTTCGCATGGGTTGCCGTAGCAACAGAATGAAACTCTAGCACGGCATACACCGGGTACCAAAAATCAAGAATAACCAGCAAAAATAGACCTTCGCCCTTAAGGAACACCTATAATGGTGTGAACTACACAATGACCCTTGGACAAGCCGTACAACGAGCCCTGGCTTCACCTGTGCTTGTTCTTTCAGCCGACACCCCTCCCAGGCAGCGTTCTTCCAGCTAGTGAGAATCACTGCGGTAGTACCGGTTCTCACCAGCGAATATGCGCACTCGCAGATTGCTTGTTCGTCAGTCTGAACCGGGGCTATCGCGCTGCCGCCAGGGCTCACATAATCCTCCGCACGGTCGCCATCCGCGCGGACACCACAGAGATCGAAAAGAGAATCTAGCGATTTACACCGGCCGTACAACGCCAACCGACAGGAAGGATGGCAGACAATGGATCTGTTCGGAAGATTCAAGAAGCTAGATAGTTCGCTCCAACGCGGGCTAGACAACGGCTTCGCGCGAGTCTTCGGTGGCGAAGTAGTCCCAACCGAGATTGACGAAGTACTCAAGCAGCAGGCCGAAGAGTCGGTGATGATCGACTCCCGCGGTCGGCAGTTGGCGCCGAGCTACTTCAGGGTGCTCGTGAGCGAGCGCGATTACCACAGCCTCACCGAGAACCGTCCTCGGTTGGCCGATGAGCTCAATGACCGGTTGAGCCGTTTCATTCGCAACCAGGGCTGGCACGCCAATGGCCCGATCCAGGTCGATGTGGATTCCCACGAGGATCTCCACTCTGGACAGTTGCGGGTCGATGCGCGTTTCAACGCACCCAAGGATAAGAAGAAGGCCGACGCCACCGCGGGCACTGGGGAAGGTGACTCCGCGGTCGCCAACGGTCGCGATTCCTCCGATCCGCAGGGGCGGTACCGAGATGGTGGAACCCCTGATGGTTCCTACCCAGATTCCTACCCCGGCCAGCGAATGCAGGCCCCGGAAGAGCGCCCTGAGTGGCCCCAGCGTGAGGCCTCGCAGCGCTCCCTGGTGTCCCAGGACTACAACGTGTCGCGGGATTCGGACAGTGCCGCATCCCGCTCGGCAGCCGGAGCTGCCGGTGCAGCGTCTGGCGCCGCAGCCGGTGGCCTCGCTGATCTCGTGCGCGGCGACCGCGCGTTCGAAGAGGACAAAGACCGCAGCAAGGAGAAGAGCCAGAGCGATCCGCACGGTGGCGACCTCCACGGCGGCGAACCCGTGAGCGCGCAGAATAGCTCGAGCGACTCGGACGACCTACCCGAGCCCCCGATCAGCTACCCCGGTACCGAGGTCATCGCTCAATCCGTGCCGGACGAGCCAATCCGCGGCGGCAATGGCGAACCCAACGGCTCGTCCGCCATGACCGTCACGCTCAAGCTCCGCGACGGCTCCGACCGTACCTACGAGCTACGCCAGGGCAGCAACCTCATCGGCCGCGGAAACGGTGTGGACCTGCGCATCCCCGACACGGGTGTCTCGCGCCAGCATGCCGACATCGCCTGGGATGGCTTCGATGCCGTTCTCACCGATCTGCAGTCCACCAACGGCACCACCGTCAACGAGATCCCCATTGAGAACTGGCTGCTCGCGGATGGGGACATCATCTCCCTCGGCCACTCAGAGATCGAAGTTCGGTTCAGCTAGCCGCCACTCCCCCGGTCACCGCCTCAGCGGCGGTGCTGGTCAGGGCGGTGGGGGTGACGTCGATACGAAGATCAATCGGCACACCGATAAGGACAACGCTCAGCAGGGAGCACAACAGTTTTCGGTGTGGCTATTCTTGGACGTTGATCTGAACTAGGCTATTCAGGTACCCCAAGCACAGTAGCTCTCTCGCGCGGTTCTGCGTGAGCGTGGCCCGCGAGCTCGCCCTGCTGTGCCAACCGGCTTCGCTGAAGGAGATGAACACCGTGCAGACCACACTTCTACTGCTGGTCAAAATCGGCCTGCTGTTATTGCTGTGGTTCTTCATCTGGATGACACTCCGCTCGCTGAAGAAGGACGCAGACCGGGCCTCTGGGCTCGCGCTCAGCACCGTTGGTTCCGCCGCCGCGCCCCTCAACGGGCCGCCCGTGGGATACAACGCTCCCGAACCGGGCGGGCACGGATTCCGGCGCAACAAGGCACCCAGCTCCTTAGAGATCACCTCTGGGCCGCTGACGGGAACCACCCTCGACCTCGAGGGATACGAGGAAGTAAGCATTGGCCGTTCCAGCTCCTGCACCCTGGTGCTGGAGGACGACTTCGCCTCCGGAACCCACGCCCGGCTCATCAAGCGGGGTTCGGACTGGTTCGTTGAGGACGAAGACTCCCGCAACGGAACGTGGATCGGCACGCTGCGCATCGATCAGCCGGAGAAGTTGCACGCGGGCATGGAGATTCGCATCGGCCAGACACACGTGAGGATGGACGGATGACGGAATCCCGCACACTGAACTACGCCGTCTGCTCCGACAAGGGCTTGGTGCGTGGCAACAACGAGGACTCCGCCTACGCCGGCCCGCGGCTGCTTGCCCTCGCCGATGGCATGGGTGGGCACGCAGCCGGCGAGGTCGCCAGCCAGTTCCTCATCAACTCGCTGAGCCCGCTGGACACGCCGCTCATTGACGATCCCGAGCAGCGCGAGCGGCTCGTCACCCTGCTCGCCACCGCCGCCGACGAAGGCAACCAGGCCATCGCGGCGCACGTAGACGAGCACCCGAATCTCGAGGGCATGGGCTGTACCCTCACCGCGATGCTGTTCCGCGCCGACGAGGTTGGCGTGTGCCACATTGGCGATTCGCGCGGCTACCTGCTGCGCGATGGCGAGCTCACACAAATCACGAAGGATGACACGTTCGTCCAGTCCCTCGTGGATGAGGGCAAGCTTGATGCCTCGGATGTATCCAGCCACCCACAGCGCTCGCTCATCCTCAAGGCGCTCACCGGCCGCCCGGTGGAGCCCACGCTGTTCACCGAGAAAACGCAGATCGGTGACCGTTTCATGCTCTGCTCCGACGGCCTGTCGGACCCGGTGAGCTACGAGACGATCCAGGAGATCCTGTCGACCGGCACCCCGGACAAGGCGGCTCGCAAGCTCGTGGAGATGGCTCTGCGCGGCGGCGGCCCGGACAACGTGACGGTGGTCGTGGCCGATGTCGTGGGCTTCGACGAAGAAGCTAACGCTCCCGTTGATAGCTCCATCACCCTGCCCACGGCACCGGTTCTCGCCGGCGCGGTGGGCAACCAGCTCGAGGAGTTCCCCCGCCCCAACAGCTCGGCCGCTCGCGCCGCAGCGATCAAGGGCCTGAGCACCACCAACTCCCGACCCCGCGCGGCGGCTGAGCCCGTGCCGGAAAGCGCCGGCGCTGCGGAAGCCGATCAGGGCGGACACAGCGGAGATAACGGCACGGATGGCAAGAAGTCCCGCAAGGGCATGTGGGTCACGTTGTCGATCATCTTGGTGTTACTGTTGGCCGCCGGCGCCACCGGCGTGGTCATGTACCAGCGCATCAAGGACACGTATTACGTGGCACAGCAGGATGATCAGATCATCATCCGCAACGGTACGAACAGCACCGTGCTGGGCTTCGCCCTCAACACCGTGTATCAGCGGGCCTGCCTGGATTCGTCCGGCAAGGTCACGCTCATTGATCCCAACTCCACGGACAATTGCCACCGGTTCTTGACCTCCGACCTGACCCCGGCCGCCCGTGGCGCGCTAGAGGATCTTCCGGAGGGCAGCTACAACTCCGCCGAGTCGCAGATCACGCGTTTGGCGTCACAGACGTTGCCGGTATGTGTAACGCGCGTGCCGTCGAACGGTGCCGACCGCGCACCCGGTGACAAGCCTTCTGACAAGCCTTCTTCGAGTGCGTCGCCAAGCGCCGCCCCGAGTGCTTCAGCAAGCGCGTCGCCAAGCGCCCAGCCGGGCGATTCCTCCGCATCACCATCAAGCACCCAAGCCGCTCCGGAAGATCTCACGACTCCCGGTGTGTCCTGCCGCGAGGTGAAGTAGACCATGAAACTTTTTGGCCGCCGCACGGAGGCGGGATTGCTGCTTCTTGCCGCTCTCGTCTTGCTCGTCGCGATCATCGCCTTGGAGATCTCCCAGGGCAATGAGCTATCCAGTACTGTGTTTTACCTGGTTGGCGGGTTCTTCCTCATCTTCCTCGTCGCCCACCTCGTCATGTGTTGGGCCGCACCTGATTCCGACCAGATCATGCTGCCGATCGCCGCACTGCTCAACGGCGTCGGTTTGGTGATGATCTACCGGCTCGACTTGAGCTCGGGGCTGAACCTGGCCACGTCTCAGATCATGTGGACGGTCGTGGGCGTGGCCTTGCTGTGCTTGGTCATCATCTTCCTGCGCGATCACCGCACCCTGCAGAATTACTCGTATCTGCTGGGTTTGCTGGGTCTGATCTTGTCGGCACTGCCGATTGTCTGGCCGACCTCTTTGAACGCCGACGCCAACGTGTGGATCAGCATCGGGCCGTTCTCGATCCAACCGGGTGAGTTCGCGAAGATTATGCTGCTGCTGTTCTTCGCCGCGCTGCTGGTGAACAAACGCAAGCTATTCACTGTGGCAGGCAAGTCCTTTATGGGCCTGCAGTTCCCCCGCTTGCGCGACTTGGGCCCGCTGTTCCTCGTGTGGGGTATCGCGTTGCTCATCATGGCTGCACAGAACGACTTCGGCCCGGCCCTGCTGCTGTTCGGCACTGTGCTGGGCATGCTGTACATCGCCACGGGCCGCGCCTCGTGGCTGGTGCTCGGCTTGGGCTTGGCAGCGATCGGCGCGGTGGGCGTGTACCAGATCTCGTCGAAGATTCAGGATCGCGTCTCGAACTTCATCGACCCGCTGTCGCACATCGACGGCAACGGCTACCAGCTATCGCAGGCCCTGTTCGGCCTGTCCTTTGGTGGCATTACCGGCCGCGGCCTGGGCGAGGGCTACCCCAACAAGATTCCTGTCGCTCATTCCGACTTCATCCTCGCGGCCATCGGCGAGGAGCTCGGCCTGGTGGGCCTGGCCGCGATTCTGTTGCTGTACGCGGTATTCGTCTCCCGCGGCTTCATTGCTGCGATGCAGGCCAAGGATTCTTACGGCAAGCTCGTGGCGGCTGGCCTGTCGCTGACGATTGCCATCCAGGTGTTCGTGGTCACGGGCGGTGTTTCGAGGCTGCTGCCTATGACGGGTCTGACCACCCCATTCTTGGCGCACGGTGGTTCCTCGCTGCTCGCCAACTACATCTTGCTGGCAATCCTGCTGCGCATTTCGAATTCCGCCCGGGCTCCCCTGGCGGTGAAGGGACGTGATGATTCATGAACCGATCAATCCGTGCAGTCACCATCTTTAGCTTCGTCCTCGTGGCGATCCTCATCGCTAACCTGACGTACATTCAGGTTTTCCAGCAGGAATCCCTTGCTGAAAACCCGCGCAATACCCGCCAGTTCCTCGAGGCGAAGACTCAGGAGCGTGGCCGGATCACCGCCGGGGATCAGGTTCTCGCGCAGTCCGTGAAGGACAGCGATGGCTTCTACAACCGCGAGTATCCCTACGATCCGGCGGCGTTCGGTTCCGTTGTCGGTTACCTGTCCGACCGCTTCGGCGCGGCGGGTATCGAGGCAAGCCAGAACTCGATCCTCACGGGCCAGGATGATTCGCTGTTCGCCCAGCAGACGTGGGACATGCTGACGGGTAAGGAACCCGCCGGCGCTAACGTGGATCTCACGCTGATACCAAGCGTGCAAAACGTGGCTTATCAGCAGCTCGCGCAGAAGGGCTACTCCGGTTCTGTGGTGGCCATCAAGCCCTCGACCGGTGAGATCCTGGCGATGGCCTCCACGCCGTCGTTCAACCCGTCGCTCATCACGGGCCCGGATGCTGAGACTGATCAGGCCAACTTTGAGAACTACGCCAACGATCCGTCCTCGCCGTTGCTCAATCGCTCCACCCAGCAGATCCAGCCCCCCGGCTCCACCTTCAAGGTGATCACCACGGCGGCGGCCCTCGAGGCCGGGGATACTCCCGATACGACGGTGACCGCCCAACCGCAGATCACCCTGCCTGACACTACGACCACCCTGGAGAACTACGACGGCACCCGCTGCGGCGGTGGCGATACCACCACGCTGCTCAATGCGTTCCGCCGGTCGTGCAACACCGCCTTCGCGGAGTTGGCCATGCGCCACGGCGCCGATGCGCTCAAGGATGTGGCTCGGAAGTTTGGCGTGGGCGAACCCATCGATGGGCTCGGGTTGCCCGTGCAGACGTCCCAGATCGGTGAGATTCCGGACAAGCCGGCGCTTGCCCAGTCGGCGATTGGTCAGCGCGACGTGGCCCTCACGCCGCTGCAGAATGCTGTAATTGCCGCGACCATCGCCAATGGTGGCAAGCGGATGGAGCCACACCTCATCCACCAGGTCACCGGCCCGGATATGGCGACGCTGCGCACGACCAAGCCGAAGTCCGAGGGTCAGGCTGTGCCCCCGGAGGTGGCCGAGACCATCAAGGGCCTCATGGTCCAGGCTGAGGAGTGGGCCGGCGGCGATTCCACCATCGCCTCCAAGACCGGTACCGCCGAGCACGGTGAGGACTCCCGCGATTCCAAGCCCCACGCGTGGTACATTGCCTTTTCCACCACGAAGGATGTCGCCGTGGCGGTTCTCGTGGAAAACGGTGGCGACCGGGGTCAGGCCGCAACCGGCGGATCCGTCGCCGCACCCATCGGCCGCGCCGTCATCCGAGCAGCGGAGCAGGAGCAGCAGTAACCCGTTATGAGCAATGAAGATCTCCAGCGCCAACCCGACCGCACGGACATCGAACGCACCCAACAGCTCTTGGGTGACCGGTACGAACTGAACTGGATCATCGGCCGCGGTGGCATGTCGACCGTGTGGTTGGCGTGGGACACGCAGACCGAGCGGGACGTTGCCGTCAAGATCCTCAAGCCGGAATACACCGACAACCCGGAGTTTCGTACCCGCTTCCGCAACGAGTCCCATGCGGCGGCGCGTCTGCACAGCGAAAACGTCGTGGAGACCTACGACTACGGCGAGGTGCAAAACGGCGGCACGGTCTTCTGCTTCATCATCATGGAGTACGTCCGCGGTGAATCCCTGGCGGATGTGCTGACCCGCGAGCGCGTCCTGCCGGAGGCGCTCGCCTTGGACGTGCTGGTGCAGGCTGCCTTGGGCCTCAAGGCCATTCACGAGGCCGGCATGGTGCACCGTGACATCAAGCCCGGCAACCTCCTCATCACCTCCGATGGTGTGGTGAAGGTGACGGACTTCGGTATCGCCAAGGCTGCTGAAGCCGTGCCGCTGACCCGCACCGGAATGGTGGTCGGCACCGCGCAGTACGTCAGCCCAGAGCAGGCTCAAGGCCAGTCGGTCGGCCCGGCCTCGGACGTGTACTCGCTCGGCGTGGTCGGCTTCGAGATGTTCGCGGGTCACCGCTTGTTCACGGGAGAGTCCACGGTATCCGTGGCCATCAAGCACATTTCCAGCGCGCCGCCACCGCTGCCGGAGAACATTAGTCCGCACATGCAGGAGCTCATCAACATCTGCCTGCGCAAGAATCCGCAAACGCGGTACGCAGACGGTGCCGAGCTCGCGGCCGCCGCGGCACTCGTGGCCCAGGGCCAGCGCCCACCGCAGCCGCACAACGTGCCCGCAGTGAGCATGGATCCGCACCCGCTCACTGAGCAGTTGGGCACGGTCGCTCATGGGCAGGGCACTCGCGTACCGCCGATGCAGGGACCGGGTGCTGGACCCAGTGTTGGTCCAGGTGCTGGCTCGGGCCGCCCCGCGCCCACGGGAGCACGGCCGGCGGTAGCCGCGTCTGGGGCTGCGGCAGGTGCGGGCGCGGCGGCGTCGACAAAAAAGAAGCCCAAGAAGTCCTCCGGTGCCACGCCGGTGATTGTGCTCGGGATCGTAGCGGTGCTCGCACTTATTCTTGCGGCCTACCTGTGGGCGAGCGGCAAGGACGATGCTGCGCCGAACAAAGAGACGATGACGGTGACCAGCGAAGTCACCAGCGAGCCCAATCAGGGCAACGAGCCTGCGCGGCCGGCTAATCCGGCACCGCAGCGCCCGCAGCGCACCACGCAGCAACAGCAGCCCGAGCGCACGTCCGAGGCGCCCACCACCGAGGAGCAGCCGACCCAACTGCCCAGCACCGAGCCGGCCCGGCCCAGCCCGAACCCCACGAATACGGCGAACACTGGCGACCTGCCGGGTGGCGGAGCCGGTGGGGGGAACTCGGGCGAGTCCGGCGGTGGAGCCCAGAACCAGGGCCAGGGAGCTGGCGGCAACGGAGGCAACAGTGGTACGGGCGGCACCACGAACACCGCGAGCACCGGCACCACGGCGGGAACGAACATGGTCGGGTCGCCGTCCAACCCGGGAACCGCCACCGGATAGCGCGATGATGGTTCTACCTGCATAAACACAGGCAGTACAGGTGATTGACAGGTAATTAAACTAGGTCGGCGAACTAAAGTGGACTAAGATTCGTTAGGTCAACTGTGTCCGCACGAGCCGGGTAGACACAGAGAGACCCAGATAGACAGAACAGATACAGCAGACCGATTCGCAAAGGAGCACGGCGTGGACCGAACTGGCACAACCCTTGGCGGGCGTTACCGCCTGGGAGCCAAAATCGGCACGGGCGGTATGTCCGACGTCTACGCCGCTGAAGACGAACTGCTGGGCCGCGATGTCGCCGTGAAGATGATGCGGCCGGACTTGGCGCGCGATACCACCTTCCTGGAGCGCTTCCGCCGCGAAGCGCAAAACGCGGCGAAGTTAAACCACCCTGCGATTGTGGCGGTGTACGACACCGGCCAGACCCCGGACAACGAAGGCGCGGTTCCCTATATCGTCATGGAGCGCGTGCACGGCGAAACCCTGCGCGAGATTGTGCAGGAATCCGGGAAGATGCGGCTCAACGATGCCGCGAATGTGATGAGCCAGGTATGCTCTGCGCTGCACTTTTCGCACGAAGCGGGCATCATCCACCGGGACATTAAGCCCGCCAACATCATGATCACCAACACCGGCGCGGTGAAGGTCATGGACTTCGGTATCGCCCGGGCGCTGTCCGATTCTTCCGCAGCGATGACGCAGACCGCGGCGGTCATCGGCACCGCTCAGTACCTTTCCCCCGAACAGGCTCGGGGCAAGTCGGCGGATGCGCGGTCGGATATCTACGCGGCGGGTTGTGTGTTCTACGAGCTCGCGACCGGCCAGCCGCCGTTCAAGGGCGAATCCCCGTTCTCGGTGGCATTCCAGCACGTCCAGGACGAGCCGCAACTGCCCTCGCAGCTTCCGGGCATGCATCTTTCCAAGCGCGAGGCGCTGAGCTTGGATTCCATCGTGCTTACGGCCATGGCGAAAAACCCTGCGGATCGCTACGACGATGCCCAGGAGATGTCCACCGACTTGGGCCGCCTCGCCAACGACCAGCTTCCGCTCGTAGCTCAGGCCTACACCTCCAACGGCGAGGGCAATGGTGGGGCGCACGCCACATCGGTCTTGCCCGCAGCCGGTGCGGCTGGCCTTGCGGGTGCTGCAGGCGCCGCTGGCTTCCAGCCGCCGGAGTACGCCGAGGCCGCCGCGCGCAACGGTGATAAGTACCCGGGCAATGCGTACCCGAACAATCCCTACACGGATAACCCGTACAACGGCGATTACAACGACTTCGAACATTACGAGGGTGACGAGTCCGGCGGCTACGAGGACTACGACACCGACGAGGGTTACCAAGACTACGAAGAAGAGCGGCCACGCCGGCGCCCGTGGGTGCCACTGCTGTGGATCTTGGCTCTGCTGTTGCTCATTGGTGGCGGCATTTTCGCCTACACCGCATTCACGGATGGCGGCGATGGCTCTTCGAGTTCTTCCCAGGAGCAGATCCGCATCCCGGACGTAGCCAACAAGAGCCGGGAGGACGCGACGAAGGCGCTGGAGAGCGCCGGGTTCGACGTGAACACGGAAGACCGCAACGACGATGTGATTCCGCGCGGCAAGGCCGTGGGTACCCATCCCGCAGCCAACGCGACCGCCCCGAAGGGCAGCACGATCACGCTGTTCATCTCCAGCGGCAAGGAAATCACGGACGTGCCCGACCTCACCGGCATGACCACCGAGCAGGCTTCCCGCACGTTGAAGGATGCCCGCTTAGAGCTGAACTCCGAGGTCAAGGAGGAGGCCAGCGCAACCGTGCCGTCTGGTCAGGTGATCACGCAGAATCCACCGCAGGGTTCCCAGGTGTCTGTGGGCACGAAGGTCACGATCACCGTCTCCACCGGCCCGGAAGACGTCCGGGTGCCGATGGTCAAGGGCCAGAACGTTGATGCCGCGCGCCAAAACCTCGAGGCCGCGGGCTTCCAGGTAACCGTGCAGCAGGTGGATTCCCCGGAGCCGGAAGGCCGCGTGATCTCCGCGTCCAGCGAGGGGCAGCGCCTGCCGAAGGGTTCTCAGGTGACCCTCCAGGTGTCCAAGGGCAATCAGTTCCAGATGCCGTCGCTGCAGGGCAAGAAGTTCAGCGAAGTGGACGCGGCTCTCCGCGCCGCCGGCTGGCAGGGCTCCCCGAGCCAGCTGCAGCGCAGGGATGTGAAGACCCCAGACGTCACCCGCGCCGACGAGGTTGCCCAGCAGTCGGTGAAGGCCGGCCAGGTCATTAATAAGGATCAGCCCATCACCGTGGACGTATACGTCTTCAGCTTGCTGCCCTAGCGCAGCAAGCCCCCCAACGGCCCCCTATAGCTCCCTACAGCCCCCTACAGCATCGACGCTTCGGCGCTGATCAGCCCCGTCACGGCCAGCTGTTCCCGCTCCAGCTCCTCCACCAGGCGCTCCGGTACCTCTGCCCCCGCCAGGTTCAACCAGTTGGCGAGCATCCGGTGCCCGTATTGCGTCATCACGCTCTCCGGGTGGTACTGCACGGAGTGGATCGGCAGTTCGACATGCCGCATCGCCATGATCATCCCGGAGTCACTGCGCGCCGTGACAACGAGCTCGTCAGGTAGAGTCTCCGGATCCACCGTCAGGGAGTGGTAGCGCGTCACGCGGAACGGGCTGGGCACGTCCACGAGCACCCCGGTTCCGTCGTGTTCCACCGGCGAGGTCTTGCCATGGAACAGCTCGTCGGCCCGCACCACGTCCCCGCCGAAGTGCTTGCCGATGGCCTGGTGGCCCAGGCACACGCCGAACAGCGGGATGCGCAGCTCGGCAGCGACCTCGATGACCTCCATCGTCTTGCCAGCCTGGCTGGGTTCTCCGGGACCGGGGGAGATGAGGATGGCGTCGAAGGTGGAAAGCACCTCGGCGAGTTGGTCCCTGGTGGTGCCGAGGCGGCTATCGGTGTTGCGCCACACGGTGCAGCTGTCGCCGGAAAACCCCAGTTGTCCGATGTATTGGACGAGGTTGTAGACAAAGCTGTCGTAGTTATCTATCACCAGGATGCGCATGCGCCTGATTTTAGCGTGCCGTGTGTGCTGATAAGATCGCGTGGTACACCAATTCGCATTCCCCTAGGTCTCGAAGGTTCCACGATGCCAAAGTCCAAGGTCAATTCTTCTGACGATAACTTTTCCAGCTCTGCTGCCTCCACGGGTGCGGATAACCGCACTCCGGTGAAGCTGAATTCCACGGGTACGCCGCGGTGGTACATCGTGCTGATGCTGGGCCTCATGGTTGTGGGCTTGGCGTGGCTGGTGGTGAACTACATCGCCGGTCCGGAGATTCCGTTCATGGCGGAGCTCAACGCCTGGAATTACCTCATCGGCTTTGCGCTGCTCATCGCCGGATTGCTTATGACCATGGGCTGGAAGTAGCCAGCAGCCCGCCGGGTGGGTAGTGCCCGCCCAGGCCCATCCAGGCAGCTATCCCGAAGATCACCGCCGCGATCACAATCGCGGTGGTTTTTTCTGTGGTGGTGCTTGTCATATCCGACGCCACCAGCCCCGCCCCCACCTTCGTGCGGCTGCGGGATATGGCCACGGCAAGGATACCGCCGGCCACGAGGCCTCCGACATGCCCCCACAGTGACACATTGCCGAACATGGAGTAGCCCAAGTTCACAAGGATGAGGGCGATGGGCGCGCGGAGATCCTCATGCCGGGAGCGGGCGAGGCCTAGGATCATGGCAAACATGCCGTAACCCACCGTGGAGGCACCGCCGACGGGTGTGCTGGGGGCAAAGAGCATGCAGGCCAGGGCTCCGCCGGAGGCGGATGCGACCATGAGGCTCAGCATGACCACGCCGCCGTAGGCTCGCTCCAGCTCACGCCCGAGCAAGTAGATGAGGATCATGTTGAAGATCAGGTGCGCCGGGTTGAGGTGGACCAGCGCTGCCGTGAGGATCCTCCACCATTGCCCGAAGGCGGTGACCGATCCGGCGTCGAACAGCAAAAACCAGCCGAGCCCCTCGCCCCCGAGCAGCTCAACGTGATGGCTGGCGGGGTTGAGGAAGCGGTGGCTGGTCAGTGGTTCGGTGATGTTGCCGGACTGAATGACTGTCACCACGTACACGGCGCAGCACGCCGCGATGAAGACGTTGGTGACAGTCCAGGGATTATTCCTGGATGTCGATGGACTCGATGACCACGTCATCGTTCGGGCGATCCATCCGGTCGGTGGCTACGCGGGAGATCTTGGCAACGACCTTCTGGGAATCGGGGTCGGTGACCTCACCGAAGATGGTGTGGCGGTTGTTCAGGTGCGGGGTGGCCGTCACGGTGATGAAGAACTGGGAACCGTTCGTGCCGGGGCCAGCGTTTGCCATGGCCAGCAGGAACGGGCGATCGAACTGGAGCTCCGGGTGGAACTCGTCTCCGAACTGGTAGCCGGGGCCGCCACGGCCGGTGCCGGTCGGGTCTCCGCCCTGGATCATGAAGCCGTCGATGATGCGGTGGAAGATGGCGCCATCGTAGAACGGACCCTCGTTGGTGCCGGAGGCGTTGGGCTGGGAGTAGTCCTTGGTGCCCTTGGCCAGGCCCACGAAGTTCTCCACGGTCTCGGGAGCGTGGTTGCCAAACAGGTCCACGGCGATGTCGCCGTAGTTGGTGTGCAGAATTGCGGTTGCAGTCTTGTTAGTCACGGTGCTCAATTGTACTGATTTGTGGGACGCTGTGGGGAATGCTGTGGGGAATGCTGTGGGGGACGCTGTGAGATAGGCGCCCCGTCGAATCGGGGGTCTCAGCTGCCTTGGGGTTACTGGAAGATTCCCGCGATGAGGTTGATCGCCGCGCCCAGGATGGCCATGCCGAAGACGAAAGCGAGCACGGAGTGTCGCAGGACGGTGAAGCGCACCGCCTGGGACGTAATCTCCGGATCGGTCACGCCGTAGGTCATACCGATGGAGTAGCTGAGGTACATGAAGTCGGTAAAACGGGGCTTGACCGACTCGTCTTCTTCGTGGAAGTTCACGCCACCATCGTCTTCGAGGTAGTAGAGGTAGGCGTAGTGAATCGAGTAGGTCTGCTGCACGCAGGCCCAGGCACCGAACACGCCCAGCAGCATGAACACGGCCGCGGTGATTTCCTGCGCGCTGCCGTGATGCTGGCTTAAGCCGAGCACGACGAGGCTGATGATGGCAGCGGCCGATGCCACGACGAGCACCAGCTCATCTTCCAGCGGGCTCAGGTTTTCGCTGAGCACATTATCGGCAGTCTGTTGCGGATCCATGGGCACAATGACCCGCAGCGATAGGACGAGGAACACGCATTCGGCGAGGATCACCCCGGCCATGGATGCGAGCGTCCAAGGGATGAGCTGGCCGAGTGCTACGGCGAGAACCACGCCCGCGACGACTCCGATGAGGAGCTGCACCCGGGTTTGTTGGAGCCGGGGCAAGGGGCTGGTGGCGGTTTCAGGTTCGTCCATGGCTATCTATTGACTATTCATTCCGGTGGCTGTTGAGATCTGGCGCTTAGAAGCCCATGGTGTTTTCTGGGCTGACCACTCCCCTGTTCTGCAGGTGGATGCGGCGGGCCAAGCGGATCCCGGGTCGGATGAGCATCTGAATGCTGCCGATGAGGAACAACCACGTTCCGATCGTCACCTTGGATTCCTTGAAGAACAGTATCGAACCAACGGCGAACCACAGGCCCAGCATGATGTCGTTGACGATACTCAGCAGCTCGTAGCGCTGACTGATGATGAGTTCTTCCCGGCCGAAGTGGATCTCGATATCGTTCTTCTTGACCTTCTTGGTCACGGGGGCGCGGTGCTGCTCATCGTTCGTCATGGCGGGGTCTCCTCAGTCTTGTTGCTCGTCTCTGGCCTCGTAACTCTGACGCTGGAAAATCTACCGCACCAGCGGACGCCTCGGGAATACCGCACTAATACCGAGCCAATACCGCACGCCTGTGGTGGAAACTCCACCCCACGATCACTTTTTTGCCTAAACTAGTAATGAACTGATGAGTACAGAACTTCTATCAGAAGCCCCACGCGGTTCAGTGACGGCTAACTGACGGCCAAGCACGGCCATGCACACCGCTACGTAAGGAGCGCACACCACATGAACCCCACCACCCTCAAGCTGGCTCTGCGCGGCGCCAAGCAGGCCCGCCAGGCGCTGAAACAGCGCAAGGAGAAGAAAAAACTGGAGGACTTCGATTCCATCCACGCCCTTCGCACCAGTTTGAACGCTGAGGACCGGGCTGCCGTGGTCGCCAACTCCCCCGCCCACATCAAGGCCGTTGCTGAACGCATGCGTGAGGAAGACGGTGCGGCGGAAGCGCTGCGCAAGGCACGCGCCGCCGCAGCAGCTCGTAAGCACGAGCGCTCCGTTGCTGCTCATGGGCCCTCTACGGTTCACGCCGCCGACATGGCCACCACTGGTCTCGCCGCGTACGGCGTGGCGGGTGTGGGCGACGTAGCGGCGTCGGATAAAAATTCGGATAATAGCGAGAAGAATAATTCAACAAAGGAGCTGAATATGAAGACCAAGGCTTTGGAAAAGAAGCTGCGCAAGAACGCTGACAAGAAGTCCAAGCTGTTCAAGAAGCGCGCCAAGGTAGCCAAGAAGCACGCTGCGAACACCTACCAGGATGCCCTCGAGCTCGGCCGCGACCAGCTGGCTGTGGCTCAGAGCCGTACCCAGGATGTGGCGTCTGACCTGCGCAAGACCGTCGAGGACAAGCAGGACGACGCTGCGAAGGCCACCAAGAAGTACCGCAAGCAGGCCGCCAAGAAGGCCAAGGCTGCCCGTGAGCAGGCTAAGGCCGCTCGCAAGCAGGCCCGCAAGAACCTCAAGGGTGCGCAGAAGGACGCTCAGAAGCGCGCGAAGAAGCTGGATAAGAAGATCCAGAAGACCCAGGATAAGGCTGCTGCCAAGGCTCAGAAGAAGCTCAAGAAGCAGCAGAAGTCCAGCGGCAAGAAGAAGTGGACGCTCGTGGCGCTGCTGGCTCTGGCCGGTGCCGTGGTTGCATACCTGCGCTCCTCCAAGAAGCCCGCTCCGCAGACCACCCCGAAGGTTCAGGACTTCACCCAGAAGACCACCGGTGCTGCTGAGAAGTCCAAGGCTGAGGCTTCTGCGCAGGCCGATAAGGCCAAGTCCGAGGCGTCCGCTCAGGCCGACAAGGCCAAGGACAAGGCATCCGAGGCTGCGGATACGGTCAAGGAACAGGCTCCGAAGGCTGCCGAGGCCGTGAAGGACGCAGCCGCCAAGATCGCCGACAAGACTCAGGAGAAGGCTGCTGAGGCTCAGGCGAAGGTGGAAAAGGGCGCCGATAAGGCTGCCGACAAGGCCACCGAGGCTGCTGATAAGGCTGAGGATAAGGCTCACGAGACCGCTGACAAGTCTGAGTCCAAGGCTCAGAAGGCTGCCGACAAGGCCGAGGACAAGGCTCAGAAGGCTGCCGACAAGGCTGGCGAGAAGGCCGACGATGTTGACGGTGGCCGCCACCGCCTCTAAGCCGAACTAGCGTCGGCGCGCGGGAGTTTGCGCCCACAGCACTCCGCGGGTGATGATGCCTTGCGTGATGCCTAACCCCGCCTCGGGCGCATTCCGCCGCCCTCGCCTCGCCTTCCGCACCCTTCCCATTGAGGTGCCGGGAGCTGTGGTGTGGCGGACCCTTTTTTCCGACGCCACCACGCCCGCCATCTGGCTCGATTCCTCCTCGAGTGACCAGCAGGAGGGTCACCACCAGGGGCACGGCGGTGCGGGTCGATTCTCTATCCTCTGCGATGCCAGCGGACCCGGCGCGGAGTATCTCCGCTATACGGTCGGAAAGCCCGGAGAGCCCGGAGGAAACGGTGGATTATTCGCCCACGTAGCGCGGCGTGTGGCGCTGGGCGATACCGACCTGGCGGTACCGGAGGACTGGCCATGTGAATTCGCCCTGGGGTGGGTGGGCGCGTGGGGGTATGAGCTGCGACATCTTATCGAGCCGGCGCACGGGGTGGGCTCGGCGCAGGGCGCCCCGGACCTTCCCCAGGCACCGGATGCGGCGCTGATCTTTGCGACCCGCGCGGTCGTTATTGAGCACGGTGTGGGCACGCACCTGATGGTGCTCACAGATGAGGCCAACCCAGCCACCGCCGCAGAGCAGCAGGACTGGCTGGATGCCACGGACGCTCGCCTGCGCGATTCCGTCCCTGCACCGTCCCCTCGCAGTGACTACCGCCCCATGCAACCGGGCCGGGATGTTCCCTTCCGCTTCGTGCAGTCCAAGCAGCGCTACCTGGACAACATCAATCGCTGCTTGGAGTACATCGCTGCGGGCGACTCCTACGAGATCTGCCTGACCAACACCGCGATAGGCCCAAGCATCGCGGACATTGTCCCTTTGGAGGCCACGAAGGCCACGCAGGCCACAGAGACCGCAGTACCCACAGAACGCGACCCCTACCTCGCCGCTTTCGAGCGACTGCGCGCGGTGAGCCCCGTGCCGTATGGAGTGTTCGCCCGGTTCCCCGGTACGTCCGAGGGGGAACGGGATGTGCGGGTGCTGGGGGCGTCGCCGGAGAGGTTCCTCAAGGTCAGCGCGGGCGGGCATGTCAGCGCCAAGCCGATCAAGGGAACGCGGCCGCGCGCAACCAGCCCGGCCGCCGATGCGCGTATCGCAGATGAGCTGCGGGGCAACCCGAAGGATCGCGCGGAAAACCTCATGATCGTGGACTTGCTGCGCAACGATATCGGCCGCGTATGCACAACGGGCAGCGTACAGGTGCCGGTGATCTTCGATGTGGAAACGTACTCTCACGTGCACCAACTGGTGAGCACCATCGAAGGGCAGTTGGCCCCGGGCCACTCGGTGGTGGATCTGCTGGTGGCCTGCTTCCCCGGCGGATCCATGACTGGCGCGCCGAAGGTGCGGACGATGGAGATCATCGCGGAGCTGGAAGGCATGCCGCGGGGGCTGTATTCCGGCGCGATTGGGTGGCTATCGCCAACTGGGGCTGGGGATCTGAGCATCACGATCCGCACGCTGGTGGATGACGGCCAACGGGCGAGCTTCGGCGTGGGTGGGGCGATCGTGGCGGATTCCGATCCGGAGGCGGAGTTCGAGGAGACGCTGGTGAAGGCCTCTGCGCTGCTCGATGCGCTGGGGGCCTACCTGGAATTCAGCTAGCCCGCGCGGCTGGCAGAAAATACAGCTGGTCGAAAAATTCCGTGCTCCCTGACAGGCGCGGAGGTCTACACTGAAGACCATGAAGATCCTGCAATTTGTCCTCAACATCATTTGGCTGCTCACCGCCGGCTTGGCTCTGTTTGTGGCCTACGTGCTCGCGGGTGTGGTGGCCTGCATTTTCATCGTCACCATCCCGTTCGGCCTGGCCAGCTTCCGCATCGCCGGTTTCGTGCTGTGGCCGTTCGGCCGCGAGGTCGTGACCACGAAGTCCCCCACGGGCCTGTCCACCATCGGCAACGTTGTCTGGTTCATCGTGGCTGGCCTGTGGCTGGCCATCGGCCACGTTCTCACCGCCGTGGCTCAGGCTGTGACGATCATCGGCCTGCCGCTGGCATGGACCAACCTGAAGCTCATCCCGGTCACGTGCTTCCCCTTCGGCAAGCGCGTGATCAGCAGCAACGATTCGCGTGCTGCGATGTTCCCGGTGGCTCACCAGTAAGTTTCACGGGTCAATTACGCTGGAGGGTATGGCAGCTCATACCCGCAATCCACGCCAGTCGGCGCCGCAGCAGCCCGCGCCGCAGGTCCTCGAGGAACTCGCTACCGCGCTGGTCCCCGCACTCTCCCCCGGCGCTGTAGTCACGGACCCGGATATCCTCGCCGCGCACAGCACAGATGAGGCGCCCGACTGTCCCGGTGCAGGCGCGATCGCCCTGGTTCGCGCGAAGTCGGTGGAGGACGTGCAGGCCACCATGCGCTTCGCGCACGCCCATCACATCCCGGTGGTACCGCAAGGGGCGCGTTCGGGCATTTCGGGTGGCGCTAACGCCTCGCCGGGGTCGATCTTGCTAGACGTCACGGCGATGAATCGCATCCTCCACGTGGATGCGGAGAATTTCGTGGTCACTGTGCAGCCGGGGATCATCAACCAAGACCTCAAGGATGCGCTGGCACCGCAGGGGCTGTTCTACCCGCCAGATCCGGGCAGCGTGAAGCTATCCACCATCGGCGGGAACATCGCCACTAACGCCGGGGGTTTGTGTTGTGTGCGGTATGGGGTCACGCACGATTTCGTCCGGGAGATTAGGGTGGTTCTCCCCGATGGCACGCTGACTCGGCTGGGCCGCAAGACCGCGAAGGGTGTGGCGGGATTGGATCTGTGCTCGCTGTTCGTTGGATCAGAGGGCACGCTGGGGGTGATTGTGGAGGCCACGTTGAAGGTGATTCCACTGCCGTCGGCACCGCTGACGGCCGTGGCCACCTTCCCGAACGAGGTCGCCGCTGCCCGCACGGTGTCGCAGTTCATGGCGGAGGGTGTGGTGCCCTCGCTCATGGAGCTGATGGATGCCACGACCATTGAGATGTTGAATGGCTTTGGGGATTTTGGACTCGACGCCACAGTGGGCGCCATGCTCATTATGCAATCGAACGGAACGGATGCTCCTACCGATGTGCAGGCTTTCGCGCGCGTGGCGGAGGCGAACTCTGCGCTAGATGTAGCGGTGAGCGATGACCCGCGGGATTCGGAGGATCTCATCGCGACGCGGCGGATGGTGCAGCCGTCGTTTGAGACGTTCGCTCGGGCGCATGGGGGTGGCCAGTTGTTGGACGATGTGTGCGTTCCGCGGTCTGCGCTGCCTGAGTTCTTTGAGCGCCTGGACGAGATCAGGGCCGAGACCGGTGTGATCATCAGTGTGGTGGCCCATGCCGGGGATGGCAACACGCACCCCGCGATTTTCTACGACCTCCACGATCCGTCCTCTCGCGACGCCGCCACCAGGGCATTCGGCCAGATCATGGAACTGGGACTCTCATTGGGCGGCACAATCACGGGCGAGCACGGCGTTGGTTTCCTCAAGAAGGAGTGGCTCCCCAGGGAGCTGGATGAGGGCGCCCGCAGGCTGCACCGGCAGGTGAAGGACGCGATCGACGAGCGGGGGATCATGAACCCCGGAAAAATGCTGGGAAGCCTCTAGGGCAGCGGGAGCGGCTGCTTGGTCTGTAGCCGATTTCGTATTCTTCGACATTGCCGCTTAACGAGAAGCTCACTCATCGCTTTCAAACTGGTCGCGAAATGTGGTCGATTCTCTCTTGGCAACTTGTGTAGGTGGTGTACCTCCAACCCAGCCGTCAAAGAATTGCATATCGAATTTCGCTTTGCCTCGTTTCCTCTTCCAGAACCACACGGCTAATAACATTATTGGAAGGAGGCCGAGGGCGACCTCGGCGAAGATAAGTAGCACTTCTTGCATGTGAATTGACCTCGGAGTTTTCTCAATAGAAAGATAACAGCGGCTTCGCCTATTTATTTCTTTCCGACGCTAGCTATTATTCTCTTGGTTAGTGGGCTTCCCCGACGGGTTGTACGTGGTTAGATCCCCATACCCAAAAACTTAAACGGTGTCCCCTCGCACAACCACCGGACCACGACAAACGTCGCCCCATACAGCGCACTCAACCCCAGCACCACCGGCCCCGGCCTATTCAACGTCATCCTATTGGCTCCTTACGCAACAATTGAACATGACAATATACCCAAGCTCGTTTAGGTTGCTCCCCCACTCGTCATCTCCCCGGAGAAGGTTCATCCGCGCCATGCCACCGCGCTCCCTTAACAAGTGCATCAGCAGGTCGTCGAAGACGCAGCAACATAGGCTCGTAAACTACTTCACAGGTCACCCACCCCATCGAGACCCAAGGACATGAACCCAGACACCTTGCTGGAGAAGCTATGACCACACCCTTAAACCCCCAGGCTGGAAACTCGGAACGCCCTAGAACCACCGCCGACCCGAGGATTCTCAGCACCGAACGGAAGCTCACGCTGCAGCGGCGTATCCGCATCATCGTCGCCGCAACGATCACGTACAACGTGGCGGAAGCTCTCATCGCCATCATCGCCGGCCGGTCAGCGGGTTCCGCAGCTCTCTTTGGGTTTGGGCTCGACTCGACGGTAGAAGTGCTCTCGGCGGCAGCGGTGGCGTGGCAGTTCGCTGGCCCCGATCCCGAGCGGCGCGAGAAGCCCGCGCTGCGGCTTATCGCGTTCGCATTTTTCGCTCTAGCCGCCTGGGTCGGCTTCGAGGCACTATCTGCACTGGTAACCGGTGAGCAGGCACAACACTCACCAGTCGGCATTGGCTTGGCCATCGCCAGCGTGATCATCATGCCCGCGTTGTCCTGGTTCGAGCGACGCACAGGGTTGGAACTGGGGTCCGCCTCCGCTGTGGCAGATTCCAAGCAAACCTTGGTGTGCAGTTACCTCTCCGCAGCACTGCTCGTAGGACTGGTCCTCAACGCAGCATTCGGCTGGTCGTGGGCTGATCCCATCGCCGCGCTCATCATCGCAGGCTTCGCCATCCGCGAAGGTCTGGAAGCCTGGGGCGGCGAAACATGCGTGCAGCCAGTAAGCACCCTCATCGATGATAGCTCTGAGGCGCCAAACTGCAGCTGCCACTAACTACAGGAACATCAGCAGCGACAGCGCCATCACCGCCATGCCCGCAATCAGCCCATAAATCGCCGTGTGATGCCGGCCCGTGGCAACCGCCGCGGGGAGCAGCTCATCCAAGCTGATAAACACCATCACGCCCGCGATTGCCGCGAACACAACACCCAACGTTGTGGGCCCCATGAACGGCATCAACAACAGGAAGCCCAACAGCGCCCCGGCCGGCTCGGCCAGCCCGGACACCGTGGACCACACCAAAGCCTTCCGTCGCGAACCCGTGGCCTCACGGATCGGCACGCCCACTGCCACTCCTTCCGGAATATTGTGGATCGCGATGGCCACAGCCACCGGGATCGCCACCTTCGCATCCTCCAGGCCAGCAACAAACGTGGCGAAGCCCTCCGGGAAATTGTGAATACCAATGGCCAGGGCAGTGAGCGTTCCGGTCTTCATCATCGCCGCCTGGCGCTGCTTGCGTTGCCGATCGCTGATGGCATCTGGCTCATGCGGATTCATTGGCTCCGGCACCAACCGGTCAATCACGGCAATCACCGCGATACCTGCGAAAAATGCCCCCACGCCCACCCATGTGGCAGGCTTTTCCTCCCAATTTTTCGCCAACGATTCAATGCCCGTGGGAACCAGCTCCATCATGGAGACATACAGCATCACACCCGCTGAAAAGCCCAGTGAGCCCGCCAAGAACTGCGGCCCCGGATTGCGCTTAGCAATGGAAATCACACCACCCAAGCCCGTGCTCAACCCGGCTAACAAAGTCAGGCCGAAAGCCAGCAATACCGTTTCGAGGGGATAGTTCATGCGCTCAATCTAGCGGACGGCCACATGCTTGACGGAAGGGGTGCCCGTCGTGGCGTCGAAAGAAAGAAAAAGCACTACGCAAAACGATCCGGGCCCTGCCGCGTATCACGCGAATGGGCCATGATCCACTCCACGATGCGGCGTTCCAGATCCGGGGTGTAATGAACCTTCACCGCATCACCCAGCACATCTCGCCAGATAGGAACCATGATGGCGCGGTAATTATGGCCATGATCTGAGGGGGCATGCTTGGCCGTCAGCATGTCCAGCGCCACCTGCCATCCCGTCGTAAACGGTACCCACCACAGCGCATCAACCACGTCCACATGCTGCGTCGGCGGGGCTGCCACCCCGCGGGACCCCGGCTCCCGCAACCATTGCGGCTGACGGTAGAACAGCTCGGGCGACCACCACACAATCGCATCGCTCGGGAACTGCGCGACCACTACTCGGGAAGACTCCCACTCGTGCTCGTAGTCCCTCCCCCGCCAATCACGGCGCAGGTGATCCGGATGAGCCACGAACCGCACGTGCCTGCCACCATCAACGACCGGCAGCCGCTCCGGCGAACCATGCTCACGCTGGTGCGTCCACGAGCGAATGATGCGCGTGAACCGAGGCGCACCAGACAACACCGCGCCATCCACGCGGCGCAGCAATTCATCGCCATCGCGAAACGCACTGCACGTTCCATACGCGCCCAGGGACTCGCCCACCACAAAGACCTTCGGCGGATCAGGCATGTCCTCGATGAGCTCCAACACAGCATTGATGAGCAGCTGCCCGGCGCGGGCGGGAGTATCGCGGTCAATCATGTACGCAATCGGGGACTGCACAAAGCTGTACTGCATCGTCACGGTCGCGCAATTGCCGCCGGTGAGGAACTCGACCGTGTCCACCTGCCAATCCGGTACCCAACCCGTGCCCGTGGACGTGTGGATCGCAATCACGCTGCGGCGCAGCGCGCCTGTACGCATGATCTCGCGGATGCACATGTGAACGATGGTCTCCAAGGAGCGGCCCGGAACTAATCCGCCGTAGATGCGGATCGGCTCGCGGATCTCGATGGGGTCGGCGGGCGTGTAATCACTGGCGGGCGCTTCCTCAACGCCGAGGACGTCACGGATATCCCGCGCCCGCGGCCCCCCACCGACGAGCACCCGCCCCTGGGCACCCAAAGAAATCCACTTTTCGTACGACCACACGGACCCGGACCGCTCCGGCTCCCAGGGTTGCTGAAAGCCGTCATAGACCCGCCGGTTCACCTGCTCCGCCGAGGCCGACAGTCGCTCCAGCACAGCCCGAAGTAGCACCTTATCCGAGACCACAAAACCCGCCGCAACCAGCGCAATAGCCGAAGCGAACATCGCCAGCGGCGCGGGAAACACCCGGCGCAGAGATCGATTCGTCAACGAATACGACCCCTGCACGGCCTCCCCCACAATTAACAACCCGCCGTAGCCGATGGTGCCCACGGCGATGCCGGCGGCAGCCGACCGCGCCCCGTGGCGCTGACTGCGCACCAATTCCGCGGACTGCCCCTGCAATCGGTAGGAACGCACAGCTAAAGCAGCCGTCATGAGCGCCGCCACGAGGTGCGGGGTGCTCAGTGAAGATTGGGTGAACCGCTCCTGATTGCGCACGCCCAATTTGCGCAACACCGCCGCGACAAGAGTGCCGTTGAAATGCCCCACGGCCTGCGACGTCGCCGTGTTCGCAGCCACCGCCCACCACGGGTGCGGCAGCAGCGACGGCGCCAGCGCGTTCCATGTGGCGATCTCCGCGCCGAGAATCCCCGCCCCCATGCTGGGCGACACGATCTTGCGCCTGGTTAGTCGCACGCCGGGAAACAGATCCACGTACACATCCAGCGCACCAGCGGCCACGCGCAGCACCGTTGATAGCCCAGGAAGTCGCATGCCTCCATTATGGGCCTCCGGTGGCGGTGTGCGCATGCCCGGCGCACGTGCCGGTAGCGTTGGTGCCATGCCCCCGACCGACCCCGCACTCGTGCACGCGGAGATCCCCAGCCCCCTCGGCCCGCTGACGCTGGTCGCCGACACCTCCCCCGCGCTTACCTTCGACACCGCGCGCGAACCCGGCGCGCTAACTGGCGTGTACCTCGCCAACCAGGCGCATCGCCCCGCTGCGGATGCCCTTGGCTCCGCTGTGTCACTCGCTGATGTACCCGTCCTCGAGCAGGCATCGGTGCAGCTCACCGAGTTTTTCGACGCCACCCGCCGCCGGTTTGACCTCCCGCTCGCGCCGGTAGGTCCCGAGTTCAGCCAGCGCACGTGGGCTTTGTTGCGGGAGATCCCCTACGGGCAGACCACCACCTACGGTGCGCTCGCCGCTCAGCTGGGAAACAAGAACCTGGCCCGCAGGGTGGGCCAAGTGGTGGGGCGTAATCCCATCAGCATCATCGTGCCGTGTCATCGGGTGGTGGCGGCCAATGGCGCACTCACCGGTTACGCGGGAGGGCTCGATAACAAGAAATGGCTCCTCGACTTCGAAGCGGTGACGCGGCCTGCTAACTCATCGATTGGACCCGCACCAAGACGGTGTAGTCCGTAGCGGCGTCGGATAAAGCATCCCGCAACGCGTCTTTGATCGCGTGTTGAATCTTTTCCACGACCGTGAGCACGCGGGTGCCGTGGTTGAGGGACACCTCGACGGTCACGAGGTGTTGTTCGTGGTCGATGACCAAACCGTAGCGGGCGCGCTGGTCGCCGTTGCGTCGCCGGATACGGGCGTCGATGGCACGCAGGGTGGAGACCACACCGGCTTCCATGCCTGCCACGCCGGGGATGGATTCCACGAGTTTCACTAGGGAGGCGGCGCTGATTGCATCCGCTCCCGTGCGGGTGGGATTAGTCATGCAGCGAAGCCTCCTTCTGGTTGTAGTACAGGTCGGCGATGTGCACGTCTACCTTAACGCCATCGAGGCCCACGCTATCGGTGAGTTCTTCCCGTACCGCGTCGCCAACAGTGCCGGCGACGCGCTGCAGATCTGGTATCTCCGCCTTGCCGCTGCCCGGCACGATGTCGATAGACACCGCGATAATGCAGGTCACAATGTCCGGTGCGGCCTTGACGCGACTCTTCGAAGCGGCATCGGGGTAGGCAACACGAGTCTTCAAAGACTGCGCGCCCGGTACCCGGTCGACCGCCCCCCGGATCAGGGTGCGCAGCGCGAGCTCGGACATCGTGAACGGGCCTTCCTGCGTGGCGCCCAGGTCGATCTGGGAGCCGTGGCGGGCTGCCGCTCGGACGGACTCGCGGATGGTGGATCGGGCGCTGGAGGACAGTTGCACGGACTCATCGCCGCTGTCTTCCAGTTCCTCCCATTCCTTGGTGACGGAGCGCAACAGGTCGAGGTAGCGCTGGGTGTCTTGGTCATCGTTGCGCTCGGTGTTGTGCTTGGTGGCTGTCATCTCCACTCCTTCATGCGTTCAACGATTTGGGTGCGGGCGCGGGCGATGCGTCCGCGCACGGTGGATTCGGTGGCGTCAACGATCACGGCGATCTCGCGGTAACTCATTCCGTCGATTTCCCGAAGCACCCAGCAGGTGCGCTGCTCGGGCGGCAGTGTTTGCAGAATCCCGGCGAGTGCCTCCATTTGTGCGTTCACCATGGCGGAGTCGGCGGAGTCCTGGGATTGTTCGCGCCCGGACCCTGCGCTGGACCCCACGGAGTCGCTGGAGTGAGAAAGGTCGATGTCGTCGTTGGTGGTGGCGTCTGTGGCGCGGCGCTCGTTGCGGCGCGTGACGTCGATGGCTGCGCGGCTGGCGATGGTGGAGACCCAACCGCTGAATGCATCGGGGTCACTGAGGAGGTGCAGGCGGCGCCAGGCGGTGAGAAGTGCTTCCTGCACTACGTCTTCGGCGTCTGAGCGGTCGCGTAGCACCATGTAGGCGATACGAAAAAGTCGACCTTGGTGGAGGTCGACGAGTTTTTCGAACGCGCCAACATCCCCGTCCTGCGCGCGCAGGACGAGGAATCGCTGGTCAGCATCCGTGGTCATAATTAACCCTGAGTTACCCTTTCGGATCCAACCTCGGCCACCTTGGTGGACTGGGAGGATCCGTGTGTGCTGAGCTCCACCATGAGGTCAATCCTGGTGGGCTCTGCTTCGGTGGCGGTGGCGATGTCATTGCGCAGGCGGGTACGCGCTGCGTTGACTACCCAGGCTACTTCGGCGTTGGAATCCACGTCGATGGTTGCCTGGACCCATGGTGCTTCGGTGGTGCCACCGATGCGTACGCTGGCATCGTTGATACCGGCGATATCTTCGAGTCGCTCCTCGAGGGCACGATCCAGCACGTCCGGATCGAGGGATCCGAGGAGCTGGTCATCCTCGTCGGCGAAGCGAAGCTGGTTGCGCGACGGCGCGGTGGGGATCTGCGCGAACAGCATGAGCAGGCCCACGATGGCCAGCACAACGGTCACGGCGATGGCGGTTGGCAGCAGCCAGGACTGGTGTGCCGAGGCGATGTCGCCGATGGTGGAGTTGTGGTCCGCGAGGAATCGCTCGGATTCCTTCCATTGCTGCGGCAGGTTGAGTCCCGATGCCAGCACCCACGCCGCTGCGACGATGAGCAGCAGTCCGCCGAGGATCAGTACTGTTCGGTTGCGTCCGCCGGATATGGTCCGCATGATGATGGTTCCTTTCAGATGGACACAGGTGGTTAGTCAGTACGGATAACGCGGATCCGTGGCTTGATGCTGTCGGCGGGTCGGAAGTCCTCCAGTGCCTGGGTGACTGTCTTTTCCGTCCGACGCCGCACCGCATCCGTGTTGTCGATGGGGGTGTGAACGTGGACATCCAGGGTGTTCTTGTTCATGGTGGCGGAGGCGCTTTGCGCACCGTCAACCCGCTCCACCTTGGATTGCACCCATCCGGCAAGGTCGCGGCGGGAGATTGCGGTCTGTCCGGGGATCTCATCATCCAGCACCTCGCGGTTGGGGCTGTCGCCCGGGGTGATGCCCGCGATGAGGAAGATCAGTCCGAGGACCGCCACTGCGGCTGCGATGGCGATGACTGCTGGGTCGGAAAGCTGGGTGCCGGCAACGGTGTTAATGGCGTTGCTTGCTGGCTGGGGCCAGTTTCCGGTGGCGGCGTAGGTGCCGAGGAGCCAGATGCCGAAGCCTCCGGCGGCCACGAGGAGGAGGGCGAAGATGGTCACTGGAACCACGCGTGATGGTTTCTTGGTCAGGCTGTCAAGCTCTGAACCCTTGGGGGTTGAACTCATTGCAGAACCCTCCTTCCTTGTGCTTCGGCGTTGAGCCAAGAGATGTCGATGTCGATGCGGCCCACGGTGAGCCCGGTGAAGTACTCGATGCGCTGGGTGAGGTGTTGGCGCAGCTCGGTGAGCGCGGTCTTCATCGGCGTGGGGAATGCGAGGCCTACGTTCATGCGCAGCACAACGGTGTTGCCGTAGATCTCTACATCAGCCTTGGGCCGGGAGTGGAAGTCCTTGCGGGCACCGATGCCGAGGACGCCTCCGGCGTCTGAGCCCACACCCCGAACCTCATAGGCGGCTTGTTCCGCCATTTGGGCGACCACTTTGGTTGAGACGGTGGTCGCGCCCCTCGAGGTGGTCGGGTTTTGGGTGGCTGTCATGGTTAGTCCTTCCGGCGATCAGTGATTCCGCGAACTTCGATGCGGCCTTCCAGTGCCAGGCCCACGGCCAGACCCAATGCGCCGAAGACGAGGACCAGGAAGAACTGGCCGAAGCCACCGAACGCTGCGACGATGCCGAGGATCAGGCCGATGAGCAGAGCGAATTGAGAGGATTTCATGGTTACTCCTTGATGAAAAGGAGTCGGGTACCGGGCCCGAAGGCCGCGGATGACCGACTCAGGACTGACTGCGGTGGGCTTTACTGCAGTTCGTTGTTCTTGCGGGAGGAGTCGTCGTCGTTATCCTCTTCCGGCAGGTGAACGTCAACCACGTTGACGTTGACCTCGATGACCTCGAGGCCGGTGGCGGACTCGACCTGGTCGATGATGTTCTCGCGGATGTTGTCGCCGACCTCAACGACGGATGCGCCGTACTCGATGACAACGGTGGCGTCGATGGCGGTCTGGGTGTCGCCCTTCTCCACGCTGATGCCGCCGGTGACGTTGGTCTTGGAGTTCGGGATGCGGTCGGTGACTGCGGAGAACGCACGACGGGCAGCGTTGCCCATGTCGTACACGCCGGGAACCTCGCGGGCGGCGATGCCGGCGACCTTGGCGACCACGGTGTCTTCCATGGTGGTTACGCCGCGCTCGGTCTGCAGCGGGCCGCGCAGCTCCTTGCTGTTGTCCTTCTGCTCGTCAGCCTTCTTGGCTGCCTCGCGCTGCTGCTGTGCACCGGTCTGGGGAAGATTCTTGTCAGACATGGAAAACTCCTTGAGCTCGGATCCGGTTGTATCCGGTTCCGTAGTGGATTGTTGCTTCATAGCTTCTTGCTTGCTTTTTGCTTCCGTCTTTCGTGGAAGCAACCCCGTTTGGCAGGGACACTATGAAGACGAGACCAGTGGAGAAATCGTCACGGAAATTTTCTAAAAAGAGTATGTGATGCGTATCACATTCTAAGAACATGCAGTTCAGCGGGTTATTTCCAGTCGGTCATGCGAGATATTTTGGGTGAATTATTCGACGGGATTGTCCATCTTCTCGTCGATGACGTTGTCCAGCCGATCCAGCACCTGCTGGTATTCCGGTAGCGCCACGCTGCGCAGATCGTTGATCATCGTGTGCAGAGCGGGGCCGATACGCACGGCCGTGGATCCCCAGTGGGCGATTTCCACCACGGCAAGTTCCAGGTTTTCCTCCACAGTTTGCGGCTGGTAGATCACACGGAGCTCACCATCGTCATCATTGAGGTAGTTACTGGGCACGCGGCGGGTCACCATCACCCGACACAGGGATTGAATGCAGTTAATGCACTGGATTGCCGTGGTCGGATCGTTCACGCCGGGCGATAGGGCGCGCTCGGCAATGTCCACGAGCTGGCGAATAGAAAAGGAGAAGTCCTGTCGGATGGTGCGCTCGCGGTTGAACGACATGAGCTCGGTGACCGCTTCGCTGAGGTCATCGACCCCGTCGAGCTCCTTCGGTCCGAACCACCGGGCGATGACCTGGTTGCAGGGTACGTAGTGGCCCACGGGATAGAGCACCTCGAGCACGCCGCCGTGCTTGTGTGCGAAGGACATGAGTTTGTTGTAGTTGACCTCGCAGATGTACCCACCGCGACCGCCGTAGTACACGTCGCGTACCGACTCTTCCTCATCCGGGCGCCACGGCTTCCGGGTGATGTTATCGACCTCCGCCTGGTCTTCCGGCATCACGTTGTTGAGCGATTCAATGCCGGAGAGCTGGATTCGGAAAATCACCTCGGAGATCTGAATGGAGAGCACGATGTGACGGATGAACGCCAGGAACATGCCCATGCTGCCCACCACCATGAAGAAGGCAAAGGACGTAGCTAGCTGCGGCACGAAGTCCGGATCGGTGCGGATCGAACGCATCACGGTCAGCGCGTAGAGGAAGGTGCCCACGAACATGCCCAGGGAGAACTGGGTTACGCGGCTTTCCAGGAACGAGCCCAAGATGCGCGGCGTGAACTGGCTACTGGCTAGCTGCAGCACCACCAAGGTGATGGAAAAGACTGGGCCGGTGATCGAGATGGTGATCGAGGCGATGGTCGACAGCAGGCTGCGGGCACCGGAGGCGCCGGAGTGGAAAAATAGCGGAATCTCGTTGGCGACCAGGCCGTCAATGGCCGGCAGCAGAAGGGCGAGGCCCACGGATGCCACGCTAATGGCGATGGGCACCATCCAAAAAGGCGCCCAGAACCTCTGCCAGAGGGATGAGGTCCGGACTCCCGGAACCCATCCGTTGCCGAAGAGGAGTTGTTGATGTTTAACCATGGGTCTCGCTTCGTGGGGGAGGATGATGTGTCAGTGATCGGGGATTAGTTTACTGACGTGCGAGACAACCTCGGAGCAGAACCCGCGGCAACACCCTCGCTGTTCTGCAGGGGGAGGAAGGCGTGGGGTGGCGTCGAAAAAGGTTGGGAAACCGACATCAGGGATGCTCGAGGTACTGGCCACCGATTGTGGCGACCTGACGGTCGACGGTGGAACTGAACGTGGCTCGGTCGACAATGGCGCGAGTGTGGGTGGCGGTGCCCATGAGGACTCCGCCGCGGCTGGTGCGGACCTCGACATTCCAACTCGCTCGGCGGGCGCTGGCTGCGGTGACTTCGCAGTGGATGTCAAGCTCGGTGCCGGTGGTGCACGGGCCGTCGTGCGTCATGTTCATGGCGATGCCCAGGCTGATCTGACCGGAGTCGAGGTGCGGGCTGAGCTGCTCGATGCAGGACCACTCCATAAGGGCAACGAGGCAGCCGGTGGTGAAGACGTCCGGCATGTCGGCGAATTCGCCGGCTTCGGGGAAGATGTCTCGAACCGTATGACCGGGGTGGATGGTGTAGTGCTTGGTAAAAGTGTCGCCTGGGTTCAGCACGGTGGGCTCCTGCGGTGGTGTGGGGTCGTTGGGTAGGGGCTCGAGGCGGTCTTGAGGCAGTTCTCGAGGCAGTCTCGCACCAATGTTGGCAATGGTGGCAATGGTGGCGCCGAGATATTGTTTTTGCGCCAAAATTGCATGTGTGGTGACCATGCTAGTACGGCTGTTCGTGGCTCTCGCGGTGCTTCGTTCGCCGCGTCGTGTGCGAATGCCGTGTTCTGTGAGGTAGCAGATTTGACCACCTGGGCTTTTGCGGAGCGGGATCGGCCAGAACACGGCATTCGTACACGGCACTCAGGAGGCGCACCGGGTAGCGGACTATGGGCGGACTGCGGGCGCCAGCACGCACAAAAAGTAGGGCCGTTCTCGAAAGAACGGCCCTATTGTTTTATCTGTGGAGCATAGGAGAATCGAACTCCTGACCTTCTGCTTGCAAAGCAGATGCTCTACCAATTGAGCTAATGCCCCATATAAAATTGTTGTTCGAATGGTGGGCCTAGGAGGACTTGAACCTCCGACCTCTTCGTTATCAGCGAAGCGCTCTAACCGCCTGAGCTATAGGCCCGTCGAACGAGTAGAAACTTTACCTACTGCCCTGTGTTTCACCAAATCAGCAGGTCAGAAGGCAAAAAGACTACCGGTCGAGAGTAACTCGCACGCCACCAAAAAGCGCAGCCGCGGAGTTGTAGATCAGCGCCACTACCGGAGCCAGCAGAGTAAAGACCACAACCTCCACGAGCCCCAGTGCCACCACGGCACCGAAGTAGAGTCCGGCCGTCATGCCGTCCGAACCAGTGAGATCCGCCACAAGGCTGTTCAGCCGATCCCACACGCCAGCGCTACCCAGCACGATGTAGATCAGTGCCATCGCCACGAACCACACGGCGAACAGGGCGAGGTTGAACACCAAGCCCATCTTCAACGCGCTGACCGGATCAATGTGGGTGATAGCACGGTCCACGTCCACCAAGGCGCCGCTAGAAGCCTGACCCTGGGCAGCCGCACCAGTCGCCGCCTGTCGGGGCTTCTGAGCCTGCTGGCCGCTACGCGGGTTCTTGCCTGACCCCACCGTCGCCGGCTTCTGTGCCGGCTTCTGTGCGGAATTCTTCGCGGCTCCCTGAGCCGACTTCTGCCCAGCGCCCTGGCTCGCAGCCCCGGAAGACTGCTCGGCGCCCTTCTGCACGGGCATGACCTGAGTCGTGTCCGCATCTGCGCCACTGCCCGCGCTAGCACTGCCTCCGCGAGCCCCGCCCGCCGAGGAATCCGTGGAACTCCCGGACTGAGCGTTGGCCGAGGGGCGTTGTGGCGTCACCGAAGAGGTCTCCGCAGGAGACGCGTCACCGGAGTTCTTATCCGATGGCATCGGAGTCTGGTGCGTCATGATTGTGCCTCAGGTTGTCTACTTGGAATCAGTATCGAGCTGACCGGAACCCTTTGCGGCTTCTGCAGCTTCCTCAGCGGAAACCTCAGCCTCTTCCTCAACGTTACGGTCAACGGCGACCAGCTCCACGTCATCAGCCAGATCCACCAAACGCACACCCATCGTGGCGCGTGCGGTGCTGCGGATCTGCTTGACTTCGGTGCGGATCACACCGCCGGCGGAAGTCATTGCGAGGATCTCATCATCCTCGCTGACCGTCAGCGCACCGATGAGCTTACCGCGCTTCTTGTTGTACTTGAATGCCACAACACCCAAGCCACCGCGGCCCTTGGAGGGGTACTCCTCCATCGGGGTGCGCTTGCCATAGCCACCGGAGGTAGCCACGAACAGGCTGGAATCCTCCGCAACCACGGTCAGAGCAAGCAGTTGGTCTTCCTCGCGGAAGCGCATGCCCTTTACGCCAGCGGTAGCGCGGCCCATCGGACGCAGCGTCTCATCGTCGGCGGTGAAGCGCATCGCCTGGCCTTCCTCGGAAACGAGCAGCAGATCGTCCTCGGCTGTGCACAGCTGCGCGCCAACCAGGTGGTCGCCCTCGTTAAGGTTGATGGCGATGAGGCCACCGGACCGGGCCGTGTCGTAATCCGTCAGCTTGGACTTCTTCACGCGGCCGTGAGCCGTGGCCAACACCAAGTATGGGGCGTCCTCGTAGGACTGGATCTGAATGACCTGGGCGATCTGCTCACCCGGCTGGAACTCCAGCAGGTTCGCCACGTGCTGGCCGCGAGCGGTGCGCGTAGCCTCCGGCAATTCGAAGGCCTTGAGACGGTACACGCGGCCGAAGTTGGTGAAGAACATGATGATGTCGTGCGTAGAGCAGACGAAGAAGTGGCGCACCACATCGTCCTGCTTCAGCTCGGCACCGCGCACGCCCTTGCCGCCGCGACGCTGGCTGCGGTAGCTGTCCACCTTCGTACGTTTCGCGTAGCCGGTAGAGGTGATGGTGACCACCACGTTCTCGCGGGCGATGAGGTCCTCTTCGGACACGTCACCGGAGGCGGCGACGATCTGCGTGCGGCGCTCATCGCCGTACTTCTCCACGATCTCTTCCAGCTCGGAGCGCACGATCTCGCGCTGGCGCTCCGGGGAAGCCAGGATGTCCTTCAGGTCGGCGATGATCTTTTCGATCTCGGCCAACTCGTCGATGATCTTCTGGCGCTCCAGGGCGGCTAGGCGGCGCAGCTGCATGGCCAGGATGGCATCGGCCTGGATCTCGTCGATATCCAGCAGATCCATCAAACCCTCGCGGGCCACGTCGACCGTGGCGGAGCGGCGGATCAGGGCGATGACCTCGTCGAGAGCATCGAGGGCCTTCACCAGACCACGCAGGATGTGGGCGCGCTTTTCGGCTTCGTCCAAGCGGAACTGGGTGCGGCGCACGATCACATCGATCTGGTGATCCACGTAGTAGCGCAGCATCTGGTCCAACCGCAGGGTGCGGGGCACACCGTCCACGATGGACAGCATGTTCACACCGAAGCTCGTCTGCAGCTGCGAGTGCTTGTACAGGTTGTTCAGGACAACGCGGGGTACGGCGTCGCGCTTCAACGTGACCACGATGCGCATGCCCACGCGGTCAGAAGATTCATCGTCCACGCTCGCGATACCGCTGAGCTTGCCGTCGCGCACCTGCTCGGCGATGGATGCCACCAGGCTGTCCGGGTTCACCTGGTACGGCAGCTCGGTGATGACGATGATCTGACGCTTGCCCTCCTCCTCGATGGTGCACACGCCACGCATGCGGATCGAGCCGCGGCCGGTAGTGTAGGCATCCTTGATGCCGGAATCGCCCACGATCAGGCCGGCGGTCGGGAAATCGGGTCCCTTGACGCGCGCCATACAGGCATCGAGCGTGGTCTGCTCGTCGGCCTCGTGGTTGGCGAGGATCCAGTAGATCGCGTCAGCCAGCTCGTTGAGGTTGTGCGGGGGGATGTTGGTGGCCATGCCCACGGCGATGCCGCCGGAGCCGTTCATCAACAGGTTGGGCACGCGGGAGGGCAGGATGTCCGGCTCGTTGGTCTTGCCGTCATAGTTCGGGCTGAAGTCCACGGTGTTTTCGCGGATGTCCCGGACCATCTCCATCGCCAGCGGGGTGAGGCGGCACTCGGTGTAACGCATGGCGGCGGGGCCATCGTCGCCGCGGGAGCCGAAATTGCCCTGTCCGTCGACCAGCGGGTAGCGCATCGACCACGGCTGAGCCATGCGCACGAGGGTGTCGTAGATCGCGCTGTCACCGTGGGGGTGGAATTGACCCATGGTGTCGGAAACGGGGCGGGCGGACTTCACGTAGCCTCGGTCCGGCCGGTAGCCAGAGTCGTACATTGCGTAAAGGATGCGCCGGTGTACCGGCTTCAGCCCGTCGCGCACCTCGGGGAGGGCGCGGCCCACGATCACGCTCATGGCGTAATCGATGTAGCTGCTTTCCATCTCTTCGCGCAGATCGATAGGCCGAATACGGTCGTAGAGGCTGTCTCCGCCGTTGTTATCGTCGCTCACTGGGTGTGAAGCCTTTCTGCTTTGCGTTCAGACCAACCCATTCTACCTGTTGCACCCCCCTCTTTTCTTCGACGCCACCCCGATCGCTCCTCGTCCCCCCGTTTCTTCGGGTAGCGATCGTGGTGCTTTTGACCCGTGTTCGGTGGCGGTGGTGCAGCCCGGAGAGCCTTTTTCTTTGTTTACGCCACCCATTTCTCCCGGGTGACCTTTCCGAGTGTTCTATTTGTATATCTGTTGAAGCCTCGAGCTATGGCCTTTATTGTGTAGTCAGCACTGACCATTCTGACGTTTCTGTGCGACTGTTCCAATTTTCTTTTTGTTCCTTTCCCCGTCGTTTCCGAGGACACTTCACATGGCTCCCACATCCGCCACTTCCCCGTCCGGTGCTCTGCGATCCCTCACTCGGTCGCTGACCGCAAAGAAGGCCGCAGCCTGCGCTTCTAGCATCGCCTTGGGTGCTGCGAGCGCGATCGCTTTGCCGGCGACCGCTCAGGCCCAGACCGCTGCCGCGCCCACGTCACCGCCGAATGGCACAACCAGCAGCTGCGATGCGGTACTGACCACGTCCAATACTTTGGATCTTAACGCTCTGGATTATGGCCAGAATGCGCAATCTATTTCGCGCCAATTCTCCATCGGAATTCAGAAATTCTCCACGGGTAGTGGAACCGTCAACTGGCGACCGTGGGTGAAATTTTTCAATCTCCAGGGCCGCACCGTCAAGAACACCACCGCCACCTTTACGCAGAGCAGCAATGCAGCTGGCCCCTATACGGTGACTAACCAGGAATTGGGTACCCACTTCACCGTTCCGGTGAAGATGCAAGTGACCCCAGACAAGACTTCACTTGAGGCGAATGACTCGTTCACGGCCGATCTCGGTGACTACAACGCACCGGCCGGTTCCGGCTGGGGTGGCGCGGGTGTCATGTGGGTGGTCAATGGCCCGGATGGCAACCTCAAGGCCGCCGATCCGCAGATCGCCAAGTCCACCTTAACCCTGAACACCACCTATGTCCCCCTCACGAGCGAGACCAATGCGTGCCGTCCCATTGAGATTTCTGGGACCGCCAAGGTTCTCCCCCGGTCCGACAAGCTGGCCGCAAACGGCATGACGGTCAACGCCCGCGAGGAGGATGCCCAGCGCCTCAGCGGCATCGTCTACAAGCCCGGAACGGACGAGGTGATTGAGGGTGCGACTGTCAAGGTAGCCAACGATGGGCGCGTCCTAGTATCCGTTCCTCAATCAAATGAGACGAAGTCCCTGGACACGGTTGATATTCAGCTCACCGCAACTCCGCGTTCCGATGCCGAGGACCAAACTCCGGTGAACATTGGCTCGCGGTTCTCTCAGCCGCTCCGCGACGTCGTGAAGCCCCCGTTTGAGCCCACGAACGGTGACAACACCGACTGGGCGAAGTGCGGGCCACTGGACTGGACCGCCGGTGCCATCATGAATACCGAGTGGGACGACTACTCCAACACCGGCTACACCAAGAAGGTGAAGGATTACATCAGCCCCGGTACTCGTGGCGCCATGGAGATGCAGCACTGGCGTGATCCGGGCGTGCTGTACTGGCGCCTACCGGTCGGTACCGATGAGGCCATTTCCGGCGGCAAGCTGCGCGTCACTCTGCCAGATCTGCCCGGCGCGAAGGTCACGGCCGAAAACGGCGATTACATTTACATTGCGCCTGATCACCCGTTCGGCATCGCCGACAACGGTCGGCCGAATGACAAGACGATGAAGTTCGAGAACATCGAGATCAACGGCAACGTCATCACCGCAGACATCGACATGCCCGCTGGGACGCACGCTGTGCTCATGATGAGTCAGACGGTGCCCGCCGATACTCCGGAGGACAAGGTTCTGGAGGCCACGGCTCACCTCACCGGCGATCTACCTGATTGCAAGCCGGAAACCACGCCCGGCGGCGGTGATGGCGACGGTGATGGTGATGGCGGTGGCGATCACGGTGGCGGAACCGACAACGGCGGCGACGGCTCCGGAGATAATGGAGGGGACAACGGCCACGGTGGCGATAATGGCTCCGGCGGCTCCGACAATGGCGGTTCCGGAAACGGCCACGGTGGCCACGGCGGCGGTACCGGCTCCGGCCACGGCGGCGGCATGGTTCAGCCCGGTAACCCCACAGGTCATGGCGGCAACGGCGGATCCGGCAGCTCGTCCCATGGATCGGGCTCGTCCACCGGCTCCCAGGCAAGCCACGGTAACCATGGCAGCCACGGGTCCAGCAGCTCTTCCGCGCATCTCGCCAACACGGGCACCAGCGATGCAGTGCTGGTTCTGCTCGCCGCAGCCTCCGTATTCACGGCTGCAGGCGTGAGCCTCATCGCATGGCGCAAGCGCCGCGGCTAAGCACAACTAAGCACGGCTAAGCCGCAGCGAGCCGAGCTACTCGGTGAAATCGGATACCTGTCCGGTTCCACCGAACAGCCACGAAACCAGGATGGCACCCGGATCCACCACGCCCTTGGAGGCATCGCCGAGGTAGGACGCACGCCCCTTCGTCGCAACCATCTCGCGGGTCGACAGCGCGCCCTCCTCGGCGGCCTTGTAGGTCTGCTCTAGGGCATCCTCGAAGCTCTCCGCCGAGTCGGCGATCTCCGCCAGCTTCTCCGCGGCCGGAACGAGGGCGTCGACCAGCGTATTATCGCCAGGCTTCGCGCCGCCCAGATCGCGGACGGCTTCCACTGCCGCGCTCAGTCCCTTGTTCAGGCCCGCAATGCGGTCCTTGGGGCTGTTATCGGAGCCATCCATGCCACGAGCCATCTCGCGGAACATCGTGCCCAGTACCGCACCGGACGTACCACCGGCGCGCACAAACAACCGGTGCGCCAGCCCGTCGAGCAGCGCCGTATCCTCGCCCTTCAGCGGCAGGTCCACCGATCCGAAAGCGGCATCCATGTTCTGGCCGAAGTCGCCATCACCGGCCAGGCGATCCAGTTCCGTGAGGTCATCCGTGGCGTTCTGAATCCGCTCCACCACGGCCGTCAGCCACTCGTTCTCCTCGCCCTCATCGGGCAAATCTTCCTCGAACACCTGGTGTGCGGCAGAGAACTCCGTGCCAGTCCCCAAGGACTTCGGCCAGGCCGGGGCCTGCGTTGGGGCGTCGAGCAACTCAACCACCTCGGAGCTCGCCTTCGTGAGCGTCAAGGACACACCGTGCATATTGACGCTGGTCACGAACGTGCCAACCATCGAGCGCACGGGGATGATGTGCTTATCGGCGAGCCACTGAAGTGCCTGGCCGAAGATGAGGTTGAGCTCCAGGTCGGTGGTGCCGCCGAGACCGTTGACGACGAGGATAACCTCATCGCCGTCGCCGAGGCCGAGGTCCTCCACGACGGGCTCGAGCAGACGATCCACGATGGAATCAGCGGTGGTGGTCTCCTCGCGAGACACGCCACGCTCGCCGTGGATACCCACGCCGACCTCCATGGAACCGGCGGTGAGATCGAAGGTGTCTTTACCCGACGTCGGAAGGTAGCCCGGGGCCAAAGCCGCTGCCATCGACGCCGAATTCTCCGCAACCTCCCGGCCGATGGCGGCGACAGAAGCCAAGTCATCGCCGCGGTAGGCAGCGGCGCCGCAGACCTTTTCCACGAGGATCGTCGCTGCCGTGCCGCGGCGGCCGGGGCCGTCGTCGTTGGAGTCTGTATCAGAATCAGAATCATCTGCGCTGCTCAGAGCTGTGGCGACATCGTCGGCGACGAGCACGCTCTCCGTCTCAACCTCGCCCTCGAGGCCTTGGCGGGCAACCTTGAAGTTCATGACGTCGCCCGTGTAATTCTTCACAATGTGAAGCACGCCGGCGCCCTGATCGGCCCAGTTCGTGGCCTCGGTGATTTGTACCGCGTTGGGGCTGGTAAACAACAGGCCCGGGCAGACGGCGTTGAGCATGCCCTCGCCGAGGAAACCGGCGTGCATGGGCTCGTGGCCGGAACCGCCGCCGGAGATCACCGCGACGGCAGGCTTGCCGTCCTTCGTGACGATGGGGGTTCGTTGGCCCAGGAAGCCTTCATCGTGCCATTCGGCAGCGGGGTGGTGATTAACGAGACCACCGAGGGATTCCGCGAGAAAGTTGGCTGGGTCATTTTTGAACGACCGGATGCGACCGGATGAGGCGGACGCATCGGTGTGCTGTGCAGTGTGCTGTGCATCTTCAGTAGCCATAGCGCCCATACTAGTGAACTCAATCACGAGTGGGGCCAGAGAGTGCTTATGGATGCATACATAGATTTTTAGCTAGGGTGGATGAAAGTGACCACGAATCTGGTTCGAAACAACCGAAACCCCCTCAATCTGAAAGGACCATCATGACTGTCGACAAGATGTACACCAGCCCTTCCCGCTACGTGCAGGGCATCGACCTCATCGACCGAGCAGCGCAGTACCTCAAGCCGCTCGGCACCAATCCCCTCATCATCGCCGATGACGTGGTGTGGGATATCGCGGGCTCTAATCTGGAAAAATCTCTGAAGAACGACGGCATGAACCCCTCCCACGAGATCTTCGGCGGCGAGGCCTCCATGAAGGAGATCAACCGCATCGCCGAATCTGCGGATCAGGGCGACACGGATGTCATCATCGGCCTCGGCGGCGGCAAAACCATCGACACTGCCCGCGCTGTCGCCGACCACGCATCCCTGCCGGTTGCCATCTTCCCCACCGCTGTGTCCGCAGATGCGCCCACTGCGCGCGTGTCCGTGATCTACACCGAGGATGGCGTGTTTGACTCGTACCTCTTCTACGATCGCAACCCCGACCTCGTGGCCATCGACACCCGAGTGATCGCCAACGCCCCAGTGCGCACCCTCATCTCCGGCATCGGCGACGCCCTCGCCACCAGCGTGGAGGCACGCGCCGTCGCTCGCGCTAACTCCCGGCGCATGGACGATTCGGCCCGGCCCACCCTGGCCGGCCTGGCGCTGGCGGAAAAGTGCGAGGAGACGCTGTTCGCCTACGCCCACCAGGCCATTCGCGACGCCGAACAGCACATCCCCAGCCGCGCCCTGGAGAACATCTGCGAAGCCAATACCCTGCTATCCGGCTTGGGCTTTGAAAACGGTGGCCTCGCTGCCGTTCACGCGATCCACAATGGCTTCACCGCACTGGACGGCGACATCCACCACATGACCCACGGTGAAAAGGTTGCCTTCGGCGTAGGTGTGCAGCTCATGCTGGAAGGTGCCCCGAAGGACGAGGCCGACAAGTTCATCGGCTTCATGCAGTCCGTTGGCCTGCCCACCACCCTGGAGGAAATCCACCTGGCCGATGCCTCTGACGAGGACCTCATGCGCATCGCGGAGCTGGCCTGCTCCGACAGCGAGACCCTCAAGCAGATGCCCGGCGAATACACCCCCACCGACGTGGTTCAGGCCATCAAGGCTGCAGACAACTACGCCCGCGGCTTGAAGGAAGCCAAGTAGCCACTGGCCCCTGGCTCGGATCAGAGCTGAGCCACGAACTCCTCGAGCCGGTCAGCAACCACGTCCGGCTCCCGCGCCCAGCGGTTGTGGCTCAGCTCCCCCGGCAATTCCTCCACCGCCGGGCCGTCGCTGCCTGGCGCCGCAGCATGGGGCAGATCCGCAGCCAAGTTCTGCGCAGACGCCATCGGGCAATCCACATCATTGCCGAAGCGGGTCAGCAGCACCGGGGTGGTTACCGTGCGCTTTGCTGCCTCGTAATCCATATCTTGACCAGCAAGTTTATTCAACCTGTTGGTGTGGGCATACCGGAACCACTCGCTCAAGTGCGGACCCGCCTGGCGCCCATAGCCGGCCAGGTCCAGCACACCTTCGGGCTGGTAACCCCACAGCGCCACCGTGGCACGCACGAGATACGTGCCGAAGCGCAGGCGATACTTTTCCGGGGAACCAAAGCCACCCCAATACGGGCTGCCGGCCCCCACGCCCAGCACGCCGATCACGTTGAGCTCCGCTGCCTCCGGCCGAGCAATGAACAGTGAGGCGATCTGACCACCCATGGAGTGGCACAGCAACACCGTGGGGTAATCATCGGGCAGATCCAGATGGCGCTTCACCCCATGGATCGTGCGCGGATAGTCCTGGGAAGCCAGCTGGTGATAACCCCACCGGCTGAACCGAGACGCCTTGGCCGTAGACGAGCCCTGGCCACGCAGCTCGCCCGTTGCCACGGGGAAACCGCGATCCGCCAGCTCCCACGCGATCGGGTCATAATAACGCGCGCCCATCCCGAAACCGGGCCAGATCACCACCAAAGGCAGCTGGCGATCACCAGTCGCCTCAGCGGAGCTCGAGGATGGGGAGCTCGTAGCGGCGTCGAACAACCGAACCCCTGAGGTGGAAGCATCCGGCATGCGCACCGGAACAATCTCCGGAGACCGCCGCTGGGCTGAGCGACTCGAACGGGTGGACCTCGAACGGGTGGACTTAGACATCCAAGAAACGCACATCGCGGGCGTTGCGGGTGATGAAGCTGCGGCGAGCCACCACGTCGTCGCCCATGAGGATGCTGAAGATCTCGTCGGCAGCGGCGGCATCTTCCAAGGTCACGCGGCGCAGCGTGCGGGTCACCGGATCCATGGTGGTCTCCCACAGCTCCTTGGCGTTCATCTCGCCCAGACCCTTGTAGCGCTGCACGCCGTCATCCTTGTTGATCTTCCGGCCCTGCTCCAGGCCCTCCTTGAGCATCACATCGCGCTCGCGGTCGCTGAAGGCGTAGCCGGGCTCGCCCTTGCCCCACTTCAGCTTGTACAGCGGCGGCTCGGCCAGGTACACGTAGCCTTCTTCCACCAGCGGGCGCATGAAGCGGAACAGCAGGGTCAACAGCAGCGTGGCGATGTGCTGGCCGTCCACGTCGGCATCGGCCATGAGCACGATCTTGTGATAGCGCAGCTTGGTGATGTCGAACTCGTCGTGGATGCCGGTGCCCAAGGCGGTGATGATCGCTTGGACTTCCTTGTTCTTCAGCACCTTGTCCATGCGGGCCTTCTCCACGTTAAGGATCTTGCCGCGCAGCGGCAGGATGGCCTGGAACATGGAATCGCGGCCGGACTTCGCAGAGCCACCTGCGGAATCGCCCTCCACGATGTACAGCTCGGAGACCTTCGGGTCCTTCGAGCGGCAATCGGCGAGCTTGCCGGGCAACCCGCCCATGTCAGACGCCGACTTGCGGCGCACCAGGTCACGGGCCTTGCGGGCGGCATCGCGGGCGTGGGCGGAGGCCACAGCCTTGTTGATGATCGCCTTTGCTTCCGCCGGGTTGGCATCCAGCCAGTCAGCGAGGTGCTCGTTGACCGCCTTCTGCACGAAGCCCTTGATCTCGGTGTTGCCCAGCTTGGTCTTGGTTTGGCCCTCGAACTGCGGGTCGCCCACGCGCACGGAAATCACGGCAGCAAGGCCCTCGCGCACATCGTCGCCAGAGAGCTTGCCATCCTTTTCCTTCATGAGCTTGTGCTCCCGGGCATAGCGGTTCATCAGCGAGGTCAACGCAGCGCGGAAGCCCTCCTCGTGCGTGCCTCCCTCGAAGGTGTTGATCGTGTTGGCGAAAGTGTGCACGGACTGGCTGAAGCCGGAATTCCACTGCATCGCGATCTCGACCTCGTGGTCCTCGCCCTTGACGTCGAAGCTCACGATGGTGGGGTGGATCGGGGTCTTCTTCCGGTTGATGAACTCAACGTAGTCCTTGAGCCCGTCCGGGTAGTGGTAGGTGCGCTTGCGCGGACCCTTCTTCGCCTGCTCCTCCGCAGCCTTTTCTTCAGCGGACTTCGGCGCGGCTGCATCCTCGGCGGCGTCTTCCAGCTCGTCCTTATCCACCTGATCGGAGCGCTCGTCGATGAGCGTGATGGTCAGGCCCTTGTTGAGGAATGCCATCTCTTGGAGGCGCTTGGCCACCGTGTCGAAATCGAAGCGGACGGTCTCGAAAATGTCCGGGTCCGGCCAGAAACGCTGGGTGGTGCCGGTGCCGCGGGCCTTCTTGACCTGCTGCAGCTCCTTCGGCACAGCCATCTCGAAGTCCTGGCGCCACAGGTAGCCATCACGCTTGATCTCGGTTTCCATGCGCGTGGACAAGGCGTTAACCACAGAGATGCCCACGCCGTGCAGACCACCGGACACCGCGTAGGAATCCGAGTCGAACTTACCGCCGGCGTGCAGCTGGGTCATGACCACCTGGACGGTCGGCGGGCCGGTGGGGTGATCTTCCACGGGGATGCCACGGCCATCGTCGACAACCTGCACGCCGCCGTCGGCCAGCAGCGTGACGGTGACCTCCTTGGCGTATCCCGCCATAGCCTCGTCCACCGAGTTGTCCACAACCTCCCACACCAGGTGGTGTAGGCCGCGCTCACCGGTTGAACCGATGTACATGCCGGGGCGCTTACGAACAGCCTCCAGTCCTTCCAGGATGGTGATTGAGCTTGCGCCATAGTTGTTGTTCTGAGTTGGTTCACCCACGGTGGGAAAAGCTCCTTCATTGCTTAGGGCTTATTAACCACTCCATTCTACCGTGAAATCATCCAAAGTCATCGCGCGGCCCACGCCCTTTGACCCGCAATCGCCCGGTTCGCGGCAGTTTGATGTTCGGGCCTAGGATTTTCAACTCCGCGACCACGTCCGGCCCGAGCTGCCTGGCCAGCGATTGCAGAATGGACCGCTGCATGAGCCGCAGCTGCGTGGCCCACGGTGTGGAATCGCATTGCACCACGAGCTGTTGGTTCTCCTGCTGGTACGACACCGGCCGCGTATGCGCCGCGACCTTGTCGCCCACGAGCTCCTCCCAGGCGTTCATGAGCTTGTGCACGCTGAACTGCTGCTGCCACCCCTGCCGCCGGATCTCCCTGCCTACGAGTTCGTGAAAACCCTTGGGGTCGCGGTAACTCCGGTCGGCGCGGCCATCCATCCGCGTGGGGATTCGCCGGCTGGCTCGCCTTTGTGTGGTGTTTTTTCTTCTCGACGCCGCTACGGGCGCCCCAGACACAGGTGTTCCACCGGCCTTTTTGAGGTTCTCCAGTGCACGGGCGACTGGATCGGTGGTCATGAGTCCTCAGGGTCCTTTCCTGTGTCTGCGGGGTCTGGGTTTTCAGCACTGATGTGGGAGACCCTGCCATTATCCCCCGTTGCCGCCTCCACGGTGAAGAACGTAGCGAGCGCACGCAACTCCTCGGGGATATCTTCATCGACAGCCGCCGTGATCAATACCTGTTCCGCCTTGTGGAGAAGCTGCACAAGGCGGCGTCGGCGATTGTTATCCAACTCAGCGAAGACATCATCGAGGATGACGATCGGCTCGGTGCCATCGCTGCGCTGCATGAAAAACGCGGCCAGGCGCAGCGACAACGCGAAGGACCACGACTCGCCGTGGGAGGCAAAGCCCTTCGCTGGCTGAGTGCCGAGCATGAGGATCATGTCATCACGGTGCGGACCCAACAGGGTGGTGCCGCGCTCGACTTCCTGCGGGCGCTTATCCGCAAATGCCTGCAGCAGGGTGGCTTCGGCGATCTCGGGGCTGACCAGGGCTAACTCGGACTCTGGGTCGCAGGTGTTAAGTGTGATCCCGAGGGCCTCGAGCTGGGAATCAATGGTGGACGTGTAGCAGATATGCGCGGGTCGGGATTCCGGGGCGAGGTCGTGATAGGTCTGCCGCAGGTGAGGGGCCAGGTCGTGGACGATCTGGATGCGGGCGGACATGATCTGGCCGCCGAGTGCCGCCAACTGCGCATCCCATACATCGAGGGTGGCCAAGGCGGATTCGGCATCACTGGCGATGCTGTCATTGAGCTCGGCATCGGTCAGTGCCATGCGCAGGGCAAACGAGGAATTGCGCAGTAGGGCGTTGCGCTGGCGCAGGGCTTTATCGTAATCCGCCTTCACCGCGGCCAAGCGCGGGTAGCGAGCGATCATGATGGCATCGAGGAACGCCCGGCGCTGTTCCGGCTCCCCGCGCACGAGGGCCAGATCCTCCGGGGAGAACAGGGTGGTGCGGACAATCCCAAGAATCTCCCGCGGGCTATTCATCGTGGCGCGGTTGATGTGAGCGCGGTTGGCGCCGTGGGCGCGGATCGCCAAGGTGGCGGTGAGCTCCCGGCCGTTATTGACCGCCGTGGCGGAGACGTTCGCCACGGAGCAGCCTTCGCGGACCAGGGCTGCGTCGCTATTGACTCGGTGGGAGCCGAGATAGCTGAGATAGCCCAGAGCCTCCACGATGTTCGTCTTGCCGTGACCGTTGGGGCCGGAAAAGACGGTCACTCCGGGGGACAGAGTGATGTCGAGGTTCTGCCACGAGCGATAGTCGCTGAGGCGGAGGGAACGAACATACATGAAGGCTCTTAGTGGGGGATGACCGGTATGGCTGTGCCGTGGGGTTTAACCCGGTAGGCGGACCGGCATGAGGAGGTAGGTGAAATCGGTCTCCGGGGTGGGGAATGCACCGTCTTCGCGGGCCTCTGGCAGCTCGCCCTGATCGGGAAGCAGGATGGCAGGCCGGGAGGCCATGGTGAAGCCGAACACCACGCGCGGGGTGTGGATGGCAGAGAGGCCTTCCTTGAGGTAACCCGGGTTGAAGGCGATGACTAGGGGCTCGCCTGCAAAGGCGCAATCCAGGGTTTCCGTCGCGGAGCCCACGTCGCTACCGCCGGCAGACAGGGTCACGGAGTTGTCTTTGAAATCCATGCGGATCTGGGAATTACGCTCGGCCACGAGGGACACGCGGCGAATCGCATCCTGCAGCGGTCCGATCTCCACGGTGGCGATTGCCGTGTGGCTGGTGGGCAGCAGGGGGCGGTACTTCGGGAACTCTGCATCGAGGAGGCGCGTAGTGGTGTGGCGGGTTTCCGTGGAAATGCCAAGAAGTCCCTCACGGCCGATGTCTTCGCCAGAGCCCACAGCGATCTCGATGGGGTCGGTGCTCGCGGAGTCGAGGGACCGGGCGGTATCGGAGAGTGTACGCGCGGGGATGAGCAGTGTTGCTTCGGCATCGGCTTGGGCGGGGTTCCACTGGAAGGAGCGTACGGCCAGGCGGAAGCGGTCGGTGGCGACCATGACCATGTTTTCGCCGTCGATCTCCACGTGAATGCCGGTGAGCATCGGCAGGGTGTCATCTCGCCCGGCGGCGGTAGCTACCTGAGAGATGGCCTCGGCAAACAGATGAGGATCAATCGTGCCGGTGACGGCGGGCAGTTCCGGGAGAACTGGGTAATCCTCGATGGTCATGGCGGGCAGCTCGAAGCGGGAGCTGCCGCTGGTCATGACAACCGTGGTTCCCTCGTAGTCAATGCGGATTGGCTTGTCCGACAGGGAGCCGACGATATCGGATGCCAACTTACCGGCAACGAGGATCTGGCCGGGCTCATCGACCTCGGCGTTGATGCGCACGCGCGTGGAGACCTCGCGGTCGAATCCTGATAATTCAAGGCCGTCATCCGTGGCGTTGATGAGAACACCGCGCAGGATCGGCTGCGTGGGCTTGCTCGGCAAGGATCGTGCTACCCAGCCCAGGGCAGACGAGAAGTCATCCTTGGGAACAACGAAGCTCACTGTTTGGTCCATGCTCATCTATTGTCTCTAGCTTCCATCTTTTCGTGTGGTTTCGATGGTTCCAAGGTTATCCCACACGCCCTATTTCTCGTTATTTTTCTTAGAGAGAGATGTAGTAGGTGTAGTAGGTCTTGTGGAACCTGTGGATAACTCACTATCTCTGCTGTTCACAGGATATTTCCACCTGTTCTTAACCCTGTGTATGCCGTGTGTACAACTGTAGCCAGGGTGGGGAGAAAACGCGACGCGGCCGAGTTATCCACACGCTGTCCACCGCCTGATCCCCAGCGAAAACGGGGGTTATCCCCAGGCAGGAGTTGTAATTACAGCCCTGTAGTGCAGAAATCCTCTCCGAAGGGGTATCCCCCGGAATTACAAGTTTGTAATTACACCTGTGGAAAACCCTGTGGAATTGTGGATAACTCGCGCGGGCACTCCGGAAGTTCAGGTCATGCCGCACGAAGTTATCCCCAGGTTGCCTGTGGATAACTCAGCAAAACTGGGGATAACTGTGGATTACTGCGTTCGAAAACGCCGCTTTCGAACGATTGGGGGATCAGCCTCGGGCATACACCTTGATTTTTTGCGACAAGGTTTGCACCTGATCGAGCACCTTCTTGTCCAAGGACATCTCCTTGCGAATGCCGCGTTCCGCATGCATCACGGTCGTGTGGTCACGGTTGCCGAACGACTCCCCCACCTTCGGCAGCGATAAATCCGTGAGTTCCCGGCACAAGTACATGGCGATCTTGCGCGGCTGAGCGATCCGCTTGGAGCGGCTCTTGCCCAGCAGGTCATCCTCGGTGAGGTTAAAGTATTCGGCCACGATGTCGATGACGTGCTGCGGGACGATCTTCACGTCCTGGTCCTCGGGCAGGATGTCCCGCATGACCCGTTCCGCAACCTCGGCGGTAATCGGCTCCTTGTTAATGGAACAGTGCGCCGTGATGCGGATGCGTGCACCCTCGAGTTCGCGGATGGACTTCTCGTAGCGGCTGGCGATGAGTTCCTTGACCTCTTCCGGAAGGTAGACGCCCTCGGCCTCGTCCTTCTTCGTCAAGATGGCGATGCGTGTTTCCAGATCGGGAGTCTGAATATCAGTAATCAGGCCGCCTTCGAAGCGCGTGCGCAGGCGATCCTCTAGGGTGGTGAGCTGCCGCGGGTGGCGGTCCGAGCTGAGCACGATCTGCTTATTGGCTTGGTGCAGCGCGTTGAATGTGTGGAAGAACTCCTCCTGCGTGGATTCCTTGCCCTGGAGGAACTGGATATCGTCCACGATGAGCATGTCCAGGTTGCGGTAATTCCGCTTGAAGGCCTCGCGCCTGTCGTTGGCGATGGAGTTAATGAAGTCGTTGGTCAGCTCCTCCGAGCTGATGTAGCGCACCCGCATGTTCGGGTACAGCTGGCGCGCGTAGTGCCCGATCGAGTGCAGCAGGTGGGTCTTGCCCAGCCCCGACTCACCCCAAATGAACAGCGGGTTATAGGAACGCGCGGGGGCTTCCGCCACGGCACGGCAGGCGGCCGCGGCGAAGTTATTGGACGAACCGACCACGAAGTTATCGAAGGTGTAGTCCTTGTTGAGCGGAACATCCAGTTCGCTGGCCTGGTTGGGCGATCCTGGTTGTCGCCCGCCCGGCCTGGGTTGTGGCCGTTGTCCGCCGACGCCCACAGCTCCCCCCGGGTGGACAGCCGACATTTCGGAGTCGCTGAAATCCGCAGCCGTGCGGGGAGATCGGTCGGCGTGACTGTCGCTTCGCCCAGTCTGATCCGGGGTGTTCGTAGCGGCGTCGATACCGGAAGTGACCTGCGAAAAAGATCCTGAACCCTGGGATGGGCCGTGTGGCTGACGGTGGGACGGAGATGCCAAGTGCGCCGGGGTGCCGGTGGGGCGTGGCGAACGGGGGTCGCTAGATTCGGTGTGTTGATCGTGCTCGCCGTGGTCCGCGTCGTTGTCTGGAGTGTGATCATCGTGATCCGCGTGATCACCGTGATGATCTGCGTGGTGCTCATCATCGTGTTCGTCGTGGCCCCCGGCCGGCGACTGAGCATTGTTGTGGCTGCTCACCGCGAGGGTGACATCCATCCCGAGCTTGGATTTCAGCACCTGTTTGATGGCACTGGAGAGCTTCCGTTCGACTTCCTGCTTGGTGTAACCACTATCGGCTTCGAAGACCACGATGCTTCCCATGAGGCCCACGGCCGTGAACTTGCTCAGCAGGCTGCGCTGGCGTGAGCTCAAGTGTGGGTAATCGCTGTCCTCAGGGGCAGCTTTCCAGTCGGCGGCAATCGCGTTCCACATGTCGGGGAAGTGTTCGCGAAGCGGGAAGTCAGGTTCAGTCATGGGGGCAGGTCAGTTCCGGATGTGGTTGGGTTACGTGGTCTGGGGTTTTGTGCCCCTGTGGTGGAGGGACAGTCAGGAGCTAGTCCGGTGGTGCGTTGTTAACCATCGAATCAAATCGTTGCTCCGTTTCAGGGGTAGCGGCGGGTAAACGGCAGATGAATGGCATCTGTCAAAAGGATGTGCGCTATCCACCGCTATGTGCACAGACCCAAAAGGGTCATAAGCTGCGTTTCCACAGGGTTGTCCACACCTGTGGATAACTTTTATTCACATGTTATCCCCAAGCTACTACCTTCCTGTGGATAACTCCTAATTCCGGGCAAATGTGGCTCTGAGCTGCAGCAATAATGGCTAAAGTAGAACTTTAAAGTTTGGGGGTAGTCGAGTTATCCACAGGCGGAGGTCAATTCAGCAAACACACAGGTGACGGGCTTGTGGAGGCAGGGGTGACCAATTTTGAATACCTCGCGCTAACAACGTATCCTTGGAATGTCTATGGCTAACCTGTGCTGCGACTGCACGCTCAGCTTGTTTGCCCTTAGAGGTTTCCTCCCGCGAGTGCGCGGTGGTGGCGGCTTTTATGGGTAAGCGCGAGTGAGAGCGGGCTGTGTTGCTCATCGGTTACCGTCCATGCTGATGATGTGCAGCGTTGCGTGAGATGCTTCGCGTGGCCGCATAGAGTGTTTGAACTGTATGTTTGAGACGTCAGCATTTACACGTCCACCTCAATCGCGGGCGGCACGCATGACCCATGATGCGCCCGCGATCTTTTATGAAAAGGAGTGAAGTACCGTGGCTAAGGGCAAGCGTACTTTCCAGCCGAACAACCGCCGTCGTGCACGCGTGCACGGCTTCCGTACTCGCATGCGTACTCGTGCCGGTCGCGCCATCGTGTCCGCACGTCGTCGTAAGGGCCGTAAGTCCCTCACCGCCTAATCAGGCGGAATAGGGCCACGGCGATGCTGATGCATCGCCATTGTGGGCCCGCCGTCGACCACCACCACCGTGCTATCCCCGCAGCATCGGCTCCGATCCACCGCCTTGTTTGGCAAGACGGTGAGGAAAGGCCGTAAGAAGGGCAGCCGCACGGTGGTGGTTTACGTATATCAGGGGGCAGGGCGCGCAGAGCAGGTCCCCAGCGGTGTGGACGAGCGCTCTGGGGCTGGCCCGCGGGTGGGTCTCGTGGTCTCCAAGGCTGTCGGCAACGCCGTCACTCGCCATCGCGTGTCCCGTTATCTGCGGCACGCGGCCGCGGACGTGCTGAAGAACCGATCCGGGGTGGCCGGCGCCGATTTACCCTCCGGCCGTTCGCCGTTGGAGGTACCCGTGGGGGCGTGCATCGTCATCCGCGCGTTGCCCGCCAGCGCCAGCGCGAGTGTCGAGGAGTTGAGTAGAGATGTGCACAGCTGCATCCGGCGAGCCCTCGCGGCCTAACGATCTCGGTGCCGCCGGTTCTGCTGCTGGCGGGTCTACGTCTGGGCCTAGTCCGTCCTCGTCGACGCCACACCACTCCCCCCAGCGGGAGGGGTCCGGTCGGGCCGCCATGGCGCGCCGACTAATCGAGGGTTACCAAGATAACCTCTCTGGCCTTAAAATGGGTCCGACGTGTCGTTTTGATCCGACGTGCAGCAGTTATGCTCTAGAAGCGTATTCCCGACATGGATTCGTGAAGGGAACGCTGCTGACCATCGGACGTTTGGCTCGGTGCGGACCCTGGCACCCCGGTGGATGGGATCCCGTCCCTCCACGCTGGCCCCGACGCAGATCACGCGGCGAGAGTCGTACCGTTTAACCGATTCACAGGAGAGACCTCTAGACGTGCTGAATTTCATTTATTACCCGATCTCCGGGGTGTTGTGGTTCTGGCACAAAGTGTTCAGCTTTGTGCTCGACCCGGCCGCTGGCGGTACGTGGGCGCTGTCGATCGTATTCCTGGTGTTCACGATCCGTATCTTGCTGGTGAAGCCGACTGCTAACCAGATGCGGTCTTCGCGCAAGATGCAAGAGATGCAGCCCAAGATGCAAGAGTTGCAGCGAAAGCACAAGAACGACCGGCAGACGCTCGCGCTCGAGATGCGCAAGCTGCAAAAGGAGATGGGTGTCAACCCGTTGGCCTCGTGCCTGCCGGTGCTGGTTCAGATGCCGATCTTCATCGGCCTGTACCACGTGCTGCGATCGTTTAACCGTACCGCCGGCGGCTTCGGCCAGGTGGGTATGACGGTCGAGGAGACTCGTAACACGCCGAACTATGTCTTCGGTGTGGACGAGGTGCAGTCGTTCCTCAACGCCCGTCTGTGGGGCGCTCCGCTATCCGGCTACATCAACATGGACCCGGTGAATTACCGCGCCTTCTCCCCCACGGGTGAAGTCGACTTCACCCGGATGAACATCATCGTGATTGTTGTGCCGTTGATGATTATCGCGGCCGTCCTCATGCACTTCTCCGCTCGCATCAGTATGGCTCGCGCTAAGCGGAAGAAGGACGCTAACCCGACGAAGAAGAACGATGACCCGCGTCAGGCTCAGATGCAGATGCAGATGGACATGATGCAGAAGATGATGCTGTGGGCCATGCCCGTGCTGTACCTCATGGGTGGTTTCTTCTGGCAGGTTGGTCTGGCTCTGTACATGGCGACAAACATGTCTTGGTCCTTCATTCAGCAGACGCTGCTGTTCAAGAAGATGGATGCTGAGGAGGAGGCGGAACGCGAAGCTGTTCTGGCTACGAAGCGCACCTCCGCTCCGAAGGTGGGTGCTCGCCCGGATAACCCGAAGAAGAAAAAGAAGAAGGGTAAGTAGTTTGTAGAACTCGAGTAAGTCGAAGTTCTGCCCTGGGGCAGTGGAGCGCCAGCCCGTTTCAATGAAAACCGCCGCTGATAACAGCGGCGGTTTTCTTATGTGTCGGTTTAAGTAATCTTAGCTGTGTAATTACAGTTTTGTTGTTCCTGTGTCGATAGATCGACGGATAGGTGTGCGCGGGCGAAGGGGGATAGAATGTTTCACGTGAAACATCGCGGTCGATGGAGAGTGAGAGGTCTGCACAGTGAGCGATTCTGAGTTCCCCGCCGAGGTCCTTGGGCCAACTCCGGCGTGCGCCGAAAAGGTCTTCGGTGAACGGCTGACTCTGGCCGAAGATTATGCGAGCATTCTGTCGACGAAGGGGATTGAGCGCGGCCTTATCGGGCCTCGCGAAATTGGACGTATATGGGAACGGCATGTCCTAAACTCTGCTGTGCTCGGTGAGGCTATTCCCCACGGCGCCCGGGTCATCGACGTGGGATCTGGGGCGGGGCTGCCGGGTATTCCGCTGTCCATAGCCCGTCCAGATCTCGACGTGATACTGCTAGAGCCTCTGCTCCGCAGGACGCGATTCCTGGATGAAGTGTCGGCTGAGCTAGGCCTCTCGATACGGGTGGTACGCGGGCGAGCAGAGGATGGCGACATTGTTCGTTCGATTGGGGGCGCTGAAGTTGTAACCTCTCGCGCAGTAGCGCCTTTGGGGAAGCTCGCGGCATGGTCACTTCCGCTAGTTAAGGTTGGGGGCAGCATGAGGGCTCTCAAGGGGGCGTCCGTTAGTGAAGAGATAGAGCGCGATGCACAGCAGATTGTTCGGTCTGGCGGCGGTAAGGCATCGGTAGAGCTGGTGGGAGAGGGCGTCCTAGAAGAGCCCACCCATGTCGTTGTGATTCCTCGAGTCTCTTAAGAGCAATGGTGGACGCGTTGTTGGTGTCCCACTCCCCTACTACTCTGGAACCAGTGAAACTCAATGTTTCACGTGAAACATTGACGAATTCAAGGATAGGAATTTCATGGCGTCTCACGACTGGGATGACACCCCAATCGCTCGCGCGGCCCGTCAGGCTGCCAAGATGCAAAACCCGCAGGGGCTTCGCCTAGCCAAGCCTGATCGGTGCCGAAAAATCACCATTGCCAATCAGAAGGGAGGGGTGGGGAAAACGACCTCCACTGTCAACCTTGCGTGGGCTTTGGGCCTTCACGGACTCAAGGTGTTGGTTGTGGATTTGGATCCACAGGGGAACGCCTCCACCGCGCTCGACGCCGAGCACCGTATGGGCACGCCCTCCAGCTATGAAGTTCTCATCGGAGAAATCTCGATGGAGGATGCAATCCAGACAAACAAGGATAATCCGAACGTTGACTGTGTGCCGGCAACGATCGATCTCGCAGGTGCTGAGATCGAGCTAGTAAGCATGGTTCGCCGCGAATACCGGCTAGAGAGCGCTCTGTCCGATGAGTTCATCGAGGAGCATGGATATGACTTCGTCTTTATTGACTGTCCACCCTCGTTGGGCCTGCTAACGATCAACGCCATGACGGCAGTCGATGAGGTTCTCATTCCAATCCAATGCGAGTACTACGCTCTCGAGGGAGTGGGTCAGTTGCTCAATAACATCGGGATGATCCGTCAGTCGTTGAACCCGCAGCTCCACATCTCGGCCGTGCTGTTGACCATGTACGACGGCCGCACCAAACTCTCAGAGCAGGTATCCGATGAAGTGCGTAACCACTTCGGATCGGTGGTTCTCGATAACCGAATTCCGCGTTCGGTGAAGGTGTCCGAGGCCCCTGGCTACGGTCAAACGGTTTTGCAATACGACAGTGGATCTCGAGGTGCGCTCGCTTACTTCGATGCCGCTGTGGAGTTTTCCAAGCGCGGTGATTACAAGCCAACGGAGGATACCGTTCCGATCGGTGTTGCTCCTGAACTACACGGGGAAGGGTAGATCATGGCACAGAAGAAGAAGCCCGCGATGCCAAGCGCTTCGGCTCTCAGTGATAGCCGCCGCGGTGGTTTAGGCCGCGGGTTAGCATCGCTGATTCCGTCTGGGCCGTCGAAGCCGAGTCTCGGAAACGGTGCCGCCGATATCATCATCGGGAACGGTGAGAACGGTACGCGCGGTAGGAAGAGCCAGGAAAGCCCCTCCCCTTCCCCGTCGGCGGACAAAACTGTCACCAAGTCCAGTCAGGATAAACGTCACGGTGACGAAACAGAGAAGGGAGGCGGTAAGGCAAAGAAGCCCGCACAGAATCGCGTTTCCAGGTCCGAATCATCGGTGGAAGGACATTCGAGCGACCGTGGCACCAGTGCGGGTGATTCCGCACGTGTGAACGATGCTGCTAACGACTTCGGCGCGAGCTACCAAGAACTTGACGTAGCGAATATCCGGACGAACGCCAAGCAGCCGCGATCCGTCTTCGACGAAGAAGCCCTCGGCGAACTCGTTCACTCGCTCCGCGAGTTCGGACTCATGCAACCCATCGTGGTTCGCCGTGCACCAGACGGAGAGACCGACTACGAACTCATCATGGGTGAGCGCCGCCTACGCGCGGCAAAGAAAGCAGGCTTCACTGCTATCCCTTCGATCATTCGGGAAACCGATGATGATGCCATGTTGCGGGATGCTCTGCTGGAGAACATCCACCGCGTGCAACTCAATCCGCTGGAAGAGGCCGCGGCGTACCAGCAACTCATGGAGGAGTTCGGAGTCACGCAGGAGCAGTTGGCACAGCGCATCGGTCGCTCCCGCCCACTCATCACCAATATGATTCGTTTGCTGCAACTTCCGGTTGGCGTGCAGCGACGTGTCGGCGCGGGGGTTCTCTCGGCCGGGCATGCTCGAGCACTGCTGGGACTTAAGGCCGGCGCAGAGGCTCAGAATGCCTTGGCAGATCGTATTGTCGCCGAGGGCATGAGCGTGCGCGCAACCGAGGAGGCCGTCACGCTTCTCAACCGCGAGGGTGGGTCCCCCACCCCTGCCTCTCAGCGGAAGAGCCAGCGTGGAGAGCTTCCTGAATCTGTGAGCACGTGGGTTACGCAGGCCGGCGATGCCCTTGAGACGAAGGTCTCAGTACAGATGGGGAAGAAAAAGGGAAAGATCGTCGTTGAATTCGGTGGTCCTGAGGATTTTGAGCGCATCATTGAGTTGATGCGCTTCACTTCAGAGGACTGATGACCAACCCGTTTTAGCAGTGGGGCTCAGAGCCATTAGCCCCGATAAATCCACCGAAAGACGCAGGGCAATGAGTATAAGTGTAGAAGAAGCCATCCGGCGACGCCGCGCAGTTCGAGTCTACGAGAACAAGCCCATCCCTGATGATGTTCTCGACAAAGTTGTCGAGCTAGCCCTCGAAGCACCAAGCGCGTTCAACGCCCAAATGCGGGATCTCGTCGTTGTCCGCGATCCCAAGATCAAGCAAAAGCTGTACGAAGATTCCGGCCAAAAACAGTATCTATCTGCCCCAGTAGTCTTCATTGCACTCGGGCGCACTGAGATCCTCCCTGAGGATGCAGCTGAGATCCTTCCGCCAGCGCTCATCGAGCGCGTCGAAGGCTTCCAACGGGCCAAGAGCCCCGCAGCTCTACGTGAATCCGGTCTTCGCGACGCGATGCTGATGGCTGGTTTCCTGCTTCTCGCGGCACAAGGTGAAGGCTTATCGACCTCCCCAACCACGGGTTGGGACGAGGAAAAGGTCAAGGCGGCCATCGGTATGGAAGGTCGGGATGATCGTTCCGTCGCCCTTGTGGTGGCAGCTGGGTATGGCGCAGAGAGCCCACAGCACCCCGGACGCGTTCAGACGCGGCGTGTGGACGATTCCTACTAGAAGGCTTACCACTGTACGCGGTACTGGCTCTGCGAGTGTGCAAGCCGCCGGCAGACGTACGTAGCGCGGGCAATGTTTCACGTGAAACATTGCCCGCATTCTTGTTTCTGTGGATTCTGTGATTCCCTCCCCGCGCTGATCTGCCAAGGCATAGAATCACGGATAGTCGGCACGCATCAACACGGAAGACATTGAGCTCAGGCCCCACGTCGTATCCACACGATGGCGCTGCGATGTGTCATGCCCGGTGCGGCGTCGAGAATAAAGATTCGTGGTTGGAAGGGAGCGTAGTGGAAGTATCCATTCGGGCACTGTCTCCGTCCACCATGTCTCAGATCGAGGCGAGCGCAGCCGCATCGACGTTCTGGGAGCTACCCCCGCCGGACTCCGACAATGAGCAGCGCATGGCCCATGAGGATCCGACCTTTGACAAGCAAGTGTGGATGCAGCAGGTGCTGCTCGAATGGGGTATCTGTGGCTACACCGCCTTCGTGGGCACTGGCGACCAGGGAGCGCAGTGCGTCCCGGCGGCCACGGTCTTCTTCGCGCCGGCGCGGTACATGTGCGGGATCGGCCAACTGCCCACTGCCCCCATCTCCCCCGATGCCATCCTGCTCAGCGCCGTTCATGTGGCCCTGCCATACATGGGGCTCTACCTGGAACACCAACTGATCGACACGGTGCTCACCGAGGCCCACCGCCGAGGAATCAAGGCTGTGGAAGCCTTCGCCCGCGTGGAGGACTTCGACGACGAGCTCATCCTCAATGCCACCGGCGGTGCTGCCCTCCCCCAGCCCCTCAGCGCCATTCAAGAACTCAACTATATTCCGGAGTCCTACCGCGGCTGGGACGAGCCACAGCAGGCGCATACCGGCGATCCTGTCACCGATCGGCTGAGCACCGCTCCCATGCTCTCGGAAGACATTCTGGAGGCCGAGGGGTTTTCCGTGGTGCAACACCATCCGCGCTTCCCCCGCTACCGCGCGGAGATCACCGGTGCCTCCAGCATGTTCGCGCGTTTCGCCGAAGAGGACCACAAAGCAATGAACGGCCCTGAGATGCTCAGGACCGTGACGGGCGGAGGGCTCATTAAGAGCGCGGCTCGGGCGCTAGGCGTCCGGCGATTCCGCGCGCAGAAGCTCACTAAATGAGAACGTGCCAGTGGCGTGCACATCGTCATCAAGCAGGTACAAACGCTTGACGGCCACAACAATTGCTTCTGCGATAGTGTCACGCATCGCAGGATCGGTGAGGATGCCCACGTCCTTGGGGCTCGTGAGGTACCCGGGAACAACCTGAACGGTCGGCATGCTCGTGAGGCGCAGAATGTCCGAGGTTTGTCCGTGGTTGTAGCAATTCTGCAACGGTGTGCGGGCCACGATCTCGCGCTGAATGAATCCAGACAGCTTCTCGCCCACCACGGATGAGTAACCGGTCAGGGAACCGAAGTAGAACGTCGCCGCGCCGTTGGCCTTCTCGTTGGGGTAAATGTCCGTGCGCAGGGAAATGACCACATCGGCGCCGAAAGCGTTGGCGATGTTAGCTCGGTCCTGGTTGGACGGGTTGGCAGACCGCGGCCGGGAGAGGATCGTCTCCATGCCGGCGGCGATCATGCGCCCCTCCACGCGGCCTGCGAGGTCCCAGAGGATCTCTTCCTCGGAGATGTCCCCGTACGGCCCCTTCACGATGTAGCCCTTGTCCGAACCTCCCAGGCCCGGATCGATGACCACGCGCTTGCCGGAGAGCTGCGGGCCCGCAGAGCGAATCTGCTCCTGTTCCCGGATCGACTGCGGGGAGCCACCCGTAATCCGACGCCCCAAGTAGGACAACGCGCGGAGCGTGTCCGGGCCGACCACTCCGTCCGAATTCAGGCCATAGTTCATTTGGTAATTCACCACGGCTGCGTGCGTCTTCGGCCCAAAGTGCCCGTCCACGCGATTGGTGTAGAAACCCAGATCGTGCAATTGCGTTTGCAACTGGGATACGTCATCGCCCACGAACTGGTTGCTCTGCAGGCTGAGTACGCGGGCTCCGAGTTTGTAGGAGGCTTCGCGCAGGGCCCGCAGGGTGCCCGGTGTGATGGTGCCGTCTGCGATGATTCCACGCTGCTGCTGGAAGGCCCGGAGTGCCTGCGCCAGGTGCTCGTCGAAGATCTCGTCTTCGGGCTGCCAGCGTTGGCTGGATGAGCCCGTTGCGTCACCAGAGTAGCCCTCCAGCTTTCCCAGGCGAGCCAGGGTGCCACGCACCTCGGCGACGCGTGGGCTACGGTCGCCAACCTGGAGAAGCAAACGTTCCACGGGGGCTAACACTCCATTCTTCGGTCGGTGCAGCGATCGTTGATCGCGCACACGGGTGGTACCTGAGCAAAAGGGGATTCAAGAATCCGCTAGGACATATTCTAGGCGGTTCGCCGTTCTTTTGCCCTAATCCTCCGTAGCGCGTCTTCGGCGCGCCCATGGAACCGATCGTAGAAAAAGTGCAGCTCACAGCACTATTTTATGCTCACTGGCAGCCAGCCAATGAGCGGGATACCTGTGTGTTAGGCGTAGGATTCAAGCTTCTGCTTCAGGGTTTCCTTAGACTGGACACCGCTGAATTCAGCAACTTTTTCACCGTTGTGGAACACCATCAGCGCAGGGATGGACATGACCTGGAACATCGCGGCGAGCATCCGCTCCTCTTCGATGTTTACCTTGGCGATGCGGGCCGTCTCACCCAGTTCCTCGGCCAGTTGATCCAGTATGGGAGACATGCGCAGGCAGGGGCCGCACCACTCGGCCCAGAAGTCCACGAGGACGGGGACGTCCGATTCCACAACCTGCTGCTTGAAGGATGCCTGGGTGATGTTGATGATGTCAGCCATGGGTGGGGGCCTTTCATATAGCTAGTGGGAGATGAGCGGTGTCTGGGTGGGGTCTGGGCGAGCCGGCTCTCGCGTGTGCCTACTTGCGGGTCGGCTCCCATGAGTCGGAGAACGATGCCAGGTAGGCCTCCGCATCCAGGGCAGCGCGACAACCGGAGCCGGCGGCGGTAATGGCCTGCTGGTAGTGCGAATCCACCACGTCGCCCGCAGCGAACACGCCCGGCAGGCTGGTGCGGGTGCTGGGCTCCTCGACCTTCACGTAGCCGTTGTCGTGGACTTCCACCTGGTCCTTGAATACTTCCGTACGTGGGTCGTGACCGATGGCCACGAACATGGCGTCCATCGGAACCTCGGTGGTCTCGCCCGTCACGGTGTCTTCGACAACCAGTGCGCTCACGGCGGCATCGCCCTTCACCTCAACGACCTTCGCGTTCATAATGAAGTTGATCTTCGGGTTGGCCTTCGCCCGCTCCACCATGATGGCTGATGCGCGGAACTCCTCGCGGCGGTGGATGACCGTCACGGTCTCGCCGAACTTGGTGAGGAAGTCGGCCTCTTCCATGGCGGAATCGCCACCTCCGATGACGGCGATCTTCTTATCCTTGAAGAAGAAGCCGTCGCACGTTGCGCAGGCGGATACGCCTCGGCCGAGCATTTCCTGCTCACCGGGCACGTTGAGGTAGCGCGGCGCAGCACCGGTGGCCAGGATCACGGTCTTGGCCTGGTATTCCTCGCCGTAGACCCATACCTTCTTGATATCCCCGGTCAGGTCCAGCCGCTCAACGTCTTCCTGGCGCAGGTCAGCGCCGAAGCGTTCGGCCTGGGAGCGCATTTCCTCCATGAGCGCAGGGCCCATGATTCCCTCGTGGAACCCAGGGAAGTTCTCCACCTCGGTGGTCTGCATGAGCAGTCCGCCGTACTCGATTCCTTCGAAGACAATGGGCTTGAGTTCCGCGCGCGCCGCATAGATCGCAGCGGTGTACCCGGCGGGTCCGGAACCGACGATGATGACGTCGTGAACAGAGCTACCGGTATCGCCACGATCAGCGGAGTCAGCGGAATCGGCGCCGTCGCGAGAGTCGTTCTTGTTGTTCAGGAAGCCAGTTGCGTTGAGGAACGGTTCAGCCATGGTGTGGGTCCTTCAGCAGGGTTGGGAAAACGTAAGGCACGGTTACGGCACAGATAGAGCACAGATAGAGCACAGCCACAACGGCCCGCCACTGCCAGCCGTAGCGCCAATCTCCCCCAGTTTAACCGGCTGCAGCAACCTGGTATTCCCCTACCCCGCCGAGGTGGCGTTGCAGCTCGGCCCGCGCGCGGAACTTCTTCGATTTCACCGTTCCCACCGGAATCCCCAACTGCCGCGCTACTTCTTGCTCGGAGTGTCCGTAGTAGGCCGTGAGTGTGATGACCGCCCGCAGATCCGGGCTGAGCCGCCGCAGGCACCGGTGCAAGTCCAGCCGCTCCACCGTGGCCTCCTCTCGGAACCCGCGGGGTGAGGCCACGGTGCGCACCCGGTCGGTGAACTCGTGCTCGTCCGGCTGAGCCTCCCGGCCGTACTTGCGCATATACGTCAGCGCTGCGTTGCGCATGATCGTGGTGATCCACGTGGATACCGTGGCCCGCCCGGTGCCGTTGTAGTTGGCGGCGAAGCGGTGCATCCGGATCAGGCCCTCCTGGAACACATCCATGTGATGCTCCCGTGGCACATCCGCGCGTTTGATTGCCCACCACAGCTTCCGGTGGTGGCGGTGAATGAGCTCGCGAAACGCCCCGCGCACTCCGGCGATGTGGTCTCGCAGCAGTTCCTCGTCGGTGTGTTCCGGAAATTTCGGTGCGTACATGTCGTTGAACATCGTTGTCCCCTCCCCCAGCGAGCCGGTGGTCCTTACCCCGTGACCACCGTGTTCACTCGCTGTGTGCCCCCACTGTAGGAACGCCACCACCCGACCGCTGGCTATCCTCCCCCGGGCCTGTGGATAACTTAGTTTCTACGGCGACGAGGCTGTGGATAACTCCGAACCCTCCGGCTGATCCTCCGCGTTCATCCCAGGCCAGGTGCCTTGCACGGAGATGTCGCTGATCGACGCCGCATTCGGCATCGGCAATCCAGTGATCCACAGGAGCAACCGGTTGCCCTTGGGCCGACCCGGCCCCTTCGGGTCGTTATTCGGGTTGCTGCCCGGATCGGCGCTTGCGCTGGCACCCGGTTGGGGCTCGACTGTCACGGTCACCGCATCCGAGGGCGATGCAGGGTTCGCACTGGGCACCTGTTGCGTCGTCGATGGCGTATCCCGGCGAGTGGGATCTAGCTCGACCGTCATGTCCGGGGCCGTCACAGAGACGGTGTCCAGCAGCGTGGTGTCGTTGAGCGTCGTCGGATCTCCTGTAGAGGTGCGCAGCTGCATCGTGGTGCCCGGTGTGAGGCCCTGCAGGGCAACGGAGTGGATCCGTGTGTCCTGCGGCAGGTCGATGAGGATACCCACGCCCTCCTTGAGGGAGTTCGGCCCAGGACCGAGCTGGTTGACGTACACATCAGACTCCCAGCGAGTCGCCGGGTTGCCGTCGAGGACGAGCGGCACCATGCTGGGATTATCTTCGGTCCCCTTGCCGTTGACGGGCATCCACGCCCGCGCGTTGGACAGGGCAACGGGGGCTGGGTCGCCGTCGACGATGGATTCAGCGCCCTGGCGCAGCGAGTTCGTCGACAGCGGCGAATCGTTGCGGTTGCCGCCCAGGATGCTCACCAGGCCGGCAATGAGAGCCGCCAGCAGCACGACGGTCACGAACGCCAAACCACCGGCCATGACGAGGTTGCGGGGGCGGTTGCGCTCGGCACCGAAGCCGGCGCGGCTGGAGGGATCCGGGGTGTCATCCTCGGCCACGCTGAGCTCGCCGGTGGCGATGCTGCGCAGCTGCTTGGCGACCTTGCGCAGGTCCACCGCGTCGGTGTCCGAGGAGTTGAGGTCCTTGATTGTGCGGTAGGCATTCGTCAGTGCGTCCGGCACGTCCTCGAAGGGAACGTGTTCCAGCAGTAGGCCCAGCGCCACGGCGATGCCGTGGGTGTCCTGCCGGGTGCTGTTGTTGGGGAGCACACCGGGGAATGCCACCACGGCGGTGCCTTGGGTGGTCACACGGAGGCGATCGCGGTGGTCCAGTCCCAAACACGTCTCAGCGTCGTGGGCGGCTGCGGCGGCGTCGGCGAGGGAAGCCACCGCATAGCCAGCGGCCAAGGGATCAGGAGCGGATTCTGCCACCGTGGTCAGCGGGGACCCCTGCATCCAATCGGAGACGATCAGCACGAGGGTGCCGTAGTCGATGACGCGGCGGACCTTCGCCATGCCCGGCTCGTCGAGGTCCTTGAGCTTGGCGGAGCGGCGCAGGATGTCGTCCTTGGCCTTGCGCACGCGCGCGCCGTTGGGGTTGATGTACTCCCCCGGCTCCGCGTGGGCCTTGACGTAGGCGCACGGGTCCATGATCGTCAGGGCGACAATCGAGCCGTCGGAGACGTCGCGACCCTGCCACAGCCGAGCGCTGCTGGAGCCGCCGTGGTCCGCGAGCAGGCGGTAGCGACCTTCCAGGATCGGTGCACCGGCCACGAGGCGCGGTCCGCGTACCCGGCCGGCAGACAGCGGCGGCAGGGCCGTGCCCATCATGGAACCGGACATGCTGGCGGATTCGCGTGCAGCCAGCTCCTGGGCGGAGGTGGCCTGCTGCGGCGCGTAGGGCTTCTCCTCCTCCACGTCGGCGGGGCGCGGCTTCGGCAGCACCTTCGCCAGGCCCGGCACGCGGGAGAGCACGCCGAGCAGCAGCGAGATCTCGGGCAGCGGGGCGCGCAGCAGCACCACGCCGGTCACGCCGAGGAAGATCACGCCGGAGATCAGCAGGCGGAAGAGCATGTACGGGTTCGCCACGTCGGGAAACACGTAAGTGTGAATGAGCACATCCACCCGCCAGGCCACGAGCGCGCCGAGTAGTGAGGAGCCCAGCGCCCACAGCACCGTCTTCGTAACCTTGCGGAACTGCAGGCTGCCCAGCGATCGGCGCAGCAGCCGGTCGCCAATGATTGCACCGGCGAGGAAGCCGAAGCCGTTGGCGGCACCTAGCAGCACCACCACGAGTCGCGGTTCGGTGGCGATGTGTGGTGCCGTGTAGGCCAGCGCCAGTTTGGTGATGGTGATGCCCGCGATGATGAAGGTCGGAGTCCACACTTCCTCGCGCGCGTAGAACACGCGGAGGTGCAGCAGCACGATGGCGTAGGGAATCAGCGTGAAGGCCGAGAACGACACGGTCCAACCGAGCACTGTGGCGTCGTCCATACTGAAGTTCTTGTACGCAAACAGTGCTGTGGCGATGAGGGTGCCGAAGCAGGTGTAGAACACGATGACCGGCACCAGTGCCATCATCGTTAGTTTCGACGCCACCGTCAGGTCGCGCACCACCGCTTTGTCGTCGCCGTCTGCGGCATTCCTGGATAGGCGGGGCATGACGGCGGTCAGCAACGTCACGCCAATCACGCCATACGGCATTTGCAGCAATTGCCACGCCTGCATATAAATCGTCGGCGCAACGGCCCAAGTATTACCGGCGATGCGGTTATTCAGGTTCCAACCGACCTGGGAAATGGCGACATAAAGAATAATCGCCACGGCCATTCCGCCGAAAGCCTTAAGGCGATCATCCAGGCCCCACAAAGGTTTAAGATTAATGTTTGCCTTTTTGAGATAAGGCAGCATAATAACGGCCTGAATAACCACGCCCAACGTCGTACCCAAGCCCAGCAACATCACATGGGGATTAGTAAATGTCACATTATCCGTGGGCTGCAGGCGCGATTGTTCGGGAACGAAGAAATACAGGCTCATCACGGCCAACGTGACAATGTTATTGGCCACCGGGGCCCACGCGCCGGGCTTGAATATGCCTTTAGTGTTGAGCACCGCCATGAACACGGCAAACATGGCGTAGAACAGGATCTGCGGTAACAGCAGGTACGAAAAGGCCGTGGCCATTTCGATATTGACTTTGCCGTCTTCCGGCAGGCTTATTCGGATCAGAACTGGTGCTAGAAGAACGGAGGCAATGGTCACCACAATGGTGATGCTGAAGGTAATTGTCAGCAATCTTCGAATAAAGGCCTCGCCTTTATCTGCGTCTTCCTTTTCCGCGCGCACCAACACGGGCACGACAAGTGCGGTAAGAACGGCGCCGAGCACCAATTCGGTGACTAGGTTCGGCAGCGTATTCGCCGTGTTAAAGGCAGAAGACACAGCGCCACCGAGCGCGGCGGAAATAAAGACCGCGCGCAAGAAGCCGGTAATACGGCTCAGCAGTGTCGCAATGGCCATGGATCCGCCGGTGCGGAGCATAGCACTGTCATCAGAATCCGCGGCGGTGTGTTTTTTCGTATCCGTATCGGCACCGGCGGAAGCTTTGCCCTGGGTTGGAGCAGCGTCTGCCGTGGCATCGGTGGCGCCAGTAGCGCTGCTTTCCCTCTGTGAGCCTGCTGGCGCGTCTGCGGTCGCCTGCGCTGCCTTCTGCTCGGTGCCCTGCGGATGGCTCAGGGCCGAACCAGAGTCCTGTGAAGCAGCCTGCGACGAGCCGGGCGGAGTGGTACCCGAAGGCTCAGTTTTGGAACTGGAGGGCACGATCGCCGGCGGCAGTGGCGCGTGAAAGCGACCGCGCTGTCCCGACGTCGGCTGGGAGTCCTGTTCTCTATGATCCACAAATGCAATCATGGTGCATAAGTGGTGAGTGTCCTAATCTTTGCCGCGGAGTTTTGAGCATTCAGCGCTGTGCGGTGCGAAAAACAATAATTAAGGGGTTTAGCGATTAAGGCGCTTTAACCGCCGCGACGAGGAACCACTCCGCCTGGACCACACAATTTTTCCGGCCACAGCAATGAGCGCCAATCCGCCTACAATCGCCGCAATGGACAATCCAGACATGCCCGGAACTGATTGCACACGCAGCTCCACGGGCGCGGAGATGCGCGTGGGATCCTGATCCGGGGACAGGCTGCCGCGGGGAGCGTCGGCTTCCGCCAACTGATCATTGGCAGCGCCTGCGGACTCCGCGAGATCCCGGGCCTCTTCCGACCCGGGCGGGGCGGCCAGCCACAAGCTCAAGTCCGTGGTACCTGAAGGATCCTGCATGTCCGTGGTCAGGGACAAGGTGATGGACCCCTTTGCCGGAATCAACTGCACCTCCTCGGGGAGGGTGACGGTGACCGGCGTGGTGGCGTCGGAATGATAATCAACTTGCGCGGGTACCGGCAGCGGCAAGCCGTTGCGCGCCACCACGAGCAGCGGGGAGGAGTCCGAGGTCCGCGTGAACACATTGCCCGGTGGCAACAACGCAATGGAGGACCGCAGATTCCTCACCACTGTGGCGACCGTGTCCAGGCGGTTAATGGCGGCCTGGCGCGACGCAACGTATAGCGACCGCACCCGTGTGCGGTACGACGACGCGGCATGCAGCACGTCCGAGAACAGCGGGCGCGTGTAGACCTCCCGCGTCACGGCAATGGCCGGGTCGTTGCGCATGAGCAGCGTGAGGTCGCGCACCTGGCGGGAAACATCACCGATGGCGCGCACGAACTCGGGGCTGGCCTCGCCCACATCGGAGTACGGATCGAGCGTGGTGCCCTGCGGCAGCGTCACGCCCTCCGGCGGGGAGCTCACGGCGGCGGACAGAGGGCGCGGCGTGGCCGAATCGTCAGCGAAGTGCGCCGCGACCGTATCGAGGAATGTCGTTGCGCCCTGCTTCGACACGCTCCACAGCGCCGGGGGCACCGCCACCACGGGCGTGCCGGAGGAGACCTGCTGGTCGAGGACGGCCACGGCGTTGCTCATGCGGCTGGCCGGGCTATCTTGCTCCATGGTGTAGCGCAGGTCGGGGTTGGAAAACGGCGCGACCTGCGGCTGCGTGCCGGTGGCCATGAGCGCGGCTCCGAGGTCCGCGGAATAGGTCAGGGCGCGGGTGCCGTTGGCGATGGCGACGAGGTCGTTGGGGCGCTGGCTAGCTGCGCCACCGTTGCCTACCCCACCGTTGCCTGCGCCGCCGTCACCGGAGTCATCAGCCGTACCACTGCCCGGCGTGGTCACCTGCACGGTGTTATCCGCTACCAGCGTGGTCACCTCCGAACCATCGCCCAGGGTCGGCAACGCCGACTGCGCGGCCACCGTCGCCTCGAATCGCTTGGACGCGTTCTCGTCTACTCCCCCGCTGGCACCCGCAGCCAGCAACGGCACGGCCTGCTCGGTGACATACCCGCCGCCGGGGATCACCACGTTCTTCATCGGCACCTGCCCGAGCACCCGCTCCAGCGTGGCCGATCCCAGCCCGTAGGCCAGCACGCTCAGCCACTCGTTATTCGCCCCGGCCAGGGTGTTGATGTCCGCTCCGGCGTACGGCAGCGCCACCGAGCAGTTGTTTTCCACGAGGCTGCGCAGGTCGGCGAGCCACGCCGCCGCCACGTCCGCTCCCTGCCCCGGTGAAGTTTTCGGCTTATCGCGGCCGAGGATCTCCCCCCACGAGTCGCGCAGTCGCTTCGGTTCCTCCACCGAGTCCGGGATCTCCGTGCCCACCGTGTAGCCACCGGCCATCCGGTCGACCGTGTCGAGCAGCTCCGGGTCGATCCCGATGCATGTCGCCTGGCGCAGCTTGGCGCCATCTGGCTTCGCGACTGCGTCCCGGTACGCATCGAGCAGGTCGCGCAGCCGACCGCCGGGCCGCAGCTGGTCGGCGAGCTCCTCGTTGCTGAGGTACAGCGGCGCGCGCTGTGGGGCGTCGCCCGTGGCACCCGCAGTGCTGTTCGTCTCCGCCGCGAGCGGGTAGATCACCGTCACGGGCGTGGGTAGCTTCTGATCCGCCTGTCCTTGCTGGTCTTGTTTTTCTTTTTTTGACGCCACCAGCGACAACGTCGCCCGAGTCACCCCGAGGAGCTGGCTACCGCCCTGGTCCCGGGGAGTACCGGAGAGGCTGAACAGCAGCGGATGGGCGCCAACACCCGATATGCCGGGTGCGGGCAGGGCCAGCGTTGTGGCGTCGGAAAAAGAAGGATCGAGAGGAATGGAGACGGTGACGTCGCGCGATTGGCCTGGGTCGATGGTACCGGAGAGCTTGTCAAGGTTGCTGGAGAACGGGAATTCGCCTTGGTTGGTGAGCTGTGACAGGCGGATCGTGGGGCCGGTCGTGGCGGGGTTGGCGTAGAACAGGCGCAGGGAGAGGTCGCTGATGGGATCGAGGCGGTTGTTGGTGATGCGCAGGGAGTAGCTGACGTGGCTGGAGTCCGTGGTGACGACGGTGGGGGTTGCCGAGAGGACTTCCACGGTGACGGACTGTTGCGGGTCGGTAGAGCGCGCGTTGGGGTTGGACCACTGCGCGGCGCCGGTGTCCGAGGTGGGGTTGTAGGGGAATGTGGAGACGGACACGCCGAGGCCGGCGGGTTGGTTCGTTGGTGTGGCGGCGGAGGCGGTGGGCAGGATCGAGGGCACAATCGTAGGCACGGCGATGGTGGTGAGGCCGGTGAGGCCGACCGTGGCGAAGCTGGCCACGAGCGCGCGAGAGGCGCGGCGGGGGCCGGTGCTGCGCACAGTGATGCTCGTGCGGGAGCGCTGGTTGCGCTGGGTGCGCAGTGTGCGCGGTGTGCGCTGCGGGGCGCGGCGCTGAGATCCTAGGGAGCGTGCCATGACACTTACCGTTGTACCTGCTTTTCGGGCGGATTACTGGGTGGACTCGTGGGTGGCGTCAGCGGGGAGTGAACCTCCCTGCCACGGCCTCAGCGCGGGCGTAATCCGGCAGAGAATCGAAGGCCTGGCGGGCGAGGCGGCGTTCGTCGGCGTAGGCCAGGCGCTCCATGAGCTGGTTGACCGGCAGCCAGTGCACCTCGGTGACTTCTGGGTCTTCGTCGTTGAGGTCGCCGTCCACGTAGCGCAGCAGGTGGTGGTGCACGGTCTTGTGGATGCGGATGCCCTCCGAGACAAACCAGTAGTCGATGGTGCCCAGGTCGCCGATGACTTCACCGGCGATGCCGGTCTCCTCCCATACCTCGCGCTCGGCGGTGGCGTGCTGGGATTCGTCCGGCTCGATGTGCCCCTTGGGCATGGACCACAGCAGGCGCCCGCGGCGATCCAGGCGGCCGATGAGGGCCACATAGATGGTGGAAAGATCCACCGAACCGTCCGGCTGCACAGCCTCCGCGAGGCCCGAAAGGACCAAGCCTCCGGCGGATGTTTCGATGCTGGTGGGCAGGTCCGAGTCTTTGTCGAAGTGGGACAGTGACCGCGCCGGGGAGCGCCGGGCATTCGGCCCGGATACGGAGACGGCTGCCTGGTTGCTGCCCGACCGCGAGGACGCATTGGTGTGGCGGCGGGAGTTGGGGCGCTGGTTGGACCGCGAGTTGGGCCGAGAGTTCGAGCGGGCGTTCGAGCGGGAAGTGGAACGCGAGTGAGAGCGGGAGTTGGAGCGGGACGAGCCCGTGGAATTGTTCTTGGCGCTGTCTTTTGCGTTGCTCTTCGAGTTGTTGTTTGCGTTATTCTTCGCGTTTTTGTTGGACCGACGGCGCCGACGACGGCGCTGTCCGTCTCCGGTGCTTTCGTCCTTACTCATTCTGATAACGATAGTCTGTGCTGCGGGCAAAGTGGAACCGATCGCACCTAGTAGAATCTCCACACGTGACTACTCCGCAGGAAAACCCAGTTAAGCCCCAGCCCGCCCAAGCCTCCTCGGTCACTGCGGCACCGGAGCGATCTGAGCACGCCATGCTGGCCGCAGCGTGGCAGACCCTCCGCGGACTGGACGATCAACTGCTGCCGCTAGCCACCGCCTTCGCGCAGGCCGGGCATTCCATCTATCTCGTCGGTGGCTCGGTCCGTGATGCCTTGCTGGACCGCCTGTCGCACGATCTCGACTTCACCACCGATGCCCGCCCGGAGCAGATCGTGGAGATCATCACTCCCCTGGCGGAGACGGTATGGGACACCGGCATTGAGTACGGCACGGTCTCGGCCATGGTGCACGGCATGATCCTGGAGATCACGACCTTCCGTGCCGATTCTTACGATGGCCAATCCCGCAACCCGGAGGTTACCTTCGGCGACAGCCTCGATGGCGACCTCATCCGCCGCGACTTCCGCGCCAACGCCATCGCCCTGGAGCTCTCCCCCACCGGCGAGCACGAGTTCCGCGATCCGCTGAACGGGCTGCACGATGTCGTGGCTGGCGTGCTGGACACCCCGGATGCGCCGGAGATCAGTTTCCGCGACGACCCGCTGCGCATGCTTCGGGCCTGCCGGTTTGTCTCGCAGTTGGAGTTCGCGGTGGCTCCCCGCGTGCAGCAGGCCATGGTGGAGATGAGCGACCAGATCACCCGCATCACCGTGGAGCGCGTGGCCGTGGAGCTCAACAAAATGATGCTCGGCGTGGCCCCGTGGGAGGGCCTGGATCTCATGGTTCGCACCGGCTTGGCCGACCACGTGCTGCCGGAGCTGCCCGCCCTCAAGCTCACTCAGGATGAGCACCGGCAGCACAAGGACGTCTACTGGCACTCGCTGAAGGTGCTCCGCAACGCGGTGGAGTTGGAGGCGCAGCGCGGGCTGGAGCCCAACCTGGAATTGCGCTGGGCCGCCTTGATGCACGACATCGGCAAGCCCGCTACCAGGGCGTTTACCGATTCGGGCGCGGTGACGTTCTACCAGCACGACGTGGTGGGTGCGAAGATGACCCGCAAGCGCCTGCGGAAGTTGAAGTTTTCCAAGCAGCACGTTCAGGACATCAGCCAGCTGGTGTTCCTCCACATGCGCTTCCACGGTTATTCCATGGACCAGGGCAGCGGCCCGCGCCAGGACGCCCCGCGTGGTGATGGCTCGAAGCCCGCTGGAGAGTCCACGTGGACTGACTCGGCGGTCCGTCGTTATGTTAACGACGCCGGCAGCCTCCTCCCCCTCCTCCACGTCCTGGTGCGTGCGGATTGCACGACCCGGAATAAAAGGAAGGCACAGCGGCTGCAGCAGACGTACGATCAACTGGAAGAGCGCATCGCCTACCTGCAGGAACAGGAGGATCTGGCGGCCGTGCGCCCAGACCTGGATGGCAACGAGATCATGACGATCCTCGACCTGCCGCCGGGCCCGCAGGTGGGTAAGGCCTGGAGTTTCCTCAAGGAGCTGCGCCTCGACCGCGGTCCGCTGGATCGGGATGAGGCCGTGGCAGAGTTGAAGAAGTGGTGGGCTGAGCAGCAGTCCGGTGCTGGCGCGGACGCGAAGACGAATACGCAGAAGGAGGATGGGCACCAATGAGTGACAGTGCAGACAGTGCAGACAAGGCCGCCACTGCCGTTCGGGCGGGAGACATCATCTTCCAGTCCCCGCAGGTCGTCGCCGATTCCATGAACTTGGCGGCCACCCGGTACATCCCACAAGACGCGGAGGAAAGCTTCATCGCGGCGTTTTCCGCCGAACCGGGCCAGCTCAACCAACCGGGGCGCCCCGGCGCCGAGGCCCTGCTCGTGCTCCAGACGGATCAAGATGCCAACGACGAGGGTGAGGGCCCGGGCATCGTGGCCGTGCAGCTCGGCTTGATGAGCACCGAAGCCGTCGCCAACCACCTACCCCACCTTGCCGACAAGCTCACGAAGCCGAAGGTGTTCTTCATCGGCGGCCACCGCGAACCAGTGGTACTGGCCGTGGCGCTGCTGACCCCGGAACCGGCAGCCTCGGACAACCCCGCGGCTGCCGCATTGCAGACTCTGCAGCCTTCGCACCCGTCGCGCTTCGGGCCGGACAACCGTTTCCTCCTCATCCACACCGGAGAGGGAGCGCCCAGCGTCGAGGACCAGGTAGCCGCCGCGACCGGCAGCAGTGACGGATCCCGGTTGCAGGGCATGCGCCTGTTCCACAGCTACGTTTCTGTATCGCACGCACAAGTAAACAAGTGGGTGGAGTGCGGGCTTGTTGGCGTCGAACATGCAACACCTGACGATGTCTTTACTGCAAAGCCTGCAGAGACCTGGCGCCAGCTGATGAAGCGGCGGCCTTTCCCCGAGAACCTGTTTGTCACGTGGGCGACGAACCCGGAGCGCAACTAGGGTGAAGAGGCAGGTCACAGCCGGTATAGGCGACGCCTGGCCGGTCGCGCTAGGCATGGTGCCACTCGGACTGGCATTTGGGCTACTCATCACGCAGATCGGGTTTGCGTGGTACTGGGCGCCGGTGTTTTCGCTGGTGATTTACGCTGGCTCGATGGAGTTCCTAGCGATCAGCCTGGTCACGGGTGGAGCGGCGCCATTGTCTGCGGCGCTGTACGGACTGCTGGTGAACTTCCGGCACATTTTCTACGCACTCAACTATCCGATGGATCGCGTGAAGGGCTGGCTCGCGAAGGCATACGGGGCGTATGCGCTGACGGACGAGACGTACGCGATTGTCTCGGCGCGAGCCGACGCGAACTGGACGACCGCGCGCGTCATCACGATCCAAGCGCTGCTGCAGGCCGGGTGGGTCGGCGGCGGCGTGCTGGGTGCGCTGTTCGGCTCGGCGCTGCCATTTACGCTGGTGGGGATGGAATTCGCCCTGACGGCGTTGTTTACCGTGCTGATGATTGAGGCGTTTGCGGCGAACCGGGACCTGTCGCTGCCGCTGAGCGCTGTGGTGCTGGGGCTGGTGGCGTGGTGGATCGCGCCGGACAACGTGCTGATGGTCGGCATGACGCTGTACTTTGCGCTGCTGGTGGTGCGGTTCTTCGTGCCGCCGGTGAATAAGGCGCTGACGTGGCGCGTGGGGGCGCGGCCGGTTGGTGCTGGCACGGCTGATGCTTCTGGCACAGAGGAGGAGTCCCAGTGATCCATCACGCTGCCGCCGCTGCCGCCGCTGTCGCCTCGGCCACCACCGTCCCAGGCACCACCGCCCCGGGCACCACCCTGGCCAGCGCCGGACTTCCCGACGGCGTGGAGCTCGGGCCGACCCTAGCGATCCTGTTCGCCATTTTCCTCGTCACCGTGGGGCTGCGTGCCTTGCCGTTCGCGGCACTGCGCTTTTTCCGGGAATCGCGCTTGGTTGCGTGGCTGGGTCTGTCGATGCCAGTGGGCGTCATGGCGATTCTCGTGCTGTACACGGTGATTGAAGGCGGCGATTCTCCCACTGGTTTCGTCCCCGTGATGATCGCGTTGGTTTTCACCGTGGCGCTGCATGTATGGCGGCGCTCGGCCACGCTATCGATCCTGTTGGGCACGGTGTTCTACGCGGTTTTGGTGAACGTGGTGTTCTAGCGCAGCGCTCTGGATGTGCGAATGCCGTGTTTTGCGAGGTAGCACATTTGACCACCTGGGGTTTTAGAAAGGCCAAATCGTCAAAACACAACATTGTCACACGTGAAGCCCCAGAAGGGGTGGTGCCAGTCGGGGTACGAAGCAGTGAAGCTGCCGTCGAGGGGGAATGCGGGGGGTGTGCCGGACGGTGTTGATGGCGACGCACGCTGATGGATCGCGTGGGTGAGCAGCGATGCCGCGGGGCGGAAGGTGCGCGGTAGTGTGAGAACCATGCCAACCCCCGAGTTCATCCTCACCCTCCGCGAACGCATCGGCCACGATGAGCTGTGGCTCCCCGGCGTCACGGCAATTGTGCTCAAGCAACCACCAGCAGACGCGCCGATCTGGGCGGTCCCCGAGGTCTTGCTGGTCAAGCGCGCCGACAATCAGCAGTGGACCCCGGTCACCGGCATCGTGGATCCCCGCGAAGAGCCGCACCACGCCGCCGTCCGCGAGGTACTAGAGGAAACCGGGTTGAACGTGCAGGTGGAGGCGCTGTTGGGCGTCGGCCAGGTGGGGCCGGTGGAGTATCCGAACGGTGATGTCACCAGCTACATGGACACCACCATGCGCTGCAGCGTCGTAGATGACGCCGACGACACACCCCGCGTCGCCGACGATGAATCCGTGGATGTCGGCTGGTTCCCCATCAGCCAGCTGCCGCCCATGCAGCCCCGCTTCCGCCTCGTCATCGCAGACGCCGCAGCGCAGGCCAAGCACCCCGCCGGCTTCCGCCCTCGCATGGGGTACGCCAAGCGCACCTAGTTCTGCGGCGTCCTGCGGCGTCCTGCGGCCCCGAAAGCTACGGCCCTGCGCCCCCCGCGAACTGAACGCCCCGTAAACCGCCCCGCACGCCCCCGCTACCAGGTCCGCGCAGCCTCCGGGGCTTCCTCGTACTTCCGCGCATACGCACTTGCGCGCAGCGAGCAGATGATCAACTGCACCTGGTGGAAGATCATCAGCGGCAGGATCATCATCCCCAAGCTCGCCCCGCCGAACAGCACCGCCGCCATCGGCAACCCCGCCGCCAGTGATTTCTTCGTGCCAGCGAACTGAATCGCCACCTGATCCGCATAGTTGAACCCGGCCTTGCGCGACAGCACACTGGTCAGCCACAGCATGAAATACACCGCCACCACGGATCCCAGCAGCAGCCCCACGATGGCCACCCAGCTCACGCGGCTCCACACGCCGGAGACCACGCCGTCGGAGAAGCTCACGTAGACCACCAGCGCAATGGAGATCTGGTCCACCTTCTTCGTCGCCGGGCTTTTCGCGAAGTTCACCACCCAGCGGCGCAGCAACTGGCCCAGCGCAAACGGCAGCAACAGTTGCACGCCGATGTCGAGGAAGGTTGTGGCGTCGATGTGAAGACCCCCGGAATGAGACATCAATAGCAACACGAGAAGGGGCGTGAGAAACACACCGAGCAGGCTGGACACACTAGCCGCCACGATCGACGCCGCTACGTGTCCCCGGGCGATGCTCGTGAACGCGACTGACGACTGGACCGTGGACGGGACGAGTGTGAGGTAGAGAATGCCCAGATAGAGCGGCTCACCGATGAGGAATTTCAGCGGTGTGAGGGCCAGCCCGAGGAGGGGGTAGATGAGGAAGGTGAAGGCCAGGATCACCAGGTGGAGCTTCCACTGCATGAGGCCCTTGAGCGCTTCCTTGGGTGCTAGGCGCGCGCCGTAGAGGAAGAAGAGGAAGGCGATGGCGAGCTTCGTGATGACGTCGGCGACGTCGGCGGCCTGGCCGCGGACGGGGAAGAGGAGAGCCACCACGACGGCGGTGAGGATCGCGACGATGAGGAAATCGGGGCGATAGTTCAGCAGCTTGCGCAGCGGGCCGGGCTGCGATGACCGCTTGGCTGCGGGTGTCGGTGCCATGGGGGCCTCCTCGGGGAGCGCTGGGTGGGGGTGGCGGGGAGTGAGTTAGCGCTTGGTCGTTGGGGTGTGGGACGGGGTGTGGGCTGTGTCCGCAGGTTCTTCGACGATGTCGCCGTCTTCCTCAGCGGTGGTGGTCCGCGGGATGAGGAGGCTGGTGAGCACGGCGACGCCGATGATGACGGCGCCGACGATGAAGGCGGTGGTGTAGCCGCCCGTGGACGTGGAGCCCTCCGGCGAGCCGGCGACCATGAACACCGGCAGCACCGCGAAGGACATTCCTGCACCTAGGTTAAAGGCAGCGGAGTTCATGCCGGGCAAAAAGCCCTCGTTATCCTTCGGCGAGTTCACTACGCCGAGGTTGTTGAGCACGATGTTGGTGATGCCCGCGTACGTCACACCCAGCAGGATCACGGCGATGATGAGCACTGCCTTGGAGTGCACGCCCACGAACGCCAGGCCCAGCAGCAGCACGGCAGAGGCGATGTTGCTCAGGCGGATCAGGCGCGTGTAGCCGATCCGGGGCGCCCAGCGACCGGCGAACGGGCCGACTGCCCAGCCAACCAGGGCGTAGGGGGTGAGCAGGATGAGGGATGCGAAGTCTGCGTCCAGGCCGAAGCCTGCGGTTTTGTTCTGTGCCAGGGAGATGGCCACACCGTTGACGGCGGCGAACACGCCGGTCATGGTCAGCACGGTGGTGAGCAGGAGGGCCCAGGTGTGGCGTCGGGCGAGGTACTTCGGGGCGACCAGGGGCTGCGACTGCTTGTTCTCGTACGTCCAGAACACCCAGAACATGGCCAGACCGATAACCACCTCGATGGCGACGAGCGGCCAGTTCGCCGCGGCGGACTTGCCGGCCTCGTTGACGGCCAGGGTGACAGAGAGCACGGACACCACCAGCGTGGCCGCGCCGACCCAGTCCATGCGGACGTTATTCGACGGCTTGGATTCCGGTGCCCACGCCACCACGGCGGCGGTGGCGATGGCGCCGATGACGGCGATGAACCAGAACACCGCGCGGAAACCGTAGTGTTCTGCGAGCCAGCCGGCGAGGATGGCATCGATGCCCGCCACGCCGCCGTTGACGGCCGCGAGTAGGCCCATGAGTGTGCCCAGGCGCACCTCCTGCTTGACCTGCGAGCGCAGGATGATGAGGCACAGCGGGATCGTGGGCCCGGCGATGCCCTGCATGGCGCGGGCGACCATGAGCACACCAATGTTGGGTGCCAGGGCGGCCACGAGCCCGCCGAGGGACATCACTGCCATCATGATGACGAGGATGCGCCGCCGCCCCACGATGTCGGACAGTCGCGGCAGGAACAGCCCGCACATCGCACCGGCGGTGAAGAAGGCGGTCTGGGTGAGACCGCTGGCGGCCTCGTCGGTACCCAGCTCCTGGGCCATGGTGCGCAGCACCGGCGAGAGCATGGAGGCATTGAGCTGGAATGCGATCGCGGCGGTAATGAGCACCGCCATGAGCAACGGTATGCCGCCCTTGCGGCTATCGATGGGGTCTGGGGAAGTAGGGCGCCCGGTGGGGGCTGGGGAGTTCATCCGGTGATTCCTTGGGATTTCTCGGGATTTCTTCGGATTCCGTGGGATTCCGTGGGATTCCGTGGCAGAGGTGTAATTCGACATGGCCAGCTGAGGACCCCGTTGCTTAGCTGAGCGCCCTCGCGAGCGGTCCGTGTGGGGACTTTAGTTCGCGAAGCCGGTATTCCCAATACGCGTCAGCGCATCGATGAGGAGATCCCAGAACTTGTCGGCGTCCACGTCCACGGCCACCCAGTGCGGCGGGATGGCCTCAGCGCCCTCAGCACCGTCAGCGCCCTCAGCCGCATCCGAATCATCCGCGATCCCCAACGCTGTGGGATCCACGCCTCCGCCTTGGCTATTCCACGTGCGCCGCAGGTCAACGATGGTTTGCCCGCGCGCGTGCAGCCCCTGCGTCTCCACATACACGGGGGCGCGCACGGTCCGCACCACACTCGGGTCAGCCACCGCCGCCACGGCTAGCGGGTCGTGCATCGGCGGCCCGGGGTAGTGGCGCTCCTTCATGTAGGCCGCGCCGAAGAACTCCACGAGCTCCGCGATGAACTGCGCCACGTCCGTGCCCACAGCCTTAAGCTGCTCCATCCGGTCTGGGGTCGCCAGCACCTTGTGGGTCACGTCCAGCCCCACCATCGTCACGGGCCAACCGGCTTCGAAGACGATCTTCGCCGCCTCTGGGTCCGCCAGAATGTTGAATTCCGCTGCGGGCGTCATGTTGCCCGCGTGGTGCGCTCCACCCATGAGCGTGATCCCGCCGACCCGCTCCACCAGTTCCGGGTACATCCGAGCGAACAGCGCAATATTCGTCAGCGCACCCGTCGGGACGATCGTGATTTCCCCTGGCTCGTGGTCTCTGATGATGTCTGCGATGAGGTTCACCGCATGTCGCTGATCTTTTTCGACGCCAGCAGCCGGCAATTCCGGACCATCCAAACCGCTATCACCGTGGATTTCCTCCGGGATGATTTGCGGTGCGACCAGCGGCCGGTCCGCGCCCGCCGCGAAGGGTACGCCGGTGATGGCGCCGACCCGCGCGAGCGCGCGAGCATTAGTGGTGACCTTGTCGAGGGTTTGGTTCCCCGCCACCGTGGTGACCGCGCAAACGTCCACACCTGGGGTGCCCCAGGCGAGGAGGAGGGCTATGGCGTCGTCGTGACCGGGATCGCAATCGAGGATGATCTTCCGGGGACCGTTGGGCTGGGTGGGGGTGGGTGCATGACTACTCATGCACCCATCGTGCCACGCCACAGTGCGCCGGGAACCCGGAAACCGGGCAACTGTTGGCCCGGTTGGCTCAGTCGGCTCAGAGGAGCTTCCAGTTGTGGAGGGCCTCCTCGAGGATGTCGCCCAGGTGGCCGTGCGTGGACTGCTTCATCGCGCTGAGCGTGAAGCCCTCCAGGGTCTCCAGCGGGATGTGCGACGGCTTGGCCAGGGCGTACTTATCCACCACGATGTCTAGGACAACGGGGCCGCCGGTGTGGTTCAGAGCGCGTTCCAGGGCGGGGCGCAGATCCTCGACCTTTTCGACCCGCTCGCCGGTCGCTCCCAGGGCGGTGGCCACGGCGGCGTAGTTCGGGTTGGGCAGATCCGTGCCGAAGGGCACTAGGCCGGCCTCCTGCTGCTCAATGTTGACGAAGTCCAGCAGGGTGTTGTTGAAGATGATGTGCACGTTGTTGGTCTTGTGCTGCACCTCCGTGATGATGTCTCCCAGGCCCAGCATAGAGAAGCCACCGTCGCCACAGAATGCGATGGACTGGCGGTGCGGGGCGGCCTTCTTCGCGCCGAAGCTGTTCGGGGAAGCGTTGGCCATGGATGCCCAGGAGAACGATCCCATCATGACCTGACCCTTCTTGGCGATCATGTGGCGGGAGTTCCAGATGCAGGGCGTGCCGGTGTCCATGAAGAACATGGCATCGTCGTCGGCGAGCTCGCTGACAAGGTGGGCGACGAGCTCGGGGCGGATGGCCTTGTCCTTGTTGGGGTTTTCCACCAGCGAGTGCAGCTTCTCGTGCCACTTCTTGGTGGTCTCCACGTGCTCGGAGACGAACTTTTCGTCATCGCGCTGTGTCACGCGCTTGAGCAGGGCGCGGGCGGTCTCCCCCACGTCGCCGTGGGCGCCGAGGACCACCGGAACGCGGCGGCCGATGTGGGTGGGGTTGATGTCGATCTGCACGATCTTGGTCTTGTCCGGATCGGGCAGGAAGGTGGGGAACGGGTAGTCCGTGCCCAGCATGATGAGCAGATCGGCGTTGTGCATGGCGTCCCAGCATCCGCCGTAGCCCAGCAGGCCGCTCATGCCCACGGCATTGGGGTTATCGGGCTCGAGCCACTGCTTGCCCTTGTAGCTGTAGCCCACGGGGGCATCGAGCTTCTGGGCGAGGGCGATGACATCGTCTGCGCTGTGGCGGCAGCCATCGCCACCGAGGATGGTGATGTGCTTGGCTTCCTCGATGAGCTCCACGAGCGTGTCGAGGGCCTTGTCGTTGATGCACCCGCGGTCGTGGTGCACCGGCGTGTAGGTGGGGATATCTTCCGCGTCCTGGGAGGCGATGTCGCCGGGCAGAGCGATGACGGTGGGGCCGGACTCGGCTACGCACGTATTGATGGCCTGGGCGAACACCTGCGGTGCCTGCTTCCGGTTGACGACGCGGCCGGTGTACAGCGACGCGGTGCGGAATAGGTCGTAGGGGCTGATTTCCTCGATGGCCTCGGTGTCGATGAGCTCGGTCTCTACGTCTCCGGCGACGGCGATGACCTTGGAACGCTCGTGCTTGGCATCGAGGAGGCCGTTGAGGAGGTGGGTTACGCCGGGGCCGGCGGTGCCGCACACGGCCACGGGGCCTTCGCTAATGCGTGCGTCTGCGGAGGCGGCGAATGCTCCCCACTCCTCGTTGCGGACGTGCACGAATTCGATGTTCTTGTGGCGCGAGAGTGCATCCATGGTGGGGTTGAGGGCATCTCCGACGATGCCGTAGACACGCTTCACGCCAGCTTCGGCGAGCATGTCCCACATTTGATCAGCAACGGTTGGTTTCGACATTCACGGGCTCCTTTCGAGCGCAGGGGTTTCAACTCTGGATGTGAGTTCACTGTTCAGATAATGAATGGAGCTTGCATTTATTGAGTTTTTAGCCACTCCCCGTGAGAACGCCCCAGATGAGCTGAGCGTTCAAAATGGTGAGCACTACTCCCGAGACTAGTCCCAAAATCGTGACCCAGTAGGGGTTAGCAAACTCTCTGCCCATGACACGCTTGCTGGCTGTGAGCGCTATCAGCGGAAACATTGCGAATGGCAATGCGAGGGAAAGAAATACCTGTGAGTTCACAAGGAGCGTATCCAGCGCTGCTTGCGAACCGTTGTACATGATCGTGCAGATGATGACAGGAATGACGGCGAGGCCGCGGGTGACTAATCTCCTGAGCCACATGGGAAGGCGAATGTGCATAAAGCCCTCCATGACCACCTGGCCGGTAATGGTGCCGGTAATGGTTGAGTTTTGACCGGAGGCCAGCAGCGCCACGGCGAATAACGTCGCCACGGTGGATGACGCGACGCTGCCCACCACCGTGCTGTCCTTGAGGGAGTTGTAGACCGCATTGAGCGAGGAGAAGCTGCCGGGCTCTTGGCCGGCGAACATCACCGCGCCCATGACGAGTAGCAGGCAGTTGACGAGGAATGCGGCGGCCAGTTGGATGTTGGAATCCCACGTTGCCCATTTCACGGCAAATTTTTTCGACGCCACCGAGGATCGATCTACCGACCGCGTCTGAACAATCGCCGAGTGGAGGAAAAGATTATGGGGCATGACGGTGGCACCGATGATTCCCAGTGCCATTGTCAGTTGTGACGTGTGGAGAATATCGGGATGCGGAAGAAAGCCCTCGGCGAGATAGGCGTAATCCGGATGGGAAATAAGAACTTCCCACCCCATGACTCCCATAATGGTGAAAATGAGGACCGCAACAATGGCTTCGATTTTGCGGAATCCGAGGCGCATGAGGAGGAGAAGCCCGAACACATCGAGCACGGTGATGAGCACGCCGATGGTGAGGTTGAGGCCGAAGAGCAGATTGAGGGCAATGGCAGAACCGATGACTTCAGCAATATCGGTGGCCATGATGGCGAGTTCGGTGATAATCCACAGGAAAAAGGCGGTCTTCTTGCCTGTCTTGGTGCGCATGGCTTGGGCGAGGTCCATGCCGGTGACCACGCCGAGCTTGGCGGCCATGTATTGAAGCAGCATGGCGATGAGGGAGGATAGCAGCACCACGCTGAGCAACAGGTTTCCGAAGAGCGCGCCACTCTGGATGGACGTGACCCAGTTTCCTGGATCCATGTATCCCACTGCGACGAGGAGCCCGGGGCCGGTGAAGGCGAGCAGCGAGCGCAGGCGCGACGTGCGTGGCGCACCGTCGATGGTGGAATTCACCTCGGCGAGCGTGCGCATCGGCGGTGTGCCGGGATCTTTGGGCGCGCTCATGGGCAGCTTCTCCTGAGATTTTTAGAAGGGAGTTTTTAGGAGCTGGTGATTGTGGTCTACCTGCACCTGCGTTGGTGAGGGCAATGGTTGCATTGTAGTCACCACTGCCCCGGTGGCTCACGGATGGCTGATGCAGGCTCGATACAAACGCAGCTACACGCGAGGTGCCAGCGCAGGCAGGGACGTTTTGTGCAGCGCACAGGAGGTTTGGGAAGCTGGAAATCTCAATGATTCTAGAATGAATCGAGTTCTGACATTTTCGTGAAGGGTACGCCGACCAGTGTCCAACTCCTCCCCAACCGCCTCTGCTGACGTCTCAGGGTCCTCCTCCCCCACAGTGAAGAAGAAGGGCACGGGAGCAGCCGTGGCGGTGGCCATGCTCATGCTGTTCTCTATGTTCTTCGGCGCAGGCAACCTCATTTTCCCGCCGATTCTGGGAGCCAGCTCGGGGGATGGATTCTCCCCCGCGATCAGCGGTTTCCTCATCACCGGCGTGGCCTTACCGGTGATCACAGTCATCGCCGTTGCCATCACGGGCAAGGACGTTCAAGAACTCGCGGCCCGCGGCGGAAAGATCTTCGGCCTGGCGTTTCCGGTGGCCGTGTACCTCGCACTCGGTGCTGCCTATGCTTTGCCCCGCACGGCCGTGGTGAGCTACTCCTCGGCCGTCACGCCCGTGACCGGGTTCGACGGGCCGGTATCCTCCGCCATGTTCGCCGTCATCTTCTTCTCGATTGCGCTAGCGCTAGCCTTCGACCCCACCGGCATTGTCGATCGCCTCGGCAAGTACCTCACCCCGGCGCTGCTCGTTCTGCTGACGGTACTCATCGTCCTGTCCGTTACCGGCCTCAAGGGTGAGCCACCCGCAGCCTCCGATGACTACGCCGATAACCCGCTGGCAGCTGGTCTGATCGAGGGCTACATGACCATGGACTCGTTGGCGGCCATGGCGTTCGGCATCGTGGTGTTGAACTCCCTGCGGCAGAAGGGCATTAATTACGGACCCTCCCTCGTCCGCGGGGTGGCAACCTCCGCTATCGGTGCTGGTGTGGTGCTGGTAGCCGTCTACGTGGGCCTGGGACTAGTCGGCCAGATCTTCCCCGGCTCGGAGAACTACACCGACGGTGCCGCGCTGCTCTCCGATGCGGCACGCTCCACCATGGGCTTCCCCGGTGTGATTCTGTTCGGCGGCATTGTGCTGCTCGCGTGCCTCACCACGGCTGCGGGCCTCATCGGCGCCACCTGCGAGTTCTTCCACAAGATCATCCCCAGCGTGTCCTACCGAACCTGGGCGGTCTTCTTTGCCGCGGCTTCCGTTGTGGTCTCCACGCTCGGCCTCGACGTGGTGCTGTCCATTGCGGCTCCAATCATCGGGTTCCTCTACCCCATCGCCATTACCTTGGTGGCCATCACCATCATCGAGCCGCTGCTGGGGCGCAAGCTGCACTGGGCGTTCCGAATCAGCTTGACCGTGGTGACCGTCTGGGCGGCCCTCATGACCGCCGAGGACATGGGCGCGGATGTGTCGCCCCTCATCGGCTGGTCGCCCGGTCATGACCTTCAGCTGGGCTGGATGATTCCCACGGCCGTGGCCATCGTGGTGGGCATCATCGTGGATTTCGTTGTGCGGCCCGATCGCGCTGTTCCTATCGGTGGCGAGCAGCAGATCGAAGCCGAGTTGCGAGGCAGCCGTGCGGACGAAGAGGCTCTCAACGACGCCATTCACTCGGCCCAGGAAATTTTCGATGCGGACATTGACACCGTCGACATCGACCAAGCTATCGAGGAATCAGAGCAGCACGTTGAAGCGCTGCGCAGGGCTGAACAGGAGGCTCGTGAGCGGCTGGTTATGATCAAGACCGCCCGGAAGCAGGCGCGCCAATCCCTGACCACGCTCCGCAATGCCAAGAAGCGACACGTTGGAGAGCAGCTGGAGTAACAGCCCCGGAGCCTACGACTGGGCGAGCTCCTCGTACTTGCGTTCCACCTCGTCGCTGCTGGGGTTCGTGGCGTGGGTGCCGTCGGAGTACAGCACTGTGGGAACGACACGATTGCCCTCATTGACGGACTTCACCCACTCCCCCAGATCCTCGTGCTTGTCGACGTCCCACGCCTCGAAGGGAACACCCTTGACTTTCAGCGCGGAGACTAACCTGATGCAAAAGGGGCACCACTTGGTGGCGTAGATGGTGACGTGTTCGCTGGTCTGGGGAGTATCAATGGGCGTAGTCATGTCCATTCCAACGAATCACACCACCGAGTTGTTCCAGCGCGATCGGTTCCAGCGCGATCGGTACGAGGGGAAACACACTGGGTTGGATCCCACGCGGCTAGAACAGGTGAGCAGCACAGCTAGCTAGAAGTAGTAGGCAAACGGCCCGTGTGGACCATCCAGCACCTCAATATCGGTGCGGAAAATGCGAGTTAGAGTGTCTGGTCGCATGATCTCCTGCGGCGTTCCATACGCAATCACCGAACCATCCTGAACAGCGCAAATCTGATCCGCATACGCAGCGGCGAAGTTGATGTCGTGCAACACCACGATGATCGTGCGCCCCAACTCGCGGGCGGCCCTGTGCAGGTGCCGCATCATGTCCACCGAATGAGCGATATCCAGATTATTGAGGGGCTCATCGAGCAGCACATAGTCTGTCTCCTGCGCCAACACCATCGCCACATAAGCGCGTTGGCGCTGGCCACCCGAGAGCTGATCCAAATACCGCCCCTCCAGCTCACGGAGGCCGAAAAAGTCGATGGTCTCGCTGATGATGCGCTCGTCTTCTGGCGTCAAACGACCACGACTGTGCGGAAACCGCCCGAAACCCACGAGTTGGCGCACGGTGAGCCGCGTGACGAAATGATTATCCTGCCGAAGGATCGAGATGATCTTGGCGAGGTCCTTCGACTTCGTCGTGGCGACGTCATAGCCCGCGATCTCGATCGTGCCCTCGTCGATGTCCAGCAAGCGCCCGATCATGGTGAGCAACGTGGATTTACCCGCACCATTCGGCCCCACCAGCGCGGTGATGCCGCCCTCCGGGATGGTCAGATCCACGGGGCCAATCGTGGTGGACTCCCCGTAGCTTTTCGTGACGTGGTCAATGGTGATCACAGGCGACCCTTTCGCAGAATGACAATGAGGAACGTGAGCCCGCCGACGAGCTCGATGATGACACCCACCACGCCTTGCGCGTAGAAAACGTGGTTAAGGACGAAGTAGGCGCCGCTGAGAACAGCGAATCCCAGGGCGAACGCCATCGGAAAAATGAAGCGGTGATCGTGCGTTGCGGAGAACTGGTACGCCAACGTGGCCACCAAGAAACCGAAGAACGTCATGGGGCCGACTAAGGCTGTGGACGTCGCCATCAAGATGGACACCAACACCAGCACCCCAATGGCGGTCCAGCGGTAATTCACGCCCAGATTCGTCGCTGCCTCCCGGCCCAAAGCCAGCACGTTCAACCGCCGGGACAGCACGTACAGCGCAGCGGTGCCAACGGCGACCAACGGGATCGCCACGGGGAAATACGCAGCGTTGGCATTGCTGACAGACCCGAACAACCGGGCCGTGAGCAGGTCGAACTCACTGGGGGTGAGCAACCGCTGCATAAACGTGGACAAGCTTCCCAGGCCACCGCCGATGACAATGCCCACCAGCAACATCGCATGCATGTTCCGGGCGCCATTGCCCAGCAGCCAGGAATACAGCACAAGGGACAGGCCAACCATCACGAGTAGCTGCAGCAAGAAAGACTGGGTGTTTTGGGTGGCAATGATTCCCGCCGCGCCAAAGGCAAACACCATCGTGGTGTGAATGGCTCGGTACAGCGACTCGAAGCCCAGGATGGATGGGGTGACGATGCGGTTATTGGTGACAGTCTGGAAGGCGACCGTGGCTATTCCCTGACACGCTGCGACAAGAATGATCGCGATGACAGCCTTCATACGCCGTTGGGCAATGAGCCAGAAGCCCTCCGAGCCCACGGGCATCGGGTTACCGTAAGCCAACAGACCGAAAGCGCAGGCAGAACCCACGGCCACGATCACTGTCAGCAGGACCCAATAGCGGCGGGCAGAGGAGGGTGAGGTGAACGCCCCGGTGTGGCGTCGAGAAGAAGGAGCCGGAACTACCGCCGACGGTGATTGAACAGGTGAACCGTACCTAATGCCCACGGGAGTACCTCACAATCATGATCACGAAGAACACGGCGCCAACCATGCCCAGCACAACGGCGACGGGAATCTCGAACGGGGAAATGATGGTGCGGGCAATCAGATCACATGCCGTGACCAGGCCAATGCCCGTCAAGCACACCCACGGCAGATTGCTGCGAAGATCATCGCCGCGGATGAGCGACACGAGATTGGGCACGATCAGGCCCAAGAACGGAAGATTTCCGACGACCACCGTGACCACACCCGTAGCAAGTGCGATCAGGCCAGTGCCGATGAGGACCAGGCGGTTGTAATTCACGCCCAGCGCCGTAGCCATGTCCTCGCCCAAACCGGCCGTGGTGAAATGATCAGCACCAATGGCCACGGCTACGACCACGGCAAGGACGACCCAGAGGACTTCGTACTGACCCTTATACACAGAGGTGAAGCTGCCTTGGAACCAGATGCTCAAGGTCTGTAGGGCATCGGCTTCGAGAGCGATGAACGTCGTGATTGCACTCACGACCGCGCCCAGCATGATGCCGATGATCGGGACCACCAGGGACTGGCGCAGGCTAACTCTGCGCAGGAAACCGAAGAACACCATCGTGCCGATGAAAGAGAAGACCACCGCGACCACCATGCGCAGCAGGATGCTCGAGTGTGGGAAGACGATGATGCACAGCAACAACCCCAAGCTGGCCCACTCCGTGGTGCCCGTCGTTGTGGGCTCCACGAAACGGTTTTGGGTGAGCAGCTGCATGACCAGGCCACTCATCGCCATTGCCGCGCCGGAGAGGACCAACGCGATGGTGCGCGGAACGCGAGTGGTGGCGAACATGTGGCCGCCGTCTTTGGAGAACCCGTTAGCGGTGAAAATGTCGTACTCGCCGACCATGAGCGATAGGGCGAGGAGCCCAATGACGATCAGGGTGGCGACAATAAGTCCAGGCGTGACCAACCGGCCCCGCGTGCGAGCGCGCGGGGCCGGTGGCGTGGTTGTGATGGTAGGCATCAGTGCTGATCAGTGCTGCTTACTGCTGATTGTTGAAGGCATCGGCAATGTTGTTGAGGATGGTGGTGTACGTGATGATGGACTCGTTGATGTACGTGTCCTTTGGTGCGTACACCAGGTGCTTGTCCTTCACCGCAGTGACGTTCTTGAGAGCCTCGGAATCTGCAATGACACTGGAGGCCTCCTTGTAGTCCGGCTTATCGGCGTTGATGGCGCCATCGCGGTCCATGACGAAGATCCAGTCCGGGTTGGAATCGGCGATGGCCTCCACCGAGATGTCATCGCCTTCGTGGTTGCTGGAGGGCTTATCTACCTTGAGGGCCGGCTTGAGCCCCAGCAGATCAAAGACGGGGCCGAACGTGCGGCCAACCCCTGGCGCGATGTAACCGATATCGCCACCGGAGACGTTGACTGCCATGACGGTGTCCTTGCCATCGCCATGGTCTTGGTAGGCCTTCTTGGCGCGCTCCGCTGCCTTGTCGAAGTCGTTGACGAGTTGGTCGGCATCCTTTTCCTTGTTAAAGACCTTGCCCAGCTGGAGGACCTCACGCTTCATCTCGGAGAAGAAGTCCTTATCGTCGCGGGGCTCGAAGTCCACGATGGGAACCCCGGGATTAAGCTTCTTCATCTCCTCGTAGTACTGGGAAAACCGCTGGCCGGAAATGATGAGATCGGGCTTGGCGGCTACCAGAGCCTCAAGGTTCGGATCGCGGTGCATACCCATGTCGGCGACATCGTCCCCGTTGTATGCCGTGACAGTCTTGGGAATGAGCTTCTTCGGTGCAGCTACGAGTGGAATTTTCCACTGTTCCAAGACCTGGAAGGTCCGATTGTCCGTGGAGGCTACGCGTTCAACTGGGACAGGGATAGTGACTTCACCGTAGTTGTCTTCCACGGTGACTGTCTTCTTGTCGCTGCTTGCGGAATTCGTGGAGTCTGTCGATGCAGACTGGGAGGATCCGTCGTTGTTGGTAGATCCGTTGTTGTCACCGCACGCGGTGAGGGTCAGGCCTGCGACGGTCACTACTGCCGCAATCTTGGATAGCTTCATGCCTCGGCTCTCGATCTTGTGTGGAATGGGTTTCAGGTTGGCGTCCCGGCGTGGGGATGCTGAAGTCACAGGCTATCCACATTTTTAAAGTAAGGCAACCGTAAGTTAAGCAACGCTTTACTAAACTAAAGTGTGCCTAATGTTAGTTGTCCGCGTGAGGCCAAAAAAAAGGGATTGACGTGCTCGGATGGATTTGTGAATAGGCTGCTGGTTCGTTGCCTAGCCCTATTACCCCACCGAGCACCCCCGAGTCCTTGTGCAAGAAGCTACATGGTTCCTGAAGTAATCATAAGAAACTACTTCTTTTCGGGCAGACCCCCAGCCCACAGTGCAGCCGCGATCAACGCGGGCTGGCCGAACAGTCGACCAAGGCGCTTACCATCCGTATCCAAGCCGAAGCCGTTCTTGCGCTCCGTATACTGCGCAATGTTGCCCGGGAAAATGGCCGCGTAGAAGGCAGCCAACGCCGTACCCACGGCCCTGCGGTGTTGGGGCAGCGTGAGCAGCGCCAGACCCAGACCAATCTCGGCCACTCCGGAGCCCAACACCACGGGGTCCTCATCCATCGGGAACCAATCGGGAACCTGAGCCTGGAACTCCTCGCGGTTGAACGTCAGGTGAGACACTCCGGCGAACGTCATCATGCCGCCCAAGGCCAGGCGGGCGACGGTCTGGGAGGTCGTGGCCTTGGGCGCTGCGCCGAGGTAGAGATCCTTCGCTTGGGCGAGTTTGGTGCGAGCGTTTTTGCTCAGTGCCTTGCGTGTGAGGGACATGTCAGAAGACTCCTTGAGGGTGATAGTGCGAGACGTTGCGGCCGATAGCGAGAGGAGTGTTGTCATCGCCATCAGCCGTCTTTCCACACCTGTTCAACACATTCCGCAGAGCGCTTATTCCGCGCACCCATCCCGGAATAATCCCCGCACCGCAGCCGTTGGGTATGGGGCAGGGTGAAGCAAGCGCTTTGCCCTAGGGAGACCTCTGCAACGCCGAAGCCTCCACATATCCACCACGGCACAGTGAGCGCCGATCGTTAAGGGTGGTTAGCGATGACCCTCGGTCATCACTGTTCACCTGAGGGCTCGCTGTCTGAGAATTGAGGAATATACATGAGCACCATTGGTTTCATTGGAGCCGGCCTGATTGGCTCCACCGTCGCCCGCCTATCCGTTCAGGCTGGTCACAACGTTGTTCTGAGCAATTCGCGCGACCCCAAGACCCTGCTTCCTATCGTGGCAGCGCTCGGGCCGCGGGCTCGCGCAGCCACCCGCGAGGAAGCCGCCGAAGCTGGCGACATCGTGGTGGTCACCGTTCCCCTCGGTGCCCTGGACGATATTCCGGTAGAGCCGTTGAAGGGCAAGACCGTGATCGATACCAGCAATTACTACGAGCAGCGGGATGGTTTCATCGACAAGCTCGATAAGCGCCAGATCACTACCTCCCAGATCCTCCAAGATCGGGTGCCGGAGGCCAAGGTCGTGAAGGCTTTCAACAACATCAACTTCGCCCACCTCGGCGAGTTGGCTCGCCCGGCCGGTGACGGTCAGCGCACGTCCCTCGTGATTGCTGGAAACGACGCTGACGCAAAGAAGCAGGTCAGCGAGTTCCTGGACTCCATTGGTTACGGCACCTACGATGCCGGTGACCTCTCGGAAGGCTGGCGCTTCGATAATGGCCAGCCAGCCTACGGTAAGCCGTACATCCAGCCGGGTACGAACCCCACATCCCTGTTGGACATGGGCCCGGGTCACCCCGCCACGGAGGATGAGCTCCGCGATGCCCTCGAGGCCGCCGACCGCCCCGAGTAACCCGCTGAGCGTTTAACTATCCCATCCATTCAGCACGATCTTGCCCATCACGTGCCCGTCTTCCAGCTCGGCATGGGCGGCGCGGATCGTGTCCGCGTTGATGGGCTCCACCGAACGCCGCAGCGTTGTGCGCAACCTGCCGGCGTCCACAAGCTCCGCGATCCGGCGCAGCGCTTGCCCTTGCTCCTCGGGGTGGTAGTCGTGTAACGCCCGGGCGAACATGTACTCCCAGTGCCACGTGATGGCCTTGTTCTTCAGGGCAAACAGATCTAGGTCGCTGGCCGTATCGATGGAAACAATCTGTCCGAATGCGCGCATGACCTGGCTAAAGAACTCTGTCTTGCCTTCGCTGTGCGCACTGAAGGCGTAGTCCACCCCGCCGGGTGCGTGGGCGAGGATCTGGTCAATCACGTCGGCATCGTGGTGGTTCACCACTACGTCCGCGCCCATCTCTGTCACCCACGCTGCCGATTCCTCGCGCGAGGCCGTGGCGATCACCGTCAGCTGCGTGAGTTCTTTAGCGAGTTGGATGAGGATCGACCCCACTCCCCCGGCGCCGCCGATGACCAGTAGTGTTCCGCGGCTGTCCGCACCGACCTGGAACTTGTCGAACAGTGCTTCCCATGCGGTGAGGCTGGTGAGCGGTAGCGCCGCCGCCTCCTCGTTGCTCAGCGTGGTCGGGGCCGGGCTGACGAGTGCCGAGTCGACGAGCTGTTGTTGCGCATAGCTTCCGGCGCGCGCGATTGACCCGGCGTAGTACACGCGGTCGCCAGGCGCGAATCCTTCAGCGCTGTCGCCCACGGCGAGCACCGTTGCCACCGCGTCCCATCCGAGGATCCGGTCCGTGCCGTCCGGGTTGTCTTTCCTGCGCGTTTTCGTGTCCACCGGGTTCACCGATATCGCTTCGACGCCAACATGCAGATCCCGCCCCGTAGGCCTGCCGGGTGCATCCACGGTGGCATCCACCAGGGAGCCGGGGGTCCCCAGTGACCCACCGGCGCGTGAGACGACCGCGCGCATCGTCGTGCCGGTGTCGCCGGTGTTGCCAGTGCTGCCAGTGTTGTCAGTGTTGTCAGTCTTGCCTGAATCCATGGGAGTCCTCTCGCGGGGATTGGGGGGTGGGTAAAGGGTTCGCTATTCCTCAGCGAGGGCGCGAACCTCCACTTCGGAGGCGTAGCTGCCCGCTGCGCCCTTCTTCTGTGTCGCTAGTGCTCCCGCGGCGGTGCCGAGTTTGCAGGCGTTTTCCAAGTCTTCGCCTTGCGCGAGAGCCGCGGCGAGGGTGCCGCAGAAGGCATCCCCAGCACCGGTTGTGTCCACGACCGACGGAACCCGGACGGCGGGGACGCGCAGGGTGGCGTCGCCCGAAAGAATGACAGCACCCTCCGCGCCGAGGGTGACGACGACGGAGCGGGCGATGGGGCGGAGCAGATCGAAGATCTCCTCGCGCGGGGTGGAACGTGGCACGTCAAGAACGTCCGCGGCCTCGCCCTCGTTGAGGATTAGCGGGTCTGCAGCGGCGAGCAGATCGGGATCGCGGGTGGTCACGGGGGCGAGGTTGAGAACCAGGCGAGTGTCCGTGCCACGGACGAGTTTGGGCAGCTCGGCGCTGTGCTCGGGGGTGAGCTCGCCTTGGGCGAGGACCACCGGGACGGGCCCTTGGGAGCGCAGGGTGTCCACGGTCTCGCGCTGCTGGGCTGGGCTGACGAGCTGATTGGCCCCGGAGGTGACGATGATGATGTTCTCCCCAGAGCTGTCGTTCATGATGAACGCCTGGCCGGTGGGCTGGCGCGTTTCCGCGACGTGCTCAGTGTTGACGCCGTGGCGCTTCAGCTCGGTGATGGCGAGCTCGCCCTGGGAATCCTGCCCCACGGCAGAGAGCAAAACGGTGCGCACGCCCATGTGAGCACAGGCAGCGGCTTGGTTGGCGCCTTTGCCGCCGAGGCCTTCGATTCCTCGGGTGCCGATGACGGTTTCGCCGGGATGGGGGAAATTATCGACACCCACGAAAGTGTCAATGTTGACGGTGCCCGAAACGACAACGGTGGCGTTAGAGTCTCTCATGCTTCCCGAGGGTACTAGGGGTCCGCGGGTCTGGAGGTAGGGCGCCTACTCCCCTAACGCTGGTCCTGCGCCTCAACCGCCCGTCGCGCAGCATCTACATCCACCGCAGGGCTCGTCCGTTGTGCGCTGGTATTGCGGGCGTCGAAGGCCGCTCCCCCGCCCTCGCAGGCACCATTGAGTGAGCAGCTGCCGCACGCCTGACCGCTGGCGCACTGCTCCGCAGTGGGCTCGCCGTCCGCAGAGCTACAGCACCCGCCGGCAGCGCCGGCATCCTCCTGGCCGGCAGCGCCCGCGCTACAGCACGATGAATTGGCCTGCTCTTCGCGCTGCCTGGCGGCGTCGACCTGGGCAAGAGCGTGAGCCGCCATGGCCGAGCCGATACCGGCAAGGACCAGCGAGCCCACCACCAACATTGCGACAACCAGCCACATCCACCCCGAGGCCGACGAGCTCACCAAAGCGCCCAACAACATCACCAGACCGGAACCAATCCACCCCGGCCCGGCGATGCGGTGTGCCAACGTCCAGTTCTCCTGCGATTGGCGGACCTCCGGGATCCGCAGCCCCACCACCGAGTTACCAGGCAATTTGTTGGTCAACGCCAACACACCCACCACCAGGATTGCCAGGCCGATAATGCACAGGATAACGCTCAGCACGATCATGCTCACCAGTCTATTCCCACCACAACCAGCAACACCAACCAGCACCAACCAGCGATACGGCCGCGAAAGCTACTGGTGGAATAACTCGCCGTCCCAGCGCCTACTACACTTAGGACACATGACGAATCCTGGAACAAACCCCTCGGCAGAGACCCCGTACCGCTACACCCCGGAACTCGCCGCCGATATTGAAAAGCGGTGGCAGGAGTACTGGGCAACGAACGGCACATTCAACGCCCCCAACCCAGTGGGCTCCCTGCACGTCGAGGGCCAGGAACTCCCCACGGATCGTAAGTTCATCCAGGACATGTTCCCCTACCCCTCCGGCGTGGGTCTGCACGTGGGCCACCCGCTGGGCTACATCGCTACGGACGTGTTCGCCCGTTTCCACCGCATGAAGGGCGCGAACGTGCTGCACACCCTGGGCTACGATGCCTTCGGCCTGCCCGCGGAGCAGTACGCCGTGCAGACCGGAACGCACCCGCGCACCACGACCCAGGCGAACATCGACAACATGGAGCGCCAGCTCGGCCGCCTGGGTCTGGGCCACGATAAGCGCCGCGCCATCGCCACCACTGACACTGACTTTTACCGCTGGACGCAGTGGATCTTCCTGCAGATCTTCAACTCTTGGTTCGATCCCGAGGCCACCAACCCCGCCGATGGAAAGGGTGCGGCCCGCCCCATCGCTGAGCTCGAGGAGAAGCTGGCCGCCGAGCGCGCTGACTGGGCTGAGCTCACCGCAGCTGAGAAGCAGGAGATTCTGGATGGCTACCGCTTGGTGTATCGCTCCAACTCCACGGTGAACTGGTGCCCGGGTCTGGGCACGGTGTTGGCCAACGAGGAGGTCACCGCCGATGGCCGCTCTGAGCGCGGCAACTTCCCCGTGTTCCGCAAGAATCTGCAGCAGTGGATGATGCGCATCACCGCCTACTCCGACCGCCTGATCGACGACCTGGAGTATCTGGACTGGCCGGACAAGGTGAAGTCCATGCAGCGCAACTGGATCGGCCGCTCCCGCGGTGCCGAGGTGGCCTTCGCCGCCCCCGGTGGCAACGAGATCCGCGTGTTCACTACCCGCCCGGACACGCTGTTCGGCGCCACGTATGTGGTTTTGGCTCCGGAGCATGAGCTCGTTGATGTGTTGGTATCCGACGCCGCTACGGGCTCCACCGCCGACAATTCCGCTGCCGCGGCTTACGAGGGGATCGACGAGCGGTGGACCTACGGTAAGGCAACCCCCGCCGAGGCCGTGGCGGCCTACCGCGCGGACATTGCCGCAAAGTCCGACTTGGAGCGGCAGGAAAACAAGGACAAGACCGGCGTATTCACCGGCGCTTATGCCATCAACCCGGTCAACGGCGCACAGGTGCCGATCTTCATCGCTGATTACGTGCTGACCGGCTACGGCACCGGCGCGATCATGGCTGTGCCGGGCCACGACACCCGAGACCACGAGTTCGCCAGTGTCTTCGGCCTGCCCATCGTGGAGGTACTGCAGGGCGGCAACGTGGCCGAGGAGGCCTTCACCGAGGACGGACCGCACGTCAACAGCGCCAACGACAACGGCCTGGACCTCAACGGAATGGGCAAGACCGAGGCCATCGATGCTGCTATTGCCTGGCTGGAGCAGCAGGGCTCCGGCGAGGGCACGATTCAGTACAAGCTGCGCGACTGGCTTTTCGCCCGCCAGCGCTACTGGGGCGAGCCCTTCCCCATCGTCTACGACGCAGACGGTGTGGCCCACGCCCTGCCGAACGACATGCTGCCGGTCGAGCTGCCCGAGGTTGAGGATTACAAGCCCGTCAGCTTCGACCCGGAAGACAAGGACAGTGAGCCCCAGCCGCCGCTGGCCAAGGCGAAGGAATGGGTGGAGGTTACCCTCGACCTGGGCGACGGCGAGCAGACCTACTACCGCGACACCAACGTGATGCCGCAGTGGGCCGGTAGCTCCTGGTACCAACTTCGCTACATCGACCCCACCAACGACGATGCACTCGTGGACATTGAGAACGAGCGCTACTGGGTAGGCCCGCGCGAGGGTCGTCCTTCCGGCGGTGTGGACCTGTACGTCGGCGGCGTGGAGCATGCCGTGCTGCACCTGCTGTACAGCCGTTTCTGGCACAAGGTGATGTTCGACCTCGGGATTGTCTCCAGCTTCGAGCCGTACTACCGCCTGTACAACCAGGGTTACATCCAGGCCTACGCCTACACGGATTCCCGTGGCGTGTACGTGCCCGCTGCCGAGGTCGAGGAGCGCGATGGTCGCTTCTACTGGATTCGCCCGGCGGACAAGGGCGGCGCGGAAGAGGGCGTCAAAGAAGGCGCGGAAGAAGAGGTGTTCCAGGAATACGGCAAGATGGGCAAGTCCCTGAAGAACTCCGTGTCTCCGGATGAGATCTGCGACAACTACGGTGCCGACACCCTGCGCGTCTACGAAATGGCCATGGGGCCGCTCGATACCTCCCGCCCATGGGCCACGAAGGACGTGATCGGTGCACAGCGCTTCCTGCAGCGCGCCTGGCGCCTCGTGGTCAACGAGAACACCGGCGAGGCCACCGTCACTGAGGCCGACCTGACTGACGAGGACAACAAGGCGCTGCACCGCACCGTGGCCGGCGTGTACGAGGACTTCGCAGAACTGCGCGATAACACGGCCGTGGCAAAGCTCATCGAGTACGTCAACTACCTGACGAAGAACTACAGCACCTCCGGCGCGGCAGCTCAGGCGCCCCGCAAGGCCGTGGAGCCCCTCGTGCAGATGCTCTCGCCGCTGGCACCGCACATCGCGGAGGAAATGTGGAAGATCCTGGGCCACGAAGGCGGAATTACCTACGTGCCCTTCCCCACGTGGGAAGATAAGTGGCTGGTCGATGACTCCATCGAGCTGCCGGTGCAGGTCATGGGCAAGCTCCGCGGGCGGATCACCGTGTCCACCGATGCGAGCCGCGAGGACATCGAGGCGGCCGCGCTGGCCGAGCCGAACGTGGCCGCGCACGTGGAGGGCAAGACGGTGAACAAGATCATCGTGGTGCCCGGCAAGATGGTTAACATCGTGGCGAAGTAGCATTCGCCGTGCCGTGACGGGGAGCTGCTACGGCACGGTGGTGCCGCGCCGGGGACCGGGGAGCTAGGGCGCCACGCTGTGTCCCAGGATCAGCATGGCACCAATCGAGGTGACCCATGCCATGGAGAACGGCATGATGAACCAGACCACGGCGATCCACGGGCGCCAGCGCTCGTGCCTGCGCCACTTCAGGTAGGCGATGAACGCGCCGCCGAACAGGCCAAACATGGCGATGGACGTGGGTACCAAAGAGAAGATCAGCTGGAACCCACGGCTGCACAACTGCGCTGTATCGTCGCGATCGCAGTACGGCCCGCCCATGGTGAGTGATAGCACCCAGATGATGATGGCAGAAATCGTGGTGGCGAAAATGATGCCGAAGAAAAACACGATGGCCTGGGTGGAGCTGCGATTGTTGCGCTCCAGACGGAGCAGCGGGTCAGCCTCGTAGTCGAGGTCGCTGGGCCGCGACGGTGCCGAGTCGGAGTGCTCGTCGAGGGGATAGACATCGAAGCGGTCGCGAGGATGCAGCTCGTCATAGTCATCATGCGTGCTCATAATGCCTCTATGCTACGCGGTGGCTGGTGAGCAGAGAAGAGGCGGAACCAGGGGGCCGCAGCGGCACCGCCCCTACACCGGCACGATCAGCACGGGCGCGGGGCTGTGGCGCAGAATCTGGTTCGTGGAAGGGCCCAAAAACACTCGGCGGAACTGCCCCAGCTGGCTGGACCCCAGCACCAGCAGGTCGCCCTTCTTCCACTTCAGCGCGTTCATGGCACCAGACCAGCCGTAGCCGCTGCCGGCCTCGGTCTGCACAACAAGGTCGGCGTGCCTGGCCAGCGCCCGGTCGCGGCCCCGATCCAGCAGCGCAAGGGCCTGCTCGCGCCACTCCACCATCTGCTCCGACTCATCGTCGAAGGGCGTTTGCGTGGGGTACATCGTGACGCCCCGCGGGCTAAACGCCACCAACCGCAGCGGTATCTGCCAGCGGGCAGCCAAGTCAGCCGCTGAGCGCAAGGCCTCGTGGGACTGATCGGTATCCACATACGCGCAGCTCACGCGGGTAACGCCCCGCTTGGATAGCCGGGGAGCTCGCGGGCTCAACAACAGCGGCTTCGGGGAACAATGCAGCAGCGCGTCCGCTGTGGAACCAATCCGGAACCGCTCCTGCGGCGCGGCGGGGTGCGAACCCACGACAATTGCATCGGCTGAAAAATCCTCTGCGGCAGCGATGAGAGCGCGCGTTTCGGAGTGATCCACGCTCACCACGGATGCCTGCTCGGAATCGAGCATGGAGTGCGGCAACTTGGCGTGATCGAGGGCGCCGAGAGCGGCCTTCGAGCAGGCCTTCGCTTCCTTCGTCGCCCAGTGCTTCAGCTTCTCGAGGTTCTTTGCCTCGGGTTGAACGGTCCATGCCCGCGGGATGACCGTGGCCGTGCGAGCCGTGATGGCTTGCGTGCGCCCCAACCATGCGACGACCTGGGCCGCCTCCGAACCGGGGGACTGCGGCCGCCATGCCATCATGAGGCGAAGCGGCTGCGATGAAGGACTGCTAAGAGAGCTCACAGGGCGTAAACCTTAGTCAACCGTAGGAGAACTGAGTAACCCGAGCGATTCACGTGGCCTAAAGGAACAAAAACCATCTCGGGCTTAGTAAACATGGCAGGCATGGCGAGACACGGTCGGGCTTCGTGCGCCTAGTGTGCGCTGCGCCCGCCGTGCTCGTGCTCAGCCTTCAACTTTTCCTCGATGGAGGCGGCGTAGCTGTGCAGGATCTCATCGATCAGCGACACAGCTTCCTCAGTGCGCTCCAGCTCCTCATCGTTGAGTCCCTCGAGCATGCCGGCCAACTGGTTGGCGCGCTCTTCGCTGAGCTTTTCGAGCTCCTCGCGGCCCTTGTCGGTGAGGTCGACGCGCACGCCGCGGCGATCCGAGATGTCGCGCACTCGGGTGACCAGGCCCATCGTCTCCAGCTGGTTAACAGCGTTGGACGCCGTGGGCATGCGAATCGCCTCGGTCGAGGCAATCTGGCTAATCCGCATGGGACCCTTTTCGTCCAGGATCATCATGATGGACAGCTGGGCCATGCTAATGGTGGAGTTCTCCGCCTGGCGGAAGTACAGCAAGTACAACCGCGTGAGGGATGGGCGGAGCTTTGATGCGATCTCGAGTGGAGTAGAGGCCATAAATACCAAATTACAACAGTTTTGGATGTAAATGGGAACTGTCCCATTTCTTGACGCCGCCATGCGGCCCTGGCTTTAAGCGCCGTTGATGAACTCTTCGAGCTGTGCCCGGGCCACGTCGTCGGGGAGCTGAACCGGCGGGGACTTCATCAGGTAGCTCGATGCCGCGTCGACAGGCCCGGCAACTCCGCGATCCAAGGCGATCTTCGCGGCCCTGACCGCGTCGATAATAATGCCTGCGGAGTTCGGGGAATCCCATACCTCGAGCTTGTATTCGAGGTTCAGCGGGACCTCGCCGAACGCGGAGCCCTCGAGGCGTACGTAGGCCCACTTGCGGTCATCGAGCCATTCCACGTAATCGGAGGGGCCGATGTGCACGTTGCGGTCATCGATCTTGCCGGCCAGCGGGCTCTTCTTGAGGTTGCTGGTCACAGCCTGGGTCTTGGAGACCTTCTTGGACTCGAGGCGCTCGCGCTCCAGCATGTTCTTGAAGTCCATGTTGCCGCCCACGTTGAGCTGCATGGTGCGCTCCAGGCGCACGCCGCGGTCTTCGAAGAGCTTGGCGAGCACGCGGTGGGTGATCGTTGCGCCGACCTGGCTCTTGATGTCATCGCCGACGATGGGTAGGCCCGCGTCGCGGAACTTCTGCGCCCACTCCGGGTCGGAAGCGATGAAGACGGGCAGGGCGTTGACGAAGGCGCAACCTGCGTCAATGGCGCACTGCGCGTAGAAGCGGTCTGCCTCCTCGGAGCCCACCGGGAGGTAGCTGACAACAACGTCCGCCTTGGCTTCCTTGAGAGCGGCCACGACATCGACGGGCTCCTCGGAGGACTCTTCGATGGTCTGCTGGTAGTAACGGCCCAGGCCATCGTGGGTGTGGCCGCGCTGAACCTTCACGCCGGTGGTGGGCACGTCGGCGATCTTGATGGTGCAGTTCTGGCCGGACTCGATAGCGTCGGCGACGTCCTTGCCGACCTTGTCGGCGTCCACGTCGAACGCAGCGACGACCTTGACATCGCCCACGGCGTAGGGGCCGAACTTGGTGTGCATCAGGCCGGGAATGTCCTGGTCAGCGGTGGCTTCGGAGTAGAGATGGATGCCCTGGATCAGGCTGGTGGCGCAGTTGCCCAGCCCGACGATGGCAATGTTGCAGGTATTTTCACTCATGAATCCCAACATAAGGGCGACCGGCGCGGTGACCTGCACTGAACGCAGGGTTGACCGATTAAGCGGTGGTGGTTAACCGATTAAGTCCGCTGCTTGCTGTCGGCGGAGACGGTGCTAGTGCGACGGTGCGGCAGGCGCGCGTTGCGGTGTTCTCGCCGTCAGCATTTATCATGTTGTCCATGCCCACTGATTCCCACGCGTCACTTTCACCACACGGGCGCCCCAGGAAGGTCATTGACCATCAACTGGATCGCCAGCGGGTGCTTCGGCGTGTCCGCAGCGGAGACATTTCTGCAGGCCAGGTGCGAAATGCAACACCTTCCCTCATGTCTTCCGCCGACGTCCTGGGAACAGTGGTCGGGCGCGCGTGCCCGCTGTGTGGTGCCCATACTCTTCGAGAAACCCTGTGGATTCATGGCGCAGCATTAGGTGAAAAGTCGGGCACAGCGCGTAGTGTAAGAGAAATAGACGGCGTGGTGGAGGCCTTTCCGGAGCTCACCATCCACACCGTGGAAGTCTGCATGACCTGCAGGTGGAACTTTCTGATCCGTGAAGACATCATCGGATCCGGTTCCGCTTTTGATAATCGACCGGGAGACTCGATTAGTTGAGTAACGACAAGCCATCACAGAACCCTTCCAACAACGGAAAGCCTCCCCGCCGCAACGGCAACGGCAACGGTAACGGTAAGGGACGTCCGCAGGGACGCGGCTCGGCCCAGGGCAAAGGCCCGGCAAAGGGCGGTGCCGCGAAGAAGTCTGCCTCCACTCGTCCCAATGCCAAGCGACCAGGCCGTGGCGGCTCCAAGGCCGCTGCAGCCAGCGCGGCCGCAGCGGCGTCGAGGAAAAAGAAGAAGGACGAGGCGCGGGTCGCCAAGAACGGACCGATCACCGCGCGTACCCGCAAGAAGAAGAATTGGCGCGATGGCCACTTCCGGAAGCAGCTTCTCGCTAGTCTGGCGGCCATCATGGCGGTCATCATCATCGTGCCGCTGGTGGCATTTTTCACCGCATACTCCGTGACAAAGGTTCCGGAGCCGGAAGAGTTGGTGAACAACCAGATCTCCTACATCATGGCCGATGACAATCAGACCGAGCTGGCCCGTATCGTGCCGCCGGAGGGTAACCGCCAGAACGTCACGCTCAACCAGATCCCGTTGCACGTTCGCCAGGCCGTGCTGGCTGCCGAGGACCGCGAGTTCTATTCCAACCCCGGCTTCTCCATCACGGGCTTCGGCCGCGCCGCACTGGGCCAGCTTCTCGGCCGCGAAGGAGCGGGCGGTGGCTCCACCATTACCCAGCAGTACGTCAAGAACGCGCTGGTTGGTGACGAATTCAGCCTCGTCCGTAAGGCCAAGGAACTCGTGATCTCCGCAAAGATGGCGAGGGAATGGAGCAAGGATGAGATCCTTGAGGCCTACCTCAACACCATCTACTTTGGCCGCAATGCCTACGGCATCGGTTCGGCGGCTCACGCTTACTTCGGTAAGGACGTCAGCCAGCTGACCATCGAGGAAGGCGCGGTGCTGGCCGCCACCATCCAGGCTCCCTCTGCGCTGGACCCGTGGACCAACCGCGAACGTGCTGAAAGCCGCTGGAACTACGTGATGAACGGCATGGAAGAAACCGGTGCCATCACCCCGCAGCAGCGCAAGGATGCGAAGTACCCCGAGGTTCTGGATCCGGCCACCACGGCCAACAACACGCAAAGCGATGGCCCCAACGGTCTGATCAAGACTCAGGTCATCAAGGAACTGGAAGCGGCCGGCATCACTGAGGATCAGGTCAACACCGGTGGCCTACGCATCACGACAACCATCGACCCCAAGGTGCAAAACGCCGCGGTTGATGTGTCGCGAGCGAAGAAGGAAGGTGAGCAGGAGGGCATCCTCGATGCTGTCGTGTCCATCGATCCGAAGACCGGTGGCATCCGTGGCTGGTACGGCGGCGAAGACCCCGTGGGCTTCGACTACGCCGATGCGGGCCTGCAGACCGGTTCGACCTTTAAGATCATGGCCCTCGCCGCGTACCTGGATCAGGGCGGCAGCATCTACGATCAGTTCGACTCCTCCCCCGTCACTACCGGCGGGACCACGGTGACGAACGTCGACAACATGAGCTGTGGCACGTGCTCCATCGCGCAGGCGCTAAAGATGTCGCTGAACACCAGCTTCATCCGCCTCACCCGCAAGCTCAACGGTGGCGCCCAAGACGTTGCGGACATGGCCCACCGCCTCGGCGTGGCAGAGTCTATCCCCGGCATCGACAAGACCCTTAGCGAAAACGGTGGCGCCCCCTTCGAAGGTATCACCCTGGGCATGTACCAAACCCGCCCGGTGGACATGGCTTCGGCGCTGGCCACCCTCGCGAACGAAGGCAAGTACTACCGCCCGCACTTCGTGCAGAAGGTGGAGAACTCTCAGGGCGAAGTACTGCTGGACAACTCCAAGCTCAAGGGCGACCAGGTCATCGACAAGGAGGTTGCTCAGGGAGTCATCTCCGCGATGCAACCCATCGCCGCATACTCCAACGGAAACTCGTTGGCCGGAGGCCGCCCCTCGGCTGCGAAGACCGGTACGTCTCAGCTGGGTGACACCGGCGAGAACAAGGATGCCTGGATGATCGGTGCCACCCCGCAGCTGGCCACCGCTGTCTGGGTTGGTACCGCTGACGGTGCTCCCCTGCGCAACGCCTACGGCGGAGTGATGTACGGCTCCCAGCTGCCCTCCCAGATCTGGAAGGGTGTGATGGACCAGTCGCTGCAGGGCGATGACGTGGAGTACTTCGGCTCTGGTTCCGCATCCTCCGGTTCGTCGGGATCGTCCGGTTCCGGTAGCTACTCTGGTGGTTCCACTGGCGGTGGCGGTGGCACCGGCGGTACCGATGGAGGTGCCCAGCAAGAGGCACCGGCTCAGGCGGAGCAGCAAGCTCCGGCACCGGCACCGCAGGCGCCCGCCCCAGCCCCGGCTCCCCCGCCGGCACCGGCGCCGAACCTCGGAGACATCATTAATGGACTCGTCAACCCCTAGTAGTACGCCCAGTAATACGCCCAGCAGCTCCTCGTCTCCGAAGGACTCCTCGGCTACAGGGCACCCTCAGCACCCGGCGACTGTGACTCGGCCACAGTCGAACAGCCGCCGGGTGCTTCCGTCTGCCACGGAACCCATGGCCCGGGGATTCATTGACTTCATCGGCGGCCCTCCCGGCCACCACGCGCTGATCGGCAGGCAACGCTGGTGGACTCCCCTGCGGGTGCTCCTCGCGGTCGGAGTCGTGTTTTTGAGCCTCGGTTGGCTCCAAAAAGGCCAGTGCATCCGCACCGGGCATTCCGATAACGGAGTGTTCGCGGATTGGACCGGCTACCGGCAATACACCTCGGCCTGCTACTCAGACACTGTCACGCTGTTCTCCTCCCGCGGCCTGGACCAGCTCCATTTCCCGTACCTGTATTCCTGGGTCGACGATTCGGGCGTCACTCGCTACATGGAGTACCCGGTGCTCTCCGGCATCTACCAGTGGCTCGTTGCCGTCATCGCCCGCCCAGTGCACAGCGCCTGGGATCTCCTGGGTCTCCCCCAGGTTCCTGCGGTGAGTGTGTACTTCGCCGTCAATGCCTTCTTCCTCGCAGCGGCGTGGCTCGCCGCCGTTGGTCTCGTGGCGAAGCTGGCGGGTAACCGCGTGTGGGACACGCTCCTCATGGCCGCCTCTCCCCTGGTCATCGTGCACGCCTTCACCAACTTCGATCTGCTCGCTTGCCTCGCCGCCGTGGCCGTGCTGAGCCTGTGGGCGAACCGGCGGCCCGGTTGGGCCGGGGTCGCCGGTGGAATCGGTGTGGCGCTGAAACTCTGGCCGGCCTTCGTGGTCGGTGGCATCATCTTGCTGTGCCTGCGCGCGCGGGCGTGGTCACCCCTCGCCCGCCTCGTGGCGGGCACGGTGATCACCTGGCTCGCCGTCAACGTGCCGATCCTCATCCTCTCCCCCAACGGCTGGGCCGAATTCTTCCGGCTCAACTCCTCCCGCGGCTGGGAAGGTTCCACGATCTATGCGGTCATCGCCCACATCACCGGCAACGATGCCTGGTCCGGCATCACCCCTTCCCAAGCCGTCGAAGGAGCCGGGACCCTCAACCTCATCTCCACCATTGCGCTCCTCATCTGCTTGGGCGCCCTGGCCTGGTTTGTCATTTTTTCTTGTTCGACGCCACCACGCCTCGCACAGGTCGCGTTCCTTGCGACCTTCGCCTTCATGCTGACTAACAAGGTGTGGAGCCCGCAATACTCGATCTGGCTGGTTCCCCTGCTCGCGCTGGCGCTGCCGAGGTGGCGCCTCGTGTTCGGCTGGGCGGCGTTGGAGACCGTGTACTGGTACGTGCGCATGTGGCAGTTCCTGCCAGCCGGCCAGGCGGCGCCGAACTGGCTGGCGGACACCCTGACGGTTGCTCGGCTGGGGTTGCTCGTGATCATGAGCGTGCTCATCATTCGCCAGGCCAAGGGAGTGGATCCGGATAGTGTGCGCCAGGCCCACGGGGGCATCGACCCGCTTGCCGGGGTGTTGCTGGCATACCCCTCCCAGTCCTGGGCGAGCCGGAGGGCGGGGGCGCATGGCGGCGTCGAGAAAAAGCGCTTGAACAAGCAGCCACAGGGTACGGGGCGCGCAGGGGCGCAGATTAGTATGGGACGTAACTACGGAGGAAAGTGATCACATGAGCAACACGGCCCTGATCGTCACGATGGTCAGCGTATTTATCGGATTTTTGCTGTTCGGAGGTAGTTTCGCCAGCTTCATGTACAAGAAGTCGAAGCAGCAGATTTGGGGGCTGTTCATCCTGGCCGTGGTGTTCTTGACGATCATCCCCACCACCACCGCGATCTTCTTCGCTACCTAGTTTGACCCCAGCCGGGCCCCAGTCGGGCGTTGTGCCGGGGCGACCACGGGTTGCCCGGCTCGAACGGACATTTCTTATTCCCCACGTCAGCATGTAATCTGAAAAGGTTGCTGACGCAACGACCCTCCTGCCATGCCCAAACCCGGGCACGGCCGAAAACATTAAGACCATAGGAGGTGATGAGGTCCGTGCGTCAATACGAAGTGATGATCATCATCGACCCTTCCCAGGATGAACGCACCGTTGCCCCGTCGCTGGACAAGTTCCTGAACATTGTCCGCAAGGAGAACGGCACCGTGGAGAAGGTCGACATTTGGGGCAAGCGTCGCCTCGAGTACCCGATCAACAAGAAGGACGAGGGCATCTACGTTGTTCTCGACCTGAAGTGCGAGTCGGATACCGTGCAGGAGCTTGACCGCGTGCTCAACATCAACGACACCATCATGCGCACCAAGGTGCTGCGCAAGGACCAGTAATAACTGGATCTTGAACACACCGGATCGACTACTCTAGGAAACGTCGTCAACGCGGCACAACGGCCGCGCTGAGAAACCTCGAATCACCACCGCCCTCGACCGCACACAGCGCGTCGCACACCAAGCAAGGAAGAACACATGGCACAGGGAGACACCCCAATCACAGTGGTTGGCAACCTGGTTGCGGACCCAGAACTGCGCTACACCCCCAACGGTGCAGCGGTAGCGAATTTCCGCGTTGCCTCCACCCCACGGCGCTACGACCCGCAGGCGGGTCAGTACGTGGACGGTGAAGCGCTGTTCCTCACCTGCAACGTGTGGCGCCAGGCGGCGGAGAACGTGGCGAACACCCTCACCAAGGGCGATCGCGTGGTTGTGACCGGAAGGTTGCGCCAGCGGTCATGGGATGACAACAACGGTGCACGCCGTACTGTCTTCGAGGTTGAAGTAGACGAGGTTGGTCCCTCCCTGCGGTACGCAACGGCGCAGGTCACGAAGGTGACCCGCGGCCAAGGCGGCCAGGGCGGCGGCTATAACCAAGGTGGTCAAGGCGGATTTGGAAACAACCAAGGAGGCCAGGGTAACCAGGGTGGTTTCGGCCAAGGCGGCCAGAACAACCAGGGTGGCTTCGGTAACTCGGGCAACCAGGGTAACCAAGGTAACCAGGGCAATCAGGGCTTCGGCGGGCGTAACGCGTCCACCGACGATGATCCGTGGAACTCCGCACCGCAATCCGGTTTTGGTGACGGCGATGACGAGCCGCCATTCTGATTGAAAACTTTTCTCTTCACAGGGGTGGCACGCAGCTAGCCCCCGGAGAAACTAGGTTCGCCTAGTACGACATATTCAATTTGGTCAAACCAAAGCACAACGAAAGGCTGGATCATGAAACTGATCCTCACCGCCGCCGTTGACAATCTCGGTGTTCCCGGCGACATCGTTGAAGTCAAGGCTGGCTATGGACGTAACTACCTGCTCCCGCGCGGCTACGCCATCGTAGCTACCCGCGGAGCTGAAAAGCAGGTCGAAGGCATCAAGCGCGCTCAGGAAGCACGCCAGATCCGCGACCTGGACCACGCTCGCGAGGTCAAGGAAGAGCTCGAGGCACTGCAGGCCAGCGACGTTACCGTCGAGGTCCGCACCTCCGAGTCCGGCAAGCTATTCGGCTCTGTGACTGCAGACGATGTGGTTGCAGCCGTGAAGAAGGCTAACGGCCGTTCCTTGGACAAGCACTCCATCAAACTGCGCAAGGGTGATGTGAAGGCTACCGGCATCTACTCCGTGGATGTCAACCTGCACAAGGACATCACTGCGTCCCTGAACTTCGAAGTAGTCGGTTCCGCCAAGTAAACAGTCCTCTCGAGCAATCACGCGCTACCGCCCTAGACAGGCGGGTTCAGCCGCGCTGATTGGTTCGCGACTGGCCCCTGACCGCTATCCCCAGTGGGGATGCGCACCGGCCGCTGCCGCGAACCGTGGCCTAGACACCCACGGTAGGTAGCGATAGACACCCGGTGATGGACGCGGGGGCGGCGATCTGAACTGCATTTACGATAGACAACAGCACACAAGAGCGGGGCGAGCCCTCCGATCATTGCGATCGGTGAGGCCCGCCCCGCTTTTGCATGCTCAGCCGAGGTAAGGGGGTGAGTGGTGAGCACACCTAGTGCTAGTACACCTAGTGCTAGTACACCTAGCGCTTGCTCACCTAGTGCTGCAGCACCTCCGCGCCGCCGCCACTAGCAGTGCGCGCCAATACCGCCGCGGCATCCAGGGCATCCTGGCCGAACACCATGTCCTTCGTGTTGTCCTGGCTGAGGTAGGTGCGGCGTTCCTTGATGTAATCGTGCTCCATCCGCCACGGATCCGCCGCTCCCTGGCGCGGCAACTCGTCGATGCTGCGCTGGATGTATCCACTGCCCATCTCCAGCATGGGGCGATCGGCGGCCACGCCCTCGGGCAGCACGGGGGCGGCCCACTTGTCGCCGCGGGCGCGCATGTCCTGCCATAGTTTCACCAGGTAGCGGCTGGTCATGTCGGCACGCAGCGTCCAGGATTGGTTGAGGTAACCGATGGTGTAGCTGACATTCGGCAGCCGGTTGCCCAGCATCGACCGGTAGGCCACGAGGGATTTGGTGGGGATATCCTGCCCATCCACCGCGAACGTGAGGTTTCCGAACGGCTGAAGCTGCAGGCCGGTGGCAGTGACGATAATGTCCGCCGGGATGTGCCGCCCGTCGATCAAGTCGATCCCGTCTGCCGTGACGGTGGAGATCGCTCCGGTCACCACCGATGCGCCGTCTTTGAGCGCGCGGAAGAAGTCGCCGTCCGGGGATTTGCACACGCGCTGATCCCAGGGGTTGTACGGGGGAGTGAAGTTCTTCTTGATCTCGGCGCCGCTGATGTACTGCCGATTCATGGCCCAGAAGTACTTGCGAGCCACCCATGGGAACGTCTGGCAGAAGTGGTATTGGAACATGTCGCGGAAGATGTGCAGGTTCCGCGCGATCGTGTGGCCCCGCTTTCCGGGTTCCATGTTGAAGCCCAGCCCCACGACCTTGCTGATTCGGTCGTCGTTGGGCAGGGGAGCGATGTATGTGGGTGTGCGCTGGAGCATCGTGGCCCGAGCGCCCATCTCGTGCAACGCGGGCATGAGCGTGACTGCCGTGGCCCCCGATCCCACAACCACCACGCGCTTGCCGCTGACATCGAGGTTGTCCGGCCAGCGTTGCGGGTGGATGACCGTGCCTTGGAAGTCGTCGATGCCGGTGATGGTGGGGGTGAACCCGGAGCTGTGCCGGTAGTAGCCCGCAGCCAGGTGAACCCATTTCGCCCAGTATGTTTTCGTTTCGATCTTTTGTTCGACGCCATCATGATCAGCGCCGTCCATAGCAGCTCGTCCCTCGGAATTATCCGTGCCCTTGGGGGCTTGCAGGGCCGCTACTTCCCACAGGCCTTTTTCGGTGTGGAAGTTGATGCGCTGCACCCACGTGGAGAGCTCGAGGCGGTCGAGCATGCCGCATTCTTCGGCCGCCTCGCGGGTGTACTCCTTGATCTGGGCGCCGGAGCCCAGTGTGCCTTTGTGAGGCCAGCGCTTAAACGGTAGGGCGAAGGTGGCCATGTCGGAGTCGGAGCGGATGCCGGGGTAGGTGAAGGTGTTCCAGGTTCCGCCGATGTCGCTGTTGGAGTCTACGACCGCCCAGTTCCAGTTGGGGAAGTTCTTGTGTACGTGGTGCGCCATGTCCACGGCGGAGAGGCCGGCGCCGACGATGAGAAGGTCCAAGGGTTCCATGGCTTCAACGCTACTAACGTGCTGCGGTTTTGTTTGGGAAACGAGCATAACGCGGCACAGGTGGGTGGGTACATGGGTGGAGGTGAGGGGGTCGGCGCCTGAGACGTTGATGAATTTAGGCTTAAAGGTGGGTTGACGTGCGGTGACGAGATGAGTGCACTGATGGTTCCATTGTCAAACTCCCAAGACGCCGATACGGATGTGAATAACTTGGGGATAACTAGCACACGGAGGGGGATAGATGGTGTGGAAGTATGCCGATTTTTTGCTTCGGGGGAGCCGTTTGCACATTCGGGGGCAATGAGTTATCCACTATCCACATTTCCGCAGTCACATCAGTAACAACGCTCTGACCTGCAGGTTTCTGTAAACCTGCTGGTGAGAGGGTTGGTTGTCCACAGGTTATCCACAAGGCGAACTGGGGAGATGGAAGTTACGCACATTCCATCCACATGGTTATCCACAGGGCCTTGTGGATAACTGGGTCGGGGGAGGTGTGTGACGATGAAAGTGGATGTCTCACAGGCCACTAAAATGAGAAACCATGAGCCCACGCGATAGTGACCTTTCCTTCGACGACTACGCACCGTTGCCCGATGAACCCCCTGCCGATCCTGCCGACAATCTGGGGGGTGGATCGGGCGCTGGGTGGCGCAAGGATAACAACGGCGGTCGCCGTGGCCGTGGAAACGGCTACGGGGGCGCGGGCTCCGATGAGGGGCAAGAGTTCGGCCGCGTGATGCCACAGAACGTGGAGGCGGAGCAGGGCGTGCTCGGTGGCATGCTCATGAATAAGGACGCGATCGCGGACGTGGTGGAGACGCTGCGCGGCGATGACTTCTACCGCCCCACTCACAAGACGATCTTTGATACGATCCTGCAGCTCTACGGCGAGGGTAAGGAAGTGGACCCCGTCATTGTTGCGGGCCGCCTGGATCGCGATGGTGTGCTGGATATGGTCGGCGGCGCGCCGTATTTGCACAGCCTGATTAACAAGACGCCTACGTCGGCGAACGTGGGTTACTACGCCGACCTGGTGAAGGAAAAGGCTACGCTGCGCCGGCTCGTGCAGGCGGGCACGAAGATTGTGCAGCTCGGCTACTCCGGAATTGAGGGGGCGGAAGTAGAAAATGTTGTCGATAATGCTCAGCAGGAGATGTTCGCCCTGACGAACACCGCAGCTGCTGAGGATTATGAGGTGTTCGGCAACTTGCTGCAGCCGGTGATGGACGAGATCGATGAGCTGTCCGAGGTGGGCGGCAAGGCCATGGGCGTGGCCACGGGATTCAGTGAGCTCGATGATCTCACGAACGGGTTGCACGGCGGGCAGATGATCATTGTGGCGGCACGTCCGGGCGTGGGTAAGTCCACGCTGGCGCTGGATTTCATGCGTTCGGCGTCTGTCCAGCAGGGCAAGCCCTCGGTGCTGTTCAGCTTGGAAATGAGTAAGTCGGAAGTGATGATGCGTATTTTCGCTGCCGAGGCGGAAGTGCGGTTGTCTGCCATGCGCGGCGGGCGGATGGAGGACGAGGACTGGGATCGGCTGCACACTAGGGTGGAGCAGATCGACCAGGCCCCGATCTACATCGATGACTCGCCGAACCTCACGATGATGGAGATTCGCTCGAAGGCGCGGCGCCTGAAGCAGCAAGTGGGGCTGGAGCTCATTGTGGTGGACTACCTGCAGCTGATGACCTCGGGCAAGAAGGTCGAATCGCGCCAGCAGGAAGTCTCGGAGTTTTCCCGCCAGCTAAAGCTGCTGGCTAAGGAAGTGAACGTGCCCGTGGTTGCTATCTCGCAGCTCAACCGTGGTGTGGAATCGCGTGGCGAAGATGCGCTGCCGAGGGTCTCTGACCTGCGCGAATCCGGCTCGCTGGAGCAGGACGCAGATATGGTTATGTTGCTGAATCGCCCGGATGCACAGAACCCCGATCATGAGCGCATGGGCGAGGCCGACATCATCCTGGCTAAGCACCGCGGCGGTCCCATTGGCACAGTGACGGTGGCTCACGAGCTGCAGTACTCGAAGTTCACCGACTGGAAGCACACGGATCTCACGCCGATGCCCTAGGGCTGCTCTGAGCTCGCCGAGCTAATCGAGTGTGCCAGTGCCTCGAGGACATTGCTGAACTGTTCGCAAAGCTCTGGTGTGAGACCATCGAAGAACTGCTTCTTGACTAGCCTTGCGTGTCCCGGGGCTGCGTTCTGGATGGCCGTGAGGCCCTGGGGTTCCAGTACGGCGAAGAAGCCGCGGCCATCAGTATCGCAGCTTTCCCGCCGTAGCAGGCCGCGATTTTCCATACGGCGAATATGGTGTGACATGCGGGAACGGTCCCACCGCAACTGATCTGCCAACGCGGAGATGCGGATCCGATGGTCAGGCGCTTCAGAGAGGTGAACAAGAACCTCGTAATCCGCCAGGGAGAGTTTCGATTCTTCCCATAGCTGCCGAGCCTGGGTAGTCGTTGCCGCTGCATGAAGGTTGATCCACAGTCGCCAGAGGCGTTGCTGCTCGGCAGATAGCCACGGACCTTCATGCTGGAGCTCAACCTGGGGATCGGGAGCAGGGCGCTGTTCGTTCATGCCACCATCATCCCATAACGGCAATGTAGTTGACACAACAACTAACTGGGTATAGTGTGGGCCGTGTTCGAGACAATAATCAACGATGTAAGGACAGAAACCCCATGTCACACACTGCTCATACTCCCCGGCCCGTCACCGACTACAGCGGCACGTACAGTATTGACCCGGCCCACTCTGAAATCGGCTTTACCGCCCGCCACGCCATGGTGACCAAAGTTCGCGGCGCGTTCAATGAGTTCACCGGAACCGCGCGCACTGAAGAGAGACTCGCCAACGCCTCCATCGAGGTGACCATCGACGTAGCATCTATCGACACCCGCAATTCCCAGCGCGATGAACACTTGCGCACGGGCGAATTCTTCGATGTGAGCAACTACCCCACGATGCGCTTCACCTCCACGGATATCAGTGCTCGAGGGGACGACGGCCTCACCGTCGTCGGCGACCTCACCATCAAGGGCCAGACCCGGCAGGTCAGCATCGATTTCGATTTCACTGGCGACGTTCAGGACCCCTGGGGCAACACCCGAGTGGGATTCGAAGGATCCACGGTCATCAACCGGCGCGATTTCGGGCTGGAGTGGCAGACCGCGCTCGATGGTGGGGGAGTGCTGGTCAGCGAAAAAATCACGCTGAACTTCGACATCTCTGCCGTGAAGCAGGAAGGCTAACTAGCGGTCTGCCTTCTCGGGATCTGCGTCGGGATCGATCACCCGCTGCAGTAGTCCGAGAATCTCGCCGAATTGCCGCTCCTGCTCGGGCGTGAGGTGCTCGAAGAACTGCTTCTTCACCAAGCGCGCGTGCCCCGGGGCGGCATCCTGAATGGCATTGAGACCGCGCGGATCAAGCACGGCGAAGAAGCCGCGGCCATCCGTGTCGCAGCTTTCGCGCCACAACAGGCCACGCTCTTCCATGCGCCGGATCTGATGGGACATGCGGGAGCGGTCCCACTGCAGTTGATCAGCCAGCGCGGAGATGCGCAGGCGGCGCCCCTCGGCTTCGGACAAGTGGACGAGCACCTCGTAGTCGGAAAACGACAGCCGGGAATCGTCCCACAATTGGCGAGCCTGGGCCGTGACGGCCTTGGCATGCAGATGAATCCACAGGCGCCACATGCGTTGTTGTTCGGCGTTGAGCCAGGGGCTTTCCTGCTCAATCTCGACCTGGCGGTCAGGTGTGGATTGTTGATCAGCCATGGCACCTATTATGACATAACGAAAAAGTTCTATGACCAGTTATTTCAATGTTAAATGCGTTTAATGCACTGTTAATCTTAACGTCTCACTCGGGCCGGAGTAGATAGCCCGCCGGTTCCGAACCACGGAGAATCCCACCACCATCAACAGCAGGGCGAACAACGTGACATTCGCCCGCTGCGCCACGCCCGCTACCTGGTCAAGAACGACATACGCCACGAGGAACCACACATTGGCGGCAACGGATGCGGAAGCTATCACCATCGCCACCACCGAGGGCCTCGGGCCTCGTGGTCGCCACCACCACAACACCACCACCGCAAGGGCGCACGCCATCGCCGAGCCGGTAGCGATGGAACTGGTCACCACATGGATATCGTGCTCAATGCTCAACCGCCCCTGAAACTCCATCTCCGCGCACCAGTCCTGCACAACAGCACAATCCAGCGGCAGGATGGCGTCACAGATCGTGCCCGCGCCGAAGGCGAGCAAGAGCCACCCGTACAGGCGATGCAGCCTGCTCCACTGAGCGTTGCGGGCTACCGCTAGAAACGCGACGGCGGCCACGACGGCCAGGGAGCCCGCGGTGGCGTCGAGAATACGAAACCACATGCTGAACGGCATGGAACGGGCCGAATACTCCGACAGATACGAGTTGGAAATCGGCAGCGTCCAGCCAGTGAAGGCTTCCGCGACGATCGTGGGATACACCAGTCCGGTGAGGAACGTTGCCACGCCTGCGATGAGGACCGCCCGATGCGACCCACCCGGGCGGCGCCGCGGCGTTCGGCCACGGCGCGAGGGCGAGCCCGGGAACTCAGACTTAGCAGTAGGTTTCGACAATCTCAGCGACCTTCTCCGGGTGATCATTAAACACCAGGTGCGTGCTGGGGGAGATGCTGACGTGATTGGCGTGCAGCTGGGCCGCCAGGGTGGAGTGCTGATCCACCCACGAATTGCGGCGGAGCTTACGGGAAGCCATGTTTCCGGGATTCAAGGCGCTGACCACCACACTGGGAACGGCATCCACTGCCGGGCCACCCGCAGCGCGAACCGCGCGCACGAACTTCGCCGTGGAGCGGAATGCGGCGTTCTCTCGCAAAAACAGACCCATCTGCGCCAGACGTAACTGCAGCTGGCTGCCTTCCGGAAGGCGGCGTGCAGCCCACATCGTGGCGCGAATGGCCGGCCGCCACAGCTGCCACAACCGATTCGGGTTCATCAGGGGATCCGGCACGTCCGTGATGGAGGGATCCAGCAGCACCAGGGATACGACCTGGCCGGGGTGTGTCACTTCCATCTTGTGCGCCGCCAGCTCGGCCAAGTACGCCCCAAACGAATGGGCGACCAGCACCACCGGATCATCGCCAGCGGCTGCAATGATTTCGTCCACGGCCGCGCCGAGGTCAAACGGCGCATCCTTCAACGGCCGACCCACGGACACGGTGGTCAAACCATCCGGCAACAGCGGGAAGAACTCGTCCGCGTCCGAGGCTGGGCGAGACATGCCGGGAACAAACACCACGCGCCGGGCCGGCGGGGCGGAATCCGGAGAAGCCACAGACGGATCGTCCGCAGGCGCACCCGATTCGTGGGTCAGTTCACCAATCTCCTCGAGATCGGGAAGCTGGTCGAGTGGGGACGAAGAGTGATCAGAGGTGTTCATAAAATCCTTGCGCAAACGCGATCAGGCAGACGCGGGCTTCTTCGCCGTGACCCAGATATCGATCTCTGCGTACACGGACTCCTTGACCTCGTCGTCGCTGAAGTGAATGGTTACCGTCACGGTCTGCCCGCCCGTTTCCGTGGTGATCGTGGAAAAGTCCGGCAGGTCGGCGGTGGCCACGGCAGTGAGACTGCCAGCGGTCTTGGCCTTGTATTCCACCCGCATGCCCTGGGGCAACCAGCGATGCGAGGCAGGAATGGAGACCTCGGCCAGTGTACCCATGGCGAACTCCGCAACGTTACACGCTGCGATCGCGTGGAACGTGCCGATGTGGTTGTTGAGCAGCCACCACTTGTGGCTGCGCACCTTCGCGTAACCGGGGCGAAGCTCCTTCACACGCGGCTGGACCGTGGCGAAGTAAGGGGCCTTAAGGGCAACACCCAGGGAAAACAGCGCCTTGCCCAGCGGCTTTCCAGCGACCTTTTGGTACATCTGATACGTGGGCGAGGGCTTGCTGGTGGCGTCGAAGGCGGAGGAAGCAGACTGCGATTCGGGGGAGTTCGTAGACATGTCTAGAACCATAATCGACAGGGCGTGGCTGCGGAATAAAACGGACTTTGCGTAACGTTGGTAGGGACAGAACGCAAGAACGACCCCACGAATGCAAAGGAATTAACCATGGCAACTGTTCAAATCACCGGTGAAAACTTCCAGGAGACCGTGCAACAGGACGGCATTGTTGTGCTGGATTTCTGGGCTGACTGGTGCGGGCCGTGCAAGCGCTTCGCGCCTATTTTCGAGCAGATCTCCGAGGAGCACCCCGATGCCACCTTCGGCAAGGTCGATACCGAAGCTAACCAGGATCTTTCCGCTGCGCTGCAGATTCAGTCCATCCCCACCATCATGATGTTCCGTGACGGCATCCTGCTGGCCCGCGAGGCAGGTCTGCTGCCCCCGCAGGCTCTTAACGATCTGATCAACCAGGCTCAGGCACTGGATATGGACGAGGTTCGCAAGCAGGTGGCGGCACAGAACGCCGCAGCGGATGACGCCGGTGAGGCCAAGTAGCTCCACCATGTCCGGCATGCCCGGCATGGTCGGCATGGTCGACGCCACCACGATCGGCGCCGCCATGCGGTAGCTGGAGTGCTAGATCGTGTTTGCGTCGATGACGAAGCGGTAGCGCACATCCGAATCGATGACGCGCTCATAGGCCTCGTTGATCTGCTCGGCGGGGATGACCTCGGCCTCGGCGGTGATGCCGTGCTCGGCGCAGAAGTCGATCATTTCCTGGGTTTCGGGGATGCCGCCGATGGCGGAGCCCGCGAGGCTGCGCCGACCACCGATTAGTTGGTTCGCGCCGATTTCCATGGGCTTCGGGGGCAAGCCCAGCATCACCATGGTGCCGTTGCGGTGCAGGGTGGAGAGGAACGGTGCTGGGTCCATCGGGGCGGACACGGTGTTGATAATGAGATTGAACTTGCCCTTGAGGTTCTCGTGCCAGCCTTCCTCACCGGTGGCGATGTAGTCGCTGGCGCCGAACTTCCGGCCATCTTCTTCCTTGGCCTTGGAGTGGCTCAGCACGGTCACATCCGCACCCATGGCCGAGGCGATCTTCACGGCCACGTGGCCGAGGCCGCCCATGCCGACGATCGCGACATTCATACCCGGGCCCACACCCCAGTGCTTCAGCGGGGAATAGGTGGTGATGCCTGCGCACAGCAGGGGAGTGGCCGCCGCGGCCTCGTGTGATTCGAGGTCAGAAAAAGCCTCCGGGATACGGATGAGGAACTCTTCGCGGCACACGATGTGGGTGGAGTAGCCGCCCTGGGTGATGGTGCCGTCGATGCGGTCGGGGGCGTTGTAGGTGCCGGTGGCGCCGTTTTCGCAGTAGTTTTCGTCGCCGTCCTGGCAGGCTTCGCACTCTTGGCAGCTGTCCACGAGGCAGCCGATGCCCACGATGTCGCCGACGGAGAATTTCGCCACGTCGGAGCCGACCTCGGTAATTTCACCGATGATTTCGTGGCCAGGGGTGAGGGGGAAGTTATCGTGCGGCCAATCGCCGTTGACGGTGTGGATGTCCGAGTGGCAGATGCCCGCCCAGCGGATCTTGATGAGGCAGTCGTTGGCGCGGAGATCGCGCCTAGTGAGGGTGGATTTCGTCAGCGCCTCGCCGGCGCCGGGAGCGGCGTAACATGCAATGTCCATGGGGAAAGGCTACGCCTATTTTGATAGCGAGCGCGCTCCCGAAGTGAAGCAGCGGCCGGGCGGTGTGCCACGTAGGATGGTTGCCATGGCGAATCCATTTTCTAAAGGTTGGAAGTACCTGATGCAGTCCCTCGATACGAAGATCGAGGAGAATGCCGATCCGATGGTGCAGATTCAGCAGGCCACCGAGGCCGCCCGGAAGCAGCACCGGGAGATCACCGAGCAGGCCGCTGCGGTGATCGGCAACCGGAACCAGCTGGAGATGAAGCTGAGCCGTCTGCAGGAGGATGCCCAGCGCCTGGCGAACAATGCCCGCACGGCGATTACGCAGGCGGATGCCGCAGCGGCCTCGGGAGACGAGGCGAAGGCCAAAGAGATGAATCAGACCGCCGAGGTGTTTGCCTCGCAGCTGGTCACCGTGGAGCAGGAGCTGGAAGATACCAAGCAGCTCCACGCCGGTGCGGTGCAGGCCGCTCAGCAGGCGGAGCAGCAGCAGAAACAGTCCGCTGCGCGCCTAGAGGAACAGATGGCGCAGATTGACCAGCTGCGCACGCAGGCGCAGCAGGCGAAGATGCAGGAAGCCACCGCCGAGTCCGTGCAGCGGATGAATGGCATCGCCGCCGATGACAGCGTGCCCACGCTCGATGGCGTGCGGGAGAAGATCGAGCGCCGCTACGCGCAGGCGCTGGGCAGCCAGGAGCTCATCGAGGGCTCGGTGCAGGGCCGCATGCAGGAGATCGAGGAGGCCGGCCGCGATATGCGCGCCAGCTCCCGCCTGGAGGAAATCCGCGCGGAGCTCGATGCCGCAAAGAAAAACCCGGAGCTCGAGAAGGGCGAGTAACTCGCCGCTCTGCTCCGGGTGGGGGCGTCTTAGCCCTGGTAGGGGCGGATGACCTTCATTTCCTTCGGCTCGCCCTTGATCATGCCGTGGCGGATCATCATGGAGCGGCCAGGCTCCATGTAGCGCTTGTCTTCCGGCAGCATCGGGTGAACCTTGCGGACCACAGCGCAGAAGCGGTCGAAGCGCTTCTGATCCTTCTCGGTCCACGGAACTTCCAGGATGTCACGCTGGGATTACTCCAGCGTGCCGATCGTCAGCCACACCATGGAGCGCATGACCGGCTTCCAAATAACGTTCCACACCTTCGGGTTCATGCCGTCCGGAGCCTTGACCTTTTCGTTGCGCACGCGACGCAGCGCGAAGTCCACGGTCTCATTGCGCTCCAGCTCAGTGCGGGTCATTTCCTCGATGTAGTCAACGAGGCCCTGGTAGTTGTCGATGACCGGGCGGTCGGATACTCCGTATCGACGCCACCAGGTCACGCCTTCCTGAACGAGCTGCTCGCGCTCTTCAGGGGTGAATGGCTTACCGAACAGGTCCTGGGTGCGGATCACGCGGTACACGAACGTGGCGTGTGCCCACCAGTAGGTATCCGGGTTGAGCGCGTGGTAGCGGGAGCCGTCCCGCAGCTTGCCCTGGATGTTGGTGTGGTAGTCGCGGATCTGGGTGCCCAGCGGGTCATCGTCGCCGATGTACATGGACTGGATGATCTGCGGGGTGGAGCGCTCCAGGCGAGAGAAGGGCTCGTCGAAGAACTTGGAGTGGTCCAGCAGAGACTGGCCGATGGCCGGCAGCATGTTCTGCAGGATGCCGGTGTAGCCACGCATCAGCTGGATGCGGTTATCGGAGCCGTACTTCCACAGCAGCGAATCGGTGTTAAGGGGAGCGCTCTTCAATTCGCGGCGCTCGTGATCGGCTTTGTGGTCGGACTTGGGGTCTCCGGCCTTGTTGTCCTGCGGTGCAGTCATTATCGTCCTCCGAACAGTAGGGTTCACCACCGTTGTAGCAACCGCGCCCGCCAGGACGAAATAAATCGTTATATTTTGATCTTTTTATACAATTCTCTGCGTGCCGTGGTGGCTCCTGCACAACGCACTAGTGGCGCTAGTCGTTGCCGCGATCATCGTCGGTCGTGAGAACCCGCGAGCCATGCCAGTGCGCCAACTCCAGTGCCAAGGCGAAGTCCGGGGAGGAGATATCGTCCCGCCCCACGGCTTCCTTGAACTTGTTGAGACGGTACTTAATGGTGTTGCGGTGCGCGGACATGTTGTCCGACGCGCCGGACGTTCCGTTCAGCAGCACGCTGCGCGTGGTCTCCCGGATGATCTCTGCGTAGCGATCATCCGCCGCGAGGCTGTGCAGCGTGGAGATGACGATGTCCGAGGCCTCGTCGACGCGATCCACGAAAGCCGCTGCGGTGGTAGCGCCCGTCGTGGTGGCGTCGAGAACAGAAGGAGCCGTAGCGGGGCACGTCGCGGACAGGCGGTGAAGGGCCATCGCGCGGCGATGCGACAGGCGGAAGCCCTCCACGCCGTGATCGTAGGTGCCGATCGCCAGGCGTGCTCGCGCCGGGAACTCGATGGGTGGCGGGCCGCTGGGAAGCCGCTCCGGGTCCAAAGCGATCCAGCACCACGCTTCCGTGTGCTCTGGGAAGACCGTCAGCGGCTCGCTGGGGGAGCCGTAGCTCTGGGCAACCTGGGAGGCGAACTTGCGCACGGCGTCCGCGGGGAGCTGATCGGCGCCCTGGGACCAGATGATGAATGCCTGGTGCGTGCCGGTGAGGTCGTAGTCCACGGCGGAATCGTCGGTGGGCAGTTCCGCGATGTCTCCCTTGACGATGGCCTGGACGTGCGCCAGCAGCTGGGGATCGCCCGGCAGGCTTGTGCGCTGCGCCTCGTCCTCGTAAATCCGGCCCACGGCCTGCTCCATCGTGGTGATGTAGCGGCTGGTGATGTTGCGCATCGTGGTGAGCACCATGAAGAACTCCGAGGCCTGCGGGGAGCCGGTGTGCGTGCGGCAGACCGTCTCGATGAGGGGAAGCAGCTGGCGCTCCAGCGAGTTGTGCGCGCAGTGATACATGAAGATCAAGCGGTGCAGCGGCACGCGGTTCTGGGCGAGCACGCGGGTGAACTGCGCAATGGCGCGGCTGGGCTTGGCGCGGTCCATGGATTCGCCGGTCTGCAGCAGTTCGCCGAAGATGCGGATGTTCGAACGCACGCTGGCATGTAAGAGCCGGTGCAGCGGTGGTGGAACTTCAGCACCGAGTTCGCTGAGAAGATCGTGAACCGCGTGGTCGGTGAGCACATTGAGGTGCCGCAATACGGATTCTGCGATGTTGCGCCGCACACCGGTATCGATGTGGAAACGATGAGATTGAGTCACCATAACCCCCTCTACTTAGCCGTACGGCTGCTATAGCTAGCGGGATGGAAGCTGCTAGCTGTGCTGGTGGTTAGTGAATGGGTCATACGGTTAATCAATTCTAGTGGGGGCGGGCGGGAGGTACGCCATCGGCACATAGGTGAGCCCACAAATGGGTCAAGTTAGCAATGTGAATTACGTTACAGAGTTACCAAGAAAGCTGAGATGAACAAAATTAAGTAGCCCTACTCTGGGTGCACATGGGATAGACCAGTAGTGGCTAGTTGTGAGGCCAGGCCAAAAATTCGACTACGAGCCATCGGGCGAGACAGAATAGTGCAGCTGACATGCGCGAGAACGTTACTGTGTGAGCACGTTTGTTTCGGCCTCGAAAAGTGGGGCGTATCAGGAGGACCAATGGGAAAAATCAATAAGACTAAGGCAACGGCTGGACTGGTTGTTGGCCTGCTGGCCTTTTCCGGTGCTGGTGTAGCCGTGGCCCAGGGCGGTCTGACCGCCAACCTGGCCCTTTCCGGAACCTTGTTCAATATCAAGATGAGCCACCTCACCGGCTCTGGATTCTCTCTGTTCATGGATTCGGACAAGAAGGGTGAGGACACGATGCCCGTTGCTCGCCTGAAGTTCGAGCAGGCCAACGCTTCCAACCTGTGCCTGTCCACCACGCTGCCGGACCTTCCGGGCGTGGGCGAGGCCACCCTAGCGCTCAAGGCCAACGGCGATAACACCGTTGATGCCCAGAACCTCATCGTGGGCGTCACCGACATTGCCGGTGCCCTGAAGCTCACTGACCCGCAGGTCGGCATCGATACCCACCAGGTCAACAACGCTGCGCCTCCCGGAGCCTGGGGGTCTGTCCTCCCAGTCTGTGGAAGTTCGCGCAGATGACATCCTCGCCACTGCCATTGGCGCCTCCACGCTGACCGTCGAGGGTGTGACGGTGAGCGTGAAGCGGGGTTCCGATAATGCCTGCTAACTCGACTGCTGAGCCGGCCGAGAACGAGAAAAAGACCACCCGCTTCGTCCGCTGGAGGCGCGGCCGCCCCTTTATTCCCGGCCTGCTGATGATCCTCGCGGGCATCGTCATCATCACTCCCGCGTACCTTTCGGTCCGGATTTCGGATCTGCTGGTGATGATCTCCACGATCTCCGGCGTCTCCACGTTCGTCATTGGCGCCTTGCTGATCATGTTTGGCCTGGGCGCATGGTTCCGTCCCGCAACGGCCACCTACCTGGGTGTGTTTGGCATCATTATCGCGGTTGTCGCATTGCCCACGTCGAACTTCGGTGGCTTTCTGCTGGGCTCGATTCTCGGCATCGTCGGCGGTGCGTTCACCCTTGCGTGGGAACCCACCGCCGACGCCACCCCAGACTCCGATGCCGCCGATGCCGGCTCTGGTACTGACGAGGGGGAAACTGCTGAAAGCACTGAAAGCGCTGAGGGTGCCGGGGATGCAGATAAGAACCCGTACGCTACTTTTCCCGCCTCTAGGGGCGCTGCATCTACCGGTGCTGGCGATACTGCGGACTCCGTGAATGCTGAGGGTGCTGCCTAGGATACCGCCAGCACAGCAGACGGCGACGCCGTAGAGCAGCCCAAGAGCCCGGGCCCCAAGGCTCCGTATCACACCCCCAAGGCCGGAGCAGCCCTGCTACTCGCAGGCTTGGCAGCCAGCGTGTACCTCTACGGCGCCGGCGACATTGTCGAGGCCCAGCAGCAGCCTACCCAGTACGCGCTGAAGGGAACCCCAGGCATCGTGAAGGCTGATAAGGTCACGTTCCTCGGTAACGTGCGCGTGGCCCTCGTGCCCGTAGAGACGGAGTCCGGTACCGTGAACGCGCTGCGGCTCACTGGCGACAAGCTGGTCGCCGATAACCTCAGCGTGGAAGCCCCCGGCTCGCCGGCCAACGGTCTGTTGACCACCGGCCCTGGCGCGATTTCACAGGTCATTGATGGCCCGGTGGAAGTGCAAGCCGTGGGCCTAAAGACTATCCCCGCCCTGGCGGATATCTCCACCATCCCCGTGGCGATTGACCTCAGCGGTGATCTGGGATCGGTGCTGCGTCAGTTGCAGCTTCCGGAGGTCGGGGTGCCAGACCCCATCATGCAAAATGTGTCCCTTCGCAATGCGACACTAGATCTCATTAGCTTGAAGGGACACATCCTCGACGTTCCTACTGTGCGGCTTCGGCCTTCTTAAACGCCCGCTCCGCGATCGGCACCATTCGGACCTTCCGGGGGAGGATACTGAAGATCCCCCGAAGAGTGCGGGAGAACAGGGTGAACCTGACGGCGTCGGACTTGGTCCACTTCCAATCGAGAGCCTTGCGAACCTGGTCCGGCAGCAGTCCGGTGGCAGCCCACATGAGCAGACGCGAGGCAACGGGGGCGATGGGGCGCCAAGCCCACTTCGGGAAGTTGGGCATCGGCGGGTCCAGGGTCAGGCCGCGGATGATGCGGGAGCGGTCGATCGTCTCCGTGCGCCCCAGAGTGTCGATCATGGAATCGAAGTAGCTCTGGAACTCATTGTAGGTCTTCGGAGCATTCTTCGGCTCCGCCACACCGTAGTAGGTGTACCAAGTGCGGGTCTCCTGGAAGAGCTGCTCTTTCTCCTGCTCGTTCATCGGCGGCATGAAGTTACCAGCCAGCACGAACGGCATCGCGGCGAAGGTAGCGTGAGCCCAGTAGTACACATCCGGGTTCAGGGAGTGGTAGCGGCTCTCGTCCGGGTGGGTGCCCTTGATGTTGCGGTGGAAGTCGCGGATCATCGCGCCGACCTCATCACCTTCGTAGACGGTGCGAATGATCGGGAACGCGGAGCGCACCAGGCGGGCAACCTCGTTGTCGAACACGTTGGAGTGCTGGACGAGAGCGCGGCTGACGTCCTTCTGGGTAATCTGCAGCACGCCGACGTACAGAGCGGCGAAGGTGGAGCGCCAGTCGCCGTAGCGCTGCCACAGGATGGAATCCGGGCCCAGCGGCGGCAGATCAGCGGACGGGTTGGAGGAAGCGGCCGCCGTCTCAGACGGCGGGGTAGCGGTGATGTGGCTCATGAGAAACTCCTTAGTACCCCGCACTGAACAACACTGCGGGAGAAATCAGCGGGGGATGTTACTTGGCGGTGGCCTTGGTTTTTGAAGGGGCCTTTGAAGAGGCCTTCGAAGAAGCCTTCGAAGAAGCCTTCTCCGAATCGGCCAGCAGGTACACCTTGTAAGGGAAAGGCTCGAACGAGGTCAGGTTGGCGATCTCTTGCTTCACAGTAGCCTGCTGGGCCAACCAGTGGTCAGGCTGAACACGCAGTTCGCCGGGGCCGTTGACCTCGAGGAAGCGGGCGTAACGGCGGCAGTACTCACCACGCGCCTCGGCGATGGCCAGCGGCTTCTTACGCATTAGGCGGCTATCGAGGCCATTGGCCGGGTACGGGCCGTCGACGAACAGCGCATTCGGCAACCCGATGGGGTGAATGCCGAGGTGCAGGTGATCCGTCTCGTCCTCCTTGATGCCCGGGCCGGTTGCGGCCTTGAACGCGGGCGGGCGGACACCGTTCGAGGCGGACGAGCCGGTGGCGCGCACAACGATGTCGAAGTACTCGACGGGGCGCTCCGAACCATTGCTGGTTTCCGAGGCCACAGCCCACTGGCCGCGCTCCTCGTCGAACGTTGCGGTAGTAACGGTGGCGCCCAATTCTAGCTTCGCACCAGCGGCGTTGAGGGCCGCCTCGAGGTGCGTGACGAACGAGGCGACTGAGCCGTCCGTGTCGGTAAGCTTCAGGTAAGGAACGTTGAAGTGGTAGCGCTTCGTCAGCTCGGCTGAGCCCTGGTGGGAACCAGAGGCAGCGCCGCCGGAGGAAGCACCGTTGACGATTGTTCCGCCGGGCTGCGTGTTGGCGTCGAACAAAGAAGTTTCGAAACCAGAGAACGCGCATTCAGCAGCAGCGGCGCATCCGGCCGGACCAGCGCCAATGACGGCGACAGTGGGGCGCCGATAAGGCTTAAACATGAAAACATCCGCCTTCAAGGTTGTGAATAATTTCTACGTACGCACTGAGGCCTTCGCGGGGTCTGGATTTGCGCGAACAAAACATGCGTGGGTGCATGATAATGAAGGCGGATTGAGCTGGTCAGGGGATTGCCGAAGTGCGCCGGGATATCGTTCATTGCGTGCACATGTCGATATGTTTTTGTACCGGCTGAACAAGCAGTCGGCCGGGTGGGGCCTACAGCGGCAGCTTGCGGATAATCGGCAGCGGCAGGTGCTTGAGGATAAACATGATCGGCTGGAACAGTGGGTGAACCCAGATCAGCGTCTTCTTCTTATCCACAGCGTTGGCGATGGCCTTGGCTGCGTCTTCCTTATCGACGGTCAGCGGGGCATCGTCAAGGTCCTTGGTCATGTTCGTGCGAACCTGGCCCGGGCGCACAGTGAGCACGCGCACGCCGGTGCCGCGCAGTGCCTCGCCGAGCATCCGGTAGAAACCGTCGAGGCCGGCCTTGGTGGAGCCGTACACGAAGTTGGAGCGGCGAACCATCTCGCCAGCCACGGTGGAGAAGGCCACGATCTGGCCGTGACCCTGCTTCTTCATGTAATCAGCCAGCAGCACGCCCACGGATACGGCGCCGGTGAAGTTCACCTGGGCGGCCTGGACGGCCAGCTTCTGGTTCGTCCACTGCTGCTCGTTGTCGCCGAGGATGCCGAAAGCCACGATGGCGATGTCCACGTCGCCGTGGCTGAAAATCTCCTCGAACACGGCGGGGTGGGAATCGAAGTCAATCGCGTCGAACTCCACGGGGATGACCTCGGAGGCGCCAGCGGCCTTCGCGCGCTGGGTGGCCTCATCCAGCGACTCGCCGGGCCGGGCGGCCAGGATGACACGCGCCGGGCCGCGGGTGAGGAACTCCTCGACAACGGCCAGGCCCATGTCGGAGGCGCCGCCGAGCAGCAGGATGGATTGGGGTTTTCCTACAGCATCAATCATTGGTGGGGATTCTCCTTAATGCTCGTGAGCTCTAAAGCTCCAGGCGGCGGGACATGTCCGATGCGAACACGCCGGTCGGGTCGATCTCGTTGCGGGTCTTCAACCAGCCCTCGAGGCCGGGGTACATCTTGTGGAAGTTCTCCGCAGAGGTGCGGGACTCCTTCGCCAAGTACAGGCGGCCGCCGAACTCCATGACGCGGCGGTCGAGGTCATCGAGGAACGCGCCGAGACCCGGCTTGATCGGGAAGTCCACGCACACGTTCCAGCCCGGCATCGGGTAGGACAGCGGCGCGCGGTTGCCCTCGCCGAACAGCTTGAACACGTTGAGCGCGGAGTAGTGGCCGGAAGCCTGGATGTCGCGGATGATCTCCTTGAACGGCTCCACAGCTTCGGTGGGCACCACGAACTGGTACTGCAGGAAGCCCTTAGAACCGTAGCCACGGTTCCACTCGCCGATGAGGTCCAGCGGCTGGTAGAACTGCGTGAGGTTCTGCACGGAGTTGCGGTATTCGCCGGACTTCAGCCACCACAGCTCGCCGATGGCAATCATGGACAGCTTGTTCATGGTGAAGCTCGGGAAGATATCCGGCACCGTCATGAGCTGCGGCGCATTGAACTTCAGCGGGTCCTTGGCCAGCTTCGGCGCGAGTTCCTTGAGCTGGTCGAGCGTGGCCAGGCTACCGCGCGAAATGGCGGCGCGGCCCAGCTTCTTACCGCCCGAGATCGCGTCGAACCACGCGGACGAGTAGGTGTAATTGTGCTCGGAGCCGTCCGAGTGGAATGCGATCGTCTCGTCCAGGGAGTGCGTGAGGTCGCCGTCGGCGATGAAGTACGCGGTCTCCGTCTTGGTCATGCGGATCTTCGCGCGCAGGATGATGCCGGTCAGGCCCATGCCGCCCACGGTGGCCCAGAACAGTTCGCCATCCGGGTCGTCCTCGCTACCTTCGGGCTCGAGGTGGAGCACCCGGCCGTCGGCCACCAGCAGTTCCATCGACACAACGTGGTTGCCGAAGGAGCCTGCGGAGTGGTGGTTCTTGCCGTGAATGTCCGGGCCGATGGCGCCGCCGATGGTGACCTGGCGGGTGCCCGGCAGCACCGGTACCCATAGGCCGTAGGGCAGGGCGGCCTTCATGAGCTGATCCAGGGTCACGCCCGCATCGACATCCACGAGGGCGTTGTCGGGGTCGATGCTGTAGATCTGGTTGAGCTCCTGCATGTCGATGACAAGCCCGCCGGCGTTCATAGCGGGGTCGCCGTAGGAGCGCCCCATGCCACGGGCGATCACACCACGCTGCAGGTGGGCGGGCTTATCGGCGTTATCATCGGCGACCTGCGCCACGGCCTTGGCGATGACATCCACATCGGGAGTCTTAAGAACCTCTGCGGTGGTCGGCGCGGTGCGCCCCCACCCGGTGAGAGTTTTCGTGCTGGTCTGCAAATCCATAGTTCCCACCCTAGTACAGCGACTGCTCAGGCCCGCTTTCAAACAGGCCGGTTGGGAGTGGTTCCCTGGGTTCTCACGGGGAGTTTTAATACAGCTCCATAATCTGCCGGATCTCCTCCGGCAGTTCCTCCACGCTGGTGATTTCGGGGCCGTCGTAGCTTCGGAGGATGTCGTTGACCCGTTGCCTGCTGGTGCTATCCAGGATGGGAAGTTCCTGGGCCATGAGGCGTGTCATGAACTCGTTGAGTGGCAGGTTTGTGCGCGTGGATGCTTCGTAGGAGCTTTTTTCGCCGACGCCACCAACCCGCACCGGGTTCGCACGTTGCTCCTGGTCCTCTGGGCTGCGCTTCTTGCGGGAGAAAAAGTCAAAGACTGCCATGATGTGCAGCTTACTGTGCCAGCGCACGCGGTTATGATGGGGTGCCATGAGCGACCAAGCACCAGCCCCCTCACCAGCCCCCACGGCAGCACCCCAGTTCGATCCCATCATGGTGCTCGCCCGCGCCGAGGGCGAGCGCGGGCCCGTCTACGCCGTCTGGCAGGTGGAAACCGATCCCACCGTCACCCTCGGAGACTTCTCTGGCGCGTGGGTCATCACCGCGGACGGCATCCAGGGCTTCGCCAGCTCCGCCGACTGGATTGAAAATCGCAGTGACCAGCGCTCCATCCTCACCACCTTGCTGCGATACCCCGTGCTGCTCACCGAGGGGGTATCGGTGGAGGACGTGCGTGGTGGCGTCGACGATAAAGACCTGCCGATCATCGACCGTGCGGCCACCCAACACGCGGCCGAGGAAGCCATCGCGGGAGCGAAGGAAACGTTTGCCAAGGAATTCCCAGAAAAGCGGCAACCGGCGTGGGGAACGGTCGAGCCACTCGAGCCAGATGCGGCGCGCGCGCCCGAAACCGAGGGGCAAGATCCGGCCACGACCAGCGCGATCACCGATGCGCTCGCCACGGCCAAGGGGCTGCGCGCGTGGATCCGGCAGTGGAATGCGTTCGACAAACTGCGCGTGCGCAGGCTCGGAGAGGTCGATGACTCACTCAGCGAGCTGCAGGGAGTGCCACTACGCTTGACGGCATGAACAGTGAGCGTGTGATCCGATTCCCCGGCGGGGACGATTCGCATGCTCAGGGAATCATTTTCGCCGGCGGCAGCAACGCCGGTGGGCGCGGCGGAGCAGACTTCGGGTCCTCCGCGCTGGAGCGCCGAATGCACCGGCACATGTACCTCGTGTCCGTGCAACACCAGGCCGCCGGGGGCCTGTATTCGCGCCTGGTGGTGCTGGATGCCGGGCTCAGTATCGCCGACGCCGCCGATGCCATTTTGACCTGTTACGGCTGGCCAGAGCGTGTGGAAAGGCAGGACTACCACCAGCCGCACGCGGTCGGCGAGCCGTGGAGCTTCCGCATCTCCGGCAGGACGTACGCCGCGCAGGGCTTGGATGGTGTGGAGTCCATGGGCACGTCGCTGTGGCAGGCGTGCGAAGGCGAGCGCGCCGTGGGCATGACTGGGTTGCTCGTGGTGGGGGAGTTCTACTTCAGCGTGACTGTGGTGGATCACCGCGACGTGCGCGCCGGTGAGGAACTGTGCGGCCAGGCGGAGGACACGATCAGTAGGGCGCTTGGGCTGCACGGCGTGTTGGCGTCGCATGGTGGCGATGGGTTGGAGTCCGTTCCCGATGCGAAGCTGGTGAGCTGCGATTATGTGAGCGTGCGGCTCAGTGCGCGACGGAGCGTCAGTGCCAGCGGTGCGAACAGCGCCAACAGTGCGGACAGCAACAGCGCCCCCGCGCTGCGCCAGCACCCGCTCAAGATCCGCAAATGGCCCAGCGTGGCGGAAATCAACGTGGAACTGGCGGGCGAGGCCACGGTCGAGCATGTCCTCGGAGCCGTGAAACCGGAGCTGCGCCGCTGGCTGGAGTCCCCGGAGAGCTGTGAGTTCATTCCGCTGCTGCAATCGCTGGATCTGGACCGCCCGGCGGTCGTGTCGGAACAGGCCGCGGAACTACTCGCCGACGCGCCCGTGGAACACGAGCCCAAGGCCCGCGCCGCGGCGTGGGCGCACATCATCGCCCTGTCCACGCTGGTCAAAGACGATGACGCTGAGCGGGTCCGCGAGGCGTTCATGACCCTGGCGGGCTACCCCGGAACTAGCGCCAACGCCGTGCGCGAGCTCTGCACCCGCACCCGGAAGGTCCTGGCGATGGCCGGTGCGGATAGCTGGTCGCCGTCGCCGGAGGAGACCACGGTGCCGCTCGTGCAGCGCAGCTCCTTGGTGGATCGGTTGGAGATGTACCGCTTCCTCCTGCAGCACTAACCGCGAGCTACTTCTTGAAGATCAGGAACTTCTGGATCAGGAAGTTCAGCACCGTCGCCGTGCCTTGCGCGATCACGAAGCTCCACACGCGAATCCAGAATGCACTGAGGTCCATCCCCTCCAGCACCGGGATGAACACCTTGTAGAGCCCCACCTGTACGCCAAAGGTCAGGGCGTAGGACACCATCGTCACCACGAACCGGAACGTGGAAGGCTCGGCCTGGAACGTCCACCGGCGGTTGATGATGTACGCCGTCAGCGTTCCCAGCACGAAGCCCAGCGACTTCGATAGCGTGTCGCTGAACCCCAGCCCGAAGTGGAAGATCGCCGTGGACCCGAAGTCCACAATGGCGCTGAACCCGCCCACGAGGATGAACCGCACCAGCTGCGATTCCATCATCGTGGTGACCGGGTACTTCGCGGCGTACGGTTCACCATTCACGGTTTTTGCCATCGTTTGTCCTTTTGGGGTCTCTAGGCCTCGGGGTTGTGTGCGCGTGTGGGACTGTCGCCTGCGCTGTTGTTGGCTTTCTTGTTCTCGACGCCACCCCGGTCCGTTTCGCCCATAATGTCGGCGTCGGGGGCTCCAGTGGCCGCGGCCGCCACGGGGTGGGTGGCGGTGCGGGGACCGCGGGTGCGCACGCCCTTAGCGGGCTTCGCGCGGAAGGTCCACAGCTTGTTGAACAGGAAGTTCGCGGGAACGGCCACGATCACGCCGATGAAGTTACCCCAGTACACGCGGGTGCGTAGACCCGTGGAGTCGTTGAAGATATCCGCTGGCAGCGCGATGGGCGATTCGGGGTTCACCAAGGCGGTGGCCACGGCCAGCGTGATGAGCAGGCCGAAGACGCCCACCGCCATGAACTGCGGGAGCTGCTTCCACCAGGCCTTCTTCGGCACGCCGGAGAAGGTCCAGTAGCGGTTGAGCAGGAAGTTCCAGACGTTCGCCACGATGAAAGCCAGGGTGGAGAACAGGTGATACCAGCGCAGGTTGAACTGAGTACCCACGAGGTTGAGCAGCACATCGTCTGCGGAGTGGTCCCAACCCCAGTCGAGAGTCTTCTTGCACAGCACGAACACCGCCTGGTTGACGATGAAACCGGAGGCGCCGACCATTCCGAATTGGATGAACTGCCGCGCAACGTTGCGCTTGCTGAAGCTGCGGCGCGTGCGCTGTTCGGAAGTGGGGGCTGTGGTCACGGGCGTCCTCTATGTGCGGGGGCTCTGGTGCTGCGATCAACCTGGTGTGATCAACCTGGTGCGGCCCACGATGCGTGGGTCGTGAGCCAGGCTAAAGAATAAGGATACGCCTGCGCACTGCAGTGATAAAGCCAGACGGGGGCGAGGAGCCCGATTTCCCAGGTGGGTTCCAGATCAGGCGCTGGCCGGTTCGGGATCCGGCTTGGATCCGGCGAGCGTCGCGGCAGGTGCGCAGACCGTGACCGGCAGCCCCGCTCCCACACTGCCCTGCACCTCAGCGCGCATCGTGGCCACCACCTTCCGGCACCACGCCGGCACTGACTGCCGCGCCTCCGGGGTGTCCGGGTAGCGCACGCGCAGGTGCATGCCGTCGTCATTGGACACGAACCACGCCATCACCCCGTCGGTCTTGATCTCTGCGGAGATGTGCTGCGGTTCCAATCCTGGCTCAATATCCACCGGCAGCTTGCGGTTATCCAGCCAGGAGATCGCGAACATTCCCTTTGTAGCGGGCACGTTTCCGCCCCACGGTTCCATGATCGGCGCCAGGGGATACGAACCTAGTTGGATTGTCTCGCGGATCGCGTCCATGATCGAGCGGGCAGCGGCAGCATGGCTCACGTCTGCGTGGCCCGGCTCCGCCCCCACGTCCGGGCAGTCCAGGATGGAGTTGGTGATAAACCACCCCATCGCGTTATCCCAGGTCTCAGCAGGGGTGAGCGGCTGGCGGCGCGAATGAATGGGGAATACAGCCTTCACCGGAGCCATCGCCGCCACCGCCAGCCCCAACATGCTCATGTCCTGGGCGGCCGATGCATCATCGAAGGCGATGAGCTCGTTGGCGTCGAAAATATCAACCACGTCCACCACCTGCGACCGCGGCTCGGAGAGATCCCCGAGGTCCCCTGGGAACACGGGCATCGTCCCGTCCGCTAGGTGCTCGTGCCAGCGGGCCACCACGTGCTCGGGCGCGCCGTTGCGCTCCACCAACTGCCGGGAATGATCACCGAAGCCCAACGTGGGCGTCAGCACGGTCGCCGGATCCGTGCCACTGATCACCGCATCGAGCAGAGCCGTGAAGTCGCGGATCGTCACCAGCAAGCTCCAAGCATCCGTGTGGGAATGATCAAAGCCGATGATCACGGTCGCATCCTCCATCGGCTCGCCCACGCGCGTGGCCTGCGCCGTGCCAGCCCGGTGGTCAACAACGCACAGCTGGTGGGACGGGCTGGCGAACGGGTTGCAACAACGGTCAAAGACCTCGCGCAAGATCGGGCGAGGATCGAACTGCTCGTCGCCATCCATGCCACCGGTCTCCGGGTGCCAGTTACCCTGGCACACGTTCACCACCTCCAGCCGAGGGTCGGCCGGGTTTACCACCACTGTCTGCATCGTGCCGTGGTGGGCGATGAGGTGGTGGTACGCGGTGCTGATCTGGGACAGGGTGGCGGCGCGGGGGAGGCTAAAACTCACCGCCATCCATGAACCCGGGCGCGGCCCGCGGGCACAGTGTTGGCGCTGGTCAAAGCTAATGGGCGGGGCAACCGACCCGCTGCGGGTGCGGGTTGTCACCCCGTAGCTGTGCACAATGCCCGGGCGGAGGTTCATGGTATTAATCGTTGTGAGTCGCATAATAGGCAGACTAAAAACCAAATGTTTCCGGGAAAGGTCAAGCGCGTTGACATCATTGAAACTTGACGTGGGCAGGTGGGCCATCGCCGCTGATCTTCACCCCTCCCCGGCGGCCAGCGCCCGCCTGGTGCAGCTCCACGGGCTCACCAGCTCCATGGCGCGCGATGAGATCCTGGGGCTGAACTTCGTCCACGATCTGCCGGAGTTCGAGACACTGCGTTACGACGCGCCGGGGCACGGCCGCACGCGCTTGCGCGAAGACGGAGCCCATGATGGGCAGAAGGCCGTTGAGCAGGACTTTCTCTGGGACTCCCTGGCGGATACCCTCTACGCCGTGGTGGGGGATGTGTGGCCGGATGTCACCGACACACGCCCCCTCGTGGGAATCGGGCAATCCATGGGGTGCGCCACCCTGCTCACTGCTCAGGTAAAGCACCCCGGCCTGTTCGACAAGCTCATTCTGGGGCTCCCGCCCACCGTCTGGGAAAATCGCAGCGCCCGAGCCACCGGCTACGAGTTCTCGGCGCAATATGTGGAGGACAACGGCCTAGCAGCCTACTCGGAGTTCACGAAGCACGAGGCCCTGCCACCGGCCGTGAACCCCGACCGGCCGCACACGGACCCGGACGTGCTGGAATCCATCCTGCCGATCGCCTATCGCGGCGCCGCCAAGGCGAACCTGCCGGCCAAGGAAAAGATCATGCAGATCGAGTGCCCGGTGCTCATCCTGGCCTGGACCCAGGACCCCGGCCACCCCATCGAGAGCGCCGAGGAACTCGGTGACCTACTGCCGAACGCAGAGGTCCACATCGCGGAAACGCCCGATGACGTGGGTCAGTGGACCACGATGATGCGGGAGTTTATCCTCCGCTAGTCCTCCGCTAGGGGCGGTTGAAGCGCTCGTTGCGCCCCGCCTTGTGCAGGGAGAACCACTCTTTGAAGCCCTTGACATCCCGGTTTTGCACCAGGAAAAACCACGCGAACCGGGCGTACTCCTGCGGCAGCAGCTTGCGCATGCCGGGCTGGTTCATGATGTAGCCACGGTTGCGGTAGGTGAAGAAGCGCTTGAACTCGTTATCCGGGTACTGGGTGTGCATCTTGCCGCCCAGGATCGGCTTGAACTCGTCGGAGCCATCCGGGTGCAGATACGCCGTGGTCAGGCATGTGCCGAACCGCAGGCCGCTGCGTACCAGGCGGCGGTGGTACTCCACCTCATCGCCGCGGATGAACAGCCGGTAGTCCGGCACGCCGATG